>NZ_CP077095.1:815000-1115000 GCF_014268885.2 Pseudomonas xantholysinigenes | reverse complement strand
AAGATCCAGAAGGACATCAACGTCGCCAAGTACGAAAAGACCATCCAGACCGCCTTCCAGGAAGTCGCCGATGGCCTGGCCGCGCGCAAGACGTTCGAAGAGCAGTTGCAGGCCCAGCGCGACCTGGTCGCCGCCAACCAGGACTACTACCGCCTGGCCGAACGCCGCTACCGCATCGGTATCGACAGCAACCTGACCTTCCTCGATGCCCAGCGCAACCTGTTCAGCGCCCAACAGGCCCTGATCGGCGACCGCCTGTCGCAGTTGGTCAGCGAAGTGAACCTGTACAAGGCCCTCGGCGGCGGCTGGTACGAGCAGACCCAGCAGCAGGCCGCGATCCAGACGCCGAAAGGCTGATTGATCCAGCATCAGCATCAAGCCCACCCTCGCGGTGGGCTTTTTGTTTCCTGGCTGACTGTCAGGGCCCTTTCGCGGGTAAACCCGCTCCCACAGGGGCAATGCAAGGCCCTGTAGGAGCGGGTTTACCCGCGAAAGGCCAGCACGGCCTACACCCGTTATCATCGCCACATAGCGTTCGATAATCGCCCCGTTCCGCTCCCGGCGAATTGCCTCACCCCCATCCCGCCCCGCACCATCGCCCACGCAACGTTGCACAAGCTCTCTACAGATGCCGACCCTGCGGCCCACACCCGCAGCGCACCGGCTCGCCCAATAAAAACAAGAGATCCACGACAGATGAGCACTTTGCAACCTGCACGCCAGCTGCTGCCGGGCCTGTTGGCCTTATCCTGCACCCTGCCCGCCGTCGCCGCCGAAGGCGGTTTCCTGCAAGACGCCAAGGCCAGCCTCAACCTGCGCAACTTCTACATCAACCGCAACTTCGTCGACCCGACCAACCCCCAGGGCAAGGCCGAGGAATGGACCCAGAGCTTCATCCTCGACGCCCGCTCCGGCTTCACCCAGGGCACCGTCGGCTTCGGCGTCGATGTGCTGGGGCTGTATTCGGTGAAGCTCGACGGCGGCAAGGGCACCGCCGGTACCCACCTGCTGCCGGTGCATGACGATGGCCGCCCCGCCGATGACTTCGGGCGCCTGGGCGTGGCGCTGAAATCGCGCCTGTCGCAAACCGAACTGAAAATCGGCGAATGGATGCCGGTGCTGCCGATCCTGCGCTCCGACGATGGCCGCTCGTTGCCGCAGACCTTCCGCGGTGGCCAGCTCACCTCGCGGGAGATCGACGGCCTGACCGTCTATGCCGGCCAGTTCCGCGGCAACAGCCCGCGCAATGACGCGAGCATGGAGGACATGTTCATGCAAGGTCGCGCCGGCATCACCTCCGACCGCTTCAACTTTGCCGGCGGCGAATACACCTTCAACGACAAGCGCACGATGGTCGGCCTGTGGGATGCCCGGCTCAAGGACATCTATCGCCAGCAATACCTGAACCTGGTGCACAGCCAAGCGCTGGGCGACTGGACCCTCGGCGCCAATCTCGGCTACTTCACCGGCAAGGAAGACGGCAGCGAACGTGCCGGCAAACTCGACAACCGCACGGCCTCGGCGCTGCTCTCGGCGCGCTACCAGGGCCACACCTTCTACATCGGCCTGCAGAAGGTCAGCGGCGACGATGCCTGGATGCGGGTCAACGGCACCAGCGGCGGCACCCTGGCCAACGACAGCTACAACGCCAGCTTCGACAATGCCAAGGAGCGCTCCTGGCAGCTGCGCCACGACTTCAACTTCGTCACCCTGGGCATTCCTGGGCTGACTATGATGAACCGCTATATCAAGGGTGACAACGTGCATACCAGCGCCGTCGACGATGGCAAGGAATGGGCGCGGGAAAGCGAACTGGCCTATGTGATCCAGGCCGGGGCATTCAAGGACCTGTCGCTGAAATGGCGCAACTCCACGATGCGCCGGGACTTCAGCAGCAATGCATTTGACGAGAACCGCCTGATCGTGAGCTATCCGCTGAATCTGCTGTGACCGATCCGGCCTCTTCGCGGGTAAACCCGCTCCCACAGGACTGTCACTGCTTTCGATTCAGTGCAGTATCTGTGGGAGCGGGTTTACCCGCGAAAGGGCCAGCAGCCCAGTTAAATTCCTAAATGACATATATAAATCAAATAACATTCTTTGACGTTATATACAGCAGACGCTAAAACCGAGCCCTGATCCCCGCACCAGAGCCCGAGCATGGACCTCCGCCAACTGCGCTACTTCATCGCCCTCACCGAATACCGCAGTTTCGTCCGTGCCGCCGAAGCCATGGGCATCACCCAGCCAGCGTTCAGTCGTGCCATCCAGGGCCTGGAACAGGCCTTTGGCTGCGCCCTGGTCGAGCGTGGCAACAAGGCCCTGCCCCCCACTCCCGAGGGCCAGGTGGTGCTGCAGCACGCCCGCCGCCTGGTCCAAGGTGCCGCCCAGCTGAACAACGAAGTACTGCAGATGACCAAGCTCGACGCCGGCGAGCTGCATTTCGGCAGTGGCCCGGCCCTGGCCGCGCGGCTGGTGCCCGAGGCCCTGCGCCAGTTCATCGAACGGCACCCAGGCATCCGCACGGCGCTGCTGGTGGACAATGCCGAACGCCTGGGCCAGGCCCTGCGCCGCGAACAGATCGAGTTCTTCGTCGACGACATCCGCCCCTTCGAGGCCGACCCGAACTTCCACACCGAAGCGCTCAACCCGCGTCCCGGTCTGTTTTTCTGCCGCCCCGGCCACCCGCTGCTGGCCAAGGACAGCCTGTCGACCAACGACCTGTTCGCCTACCCACTGGCCAGCGCCCTGCTCGCCCCGGGTGTGCGCAAGCGCCTGGCCAACCTTAGCGGGCGCAGCGACTTCACCCCGCACCTGCAGACCGAACACCTGGCCGTACTGCGCAGCGTGGTGCTGGCCAGCGACGCCATCGGCAGCGCCAGCGAGGAAGCAGTGGCCGACGACCTGGCCAGCGGTACCCTGGTGCGCCTGCACTGGCGCAACCTGCCGCCGGGGCTGGAGGTGCTGAGCGTGCGTTGCGGCGTGGTCAGCCGCAGCGGCTACCGCCTGCCTCCCGCCGCGCGGGCGATGATCGATACCCTGGTCAGCCTGGATGCTGCGCCAGCGCCCGCAAGCGAGGCACATCGACGATCTCCACCTCGCCATAGCCCAGGCGCACCACGCCGGACTGCTCGAGGTTCCTGAGAATCTGGTTGATGGTCTGGCGCGACAGCGACAGCATCAGCGCCAACTGCTCCTGAGAGAGCTGCAGACGCCACTGGGCGACATCGCGCTCGCCGTAGCCCTCGGCAATCTGCAACAGGCGATGGGCCAGTCGTGGCGCGGCGGCCAGCAGGCTCTGCTGCTCCAGGGCGACGAATAGCCAACGCAGCTTGTGGCTCATCAACAAGGCGAGCTCGCGCCAGCACGCCGGCTCACGCGCCAACCATTCGAGCAGCGGCGCCTGGGGAATCCACAGCAGGCGCGTCTGCCCTTCGGCGAAGGCGTCATGGGTGCGCGGCTGACCATCGAACAGGCTGATCTCGCCAAACCAATGCGGTGGTTCGACCAGCGTCAGCAACGCCTCCTTGCCCTCGCTGCTGACCGCGCCGACCCGCATCGCCCCCTCAAGTACCGCATACAGCCCACAGGGCGCATCGCCGCGCTGGAACAGGCACTGCCCCGGCGTCAGTTCGCGGGGGCGCCCCAAGGCCAGCAGGCTATCCTGAAAGGTAATGGGCAACTGGCGAAACCACTGGCCATGCAACAACTGGGTACGCGGATCGAGCATGGCGCCTCGCAAAGCGGACTCTGTCGGCCAGGCGACAGACGACGATGGATGAACAGGGGCATGCTGCGCTCACCCCTGATGGAGGAACAACAATGAAAAACCTCGTCGAGCACCTGAGTCAATACGCGGCCTACCACCGCGACCCACGCAACATCGCCACCCATTTCGTCGGCATTCCGCTGATCGTGCTGGCGGTGACCATCCTGCTGTCGCGCCCTGGCTGGGAGGTCGCCGGGCTGTGGCTGTCACCGGCCTTGCTGCTGGCGGTCTGGTCGGTGTGGTTCTACCTGCGCCTGGACTTGCGCTTCGGCCTGCTGATGGGGCTGCTGCTGGGCCTGTGCCTGTGGGCCGGGCAGGCACTGGCGGTGCAAGACACCGGATTATGGCTGAGCGCCGGGCTGGGCGCGTTCGTGGTGGGCTGGATCATCCAGTTCGTCGGGCACTGGTATGAGGGGCGCAAGCCGGCGTTCGTCGATGACCTCAGTGGCTTGATCATCGGGCCACTGTTCGTGGTGGCGGAGCTGGCGTTCATGTTGGGACTGTGCACCGACTTGAAGAAGGCCGTGGAGGCCAATGCCGGGCCAGTGGCGATCCGCCAGAAGAAAGCAGCGATCTAACCAGGAAAATGCTGGGGCCTTGTGTCGCGATGGGCTGCGCAGCAGCCCCGGCAATCCCTCAAGTCACCTGGGTACGCGACTCCACCCCCAGCTCATCCCACACCGACTCGGCCAGGTGGAAAGTGGCGTTGGCCGCTGGAATCCCGCAATAGATCGCGCTCTGCATGATCACTTCCTTGATCTCTTCGCGCGTCACGCCGTTATTGGCCGCCGCGCGCAGGTGCAGCTTGAGCTCGTCGTTACGGTTCATGCCAATCAGCATGGCGATGGTGATCAGGCTGCGGGTATGCCGCGGCAAGCCGGGGCGAGTCCAGATATCCCCCCAGGCATGGCGGGTGATCATCTCCTGGAATTCGCCGTTGAAGTCGTTGAGCTTCTCCAGGCTGCGGTCCACATGGGCATCGCCCAGCACCGCGCGGCGCACTTGCATGCCCGCCTCGTAGCGTTGTTTCTCGTCCACGGTGGACTCCTCAGCGGCTGCGCAGAAAATCGAGCACACGGCGGCTGAACGGCGCGCCGACCTCGACATTGGACAGGTGCGCGGCGGCGAACTCGATGTACTCGGCACCAAGGATACCCGCCTGCAGGAAACGGCCATGCGCCGGGGTAGTCACCGCGTCGGCGCTGCCGGCCACGATCAGGGTCGGGACCTGAATATGGTTGAGCTGGTCGCGCATATCGGCGTCGCGCACCGCCGCGCAGTTGGCCGCGTAGCCCTCGGGCGAGGTGTGCGCCAGCATCTGGCAGATGCGCTGGGCTGCAGCCGGCCGCGCCTCGGCGAAGGCCGGGGTGAACCAACGGGCGATGGACGCATCGCGCAGATCGAGCATGGCCTGACGACCGCCCTTGAGCACGGTGTCGATGCGGCTGTTCCACACCTCGTCGCTGGCGATCTTAGCCGCGGTGTTGCACAAGGTCAGGCTGAGCAGACGGCTGCCGGCGTTGATACCCAGCCACTGACCAACCAACCCGCCCATGGACAGGCCAACGAAATGGGCCTGCTCGATGTCCAACGCATCGAGCAGCGCCAGGACGTCGCCCCCCAATTGTTCGATGCTGTAAGGTCCC
Source organism: Pseudomonas xantholysinigenes (assembly GCF_014268885.2). Classification (NCBI taxonomy): domain Bacteria; kingdom Pseudomonadati; phylum Pseudomonadota; class Gammaproteobacteria; order Pseudomonadales; family Pseudomonadaceae; genus Pseudomonas; species Pseudomonas xantholysinigenes. Next base: position 1,109,585 of record NZ_CP077095.1, on the reverse strand, counting down.
TCGGTGACCAGCGACTCGCCATGGCCACGGGTGTCGTGGCGCAATACCCGAAAGTGCTCGGTCCATATCGGCACTTGCTCATCCCACATACGCAGATCGGTCCCCAGCGAGTTGGACAGCACCAGCACCGGGGCATCGGCCGGGCCATCGAGTTGGTAATGCAGTACGCCATCGGCCAGTTGCACGTGCGCCACAGCGGTCTCCTTTCAGGCAGTGAAATGTTGGTGTTCGGCCACGGCGCGCGCCACCCAGACACGCGCCTGGCCGAGGTAATGGGCCGGGTCGAGCAGGCGGTCGAGCTCATCGGCCGTCAACTCGGCGCTGACTTGCGGCTCCTCGCCGAGCACCGCGCGCAGGTGACGGCGCTCGGCCACCGCGCGTTGGCAGCATTGCTCCAGCAGATGATGGGCACGCTCGCGCCCCAGACGCTGGGCGAGCACGATGCTCACGGCTTCGGCCAGAACCAGCCCTTGGGTCAGGTCGAGGTTGTCGCGCATGCGCGTGGCATCCACCGTCATGCCCTCGGCGATCACCTGGGCCTGGCGCAGCGCGCCAGAGACCAGGCAACAGATCTGCGGCAGGGTTTCCCATTCGGCATGCCACAGGCCAAGGCTGCGCTCATGCTCCTGGGGCATGGCGACCAGCAGGGTCGAAACCAGGCCCGGTACGCGCGTCGCGGCGCTGATCAGCACCGCCGCGCCGACCGGGTTGCGTTTGTGCGGCATGGTCGAGGAGCCGCCCTTGCCCGGCGCGGCCGGCTCGAACAGCTCAGCCGCCTCGGTCTGCATCAGCAGGCTGACATCGCGGCCGAACTTGCCCAGGCTGCCGGCGACCAGGCCCAACACCATGGCAAATTCCACCAAGCGATCGCGCTGGGTATGCCAGGGCTGCTCGGGCAAGTGCAGGCGCAATTGTTCGGCCAGGGCCTCGGCCACCGGCAATGCCTTGCTGCCCAGCGCCGCCAGGCTGCCCGAGGCGCCACCGAACTGCAGCACCAGAAGGCGCGGACGCAGTTCCTTGAGGCGCTGGCGATGACGGGTCAGGGCGCCAAGCACGCTCGCCAACTTCATCCCCAGGGTCACTGGCGTGGCATGTTGCAGCCAGGTGCGTCCCACCATCGGTGTGTCGGCATGCTGCAATGCCTGCCGCGCCAGGGTATCAGCCAACTTGGCGAGGTCGCTGTCGAGCAGCGCCAGGGCCTCGCGCAGTTGCAGCACCAGCCCGGTGTCCATCGCGTCCTGACTGGTCGCGCCCAGGTGCACGTAGCGCTCAGCCTCGGGCACGCCGCTGGCGACCACCTTGCCCAGTGCCTTGACCAGCGGAATCGCCGAATTGCCGGCCACGGCGATGGCATCGGCCAAGGCCCGCGCATCGTAGCGCTCGGCCTTGCAGGCCGCCTCGATGGCCATTACCGCCGTGTGCGGCACCAGCCCGACACCAGCCTCGGCACGGGCCAGGGCTGCCTCGAAATCGAGCATGCCCTGCAGCCGCCCACGATCGGAGAACACCTCGCCCATGGCCGGGGCGGTGAAATAGGCATCGAACAGTTGGTGGCTCATGCAACGTCCTTAATGGTCATGGTGCAGATACGCCGCCTGCTTGGGCAGGCGCAGGCTGAACAGGAAGGCCACGGCCATCATGGCCGTCACGTACCAGTAGAAGGTGTTCTCCATCCCCAGGGTTTTCAAGCCCAGGGCCACGTACTCGGCCGAGCCACCGAACACCGCGTTGGCCACCGCATAGGCCAGCCCGACACCCAGCGCGCGTACCTGCGGCGGGAACATCTCGGCCTTCACCAGGCCGCTGATCGAGGTGTAGAAGCTGACGATGCACAAGGCCAGGCTGACCAGCACGAAGGCCAGGAACGGGCTGGTCACGGTCTTCAGCGCCATCAGCAGCGGCACGGTGAAGAGCGTGCCCAAGGCACCGAACAGCAGCATCGAGTTACGCCGGCCGATGCGGTCGGAGAGCATGCCGAACACCGGCTGCAGGACCATGAACAGGAACAGCGCGCCGGTCATCACGAAACTGGCGCTCTTGGCGTTCATCCCCGCGGTGTTGACCAGATACTTCTGCATGTAGGTGGTGAAGGTGTAGAAAATCAGCGAACCACCGGCGGTATAGCCCAGCACCGTGACAAAGGCTGCGGCGTGGTTGCGGAACAGCCCACGGATGGTACCGGCGTCCTTGTCCTGACGGGTCTCGGCGCTGCTGGTCTCTTTCAGCGAGCGACGCAGCATCAGCGAGATCAACGCGGCGATGGCACCGACCACGAACGGAATGCGCCAGCCGTATGCGCGCAGTTCGTCCTCGCTGAGCAGTTGCTGCAGGATCACCACCACCAGCACCGCCAGCAACTGGCCGCCGATCAGGGTCACGTACTGGAACGAGGCGAAGAACCCGCGCTGGCCGCGCAGCGCCACTTCACTCATGTAGGTGGCGGTGGTGCCGTATTCGCCGCCTACCGACAGCCCCTGGATCAACCGCGCCAGCAACAGCAGGGCTGGCGCCCAGGCGCCGATGCTGGCGTAGGTGGGCAGGCAGGCAATGATCAGCGAACCGCCGCACATCATCAGCACCGAGATCATCAGCGAGTTCTTGCGCCCGTGGCGGTCGGCCAGGCGGCCGAAGACCCAGCCGCCGATGGGCCGCATCAGAAAACCGGCGGCGAACACGCCGGCAGTATTGAGCAACTGTACCGTCGGGTCGTCGGAAGGGAAGAATGCCGGGGCGAAATAGATGGCGCAGAAGGCATAGACATAGAAGTCGAACCATTCCACCAGATTGCCCGACGAGGCGCCGACGATGGCGAAGATGCGCTTGCTGCGTTCTTCGCCGGTGTAATAGCTGGAAGTCATGGTGTTTTTACTCCTGGGAGGTCACTGCAAAGTCTAGACATACCCAGTAACAATCTTGTTCCGCCACAGCATTGACCATTCGCCTTGTGTCTTACAGGTCCGGCCTCTTCGCGGGTAAACCCGCTCCCACAGGGGTTGCGTGGTTCCCTGTGGGAGCGGGTTTACCCGCGAAGAGGCCGGCACCAATCAGACCCGCTCGATGGCCAACGCCAGGCCCTGACCGACGCCCACACACATGGTCGCCAGCCCTTTGCGCCCGCCGCTTTTCTCCAGCTGGTGCAACGCCGTCAGCACCAGCCGCGCGCCGCTCATGCCCAGCGGATGGCCGAGGGCGATCGCACCACCATTGGGGTTCACTTGCGGCGCATCGTCCGCCACGCCCAGCTCGCGCAGCACCGCCAGGCCCTGGCTGGCAAACGCCTCGTTGAGTTCGATGACATCGAAATCGTTCACCGCCACGCCCAGGCGCTCGGTCAGCTTGCGCACCGCCGGCACCGGGCCGATGCCCATCACCCGCGGCGCAACGCCGGCGCTGGCCATGCCCAGCACCCGGGCACGTGGGGTCAGGCCATGTTTCTTCACCGCCTCGGCCGAGGCCAGGATCAGCGCGGCGGCGCCATCGTTGACGCCCGAGGCGTTGCCTGCGGTGACCGTCTTGTCCGGGCCGTTGACGGGCTTGAGCCTGCTCAAAGCCTCCAGCGTGGTATCCGCACGCAGGTGTTCATCCTGCTCGACCAGGGTCTCGCCTTTCTTGTGGGTAATACGCACCGGCACGATCTCCTCGGCAAAATAGCCGGCGGCCTGGGCGGCAGCGGCCTTCTGCTGGCTGCGCAGGGCGAAGGCGTCCTGATCGGCGCGCGACACCTGGTAGTCATCGGCGACGTTGTCGGCGGTCTCAGGCATCGCGTCCACGCCGTACTGGGCTTTCATCAAGGGGTTGATGAAGCGCCAGCCAATGGTGGTGTCCTCCAGCTTCATGTTGCGCGCGTAACCGCTTTCGGCCTTGCCCATGACGAACGGCGCGCGGGACATCGACTCGACGCCGCCGGCAATGGCCAGTTCCATCTCGCCACTGGCAATGGCACGGAAGGCGGTGCCGATGGCGTCCATGCCCGAGGCGCACAAACGGTTTAGGGTCACGCCGGGAACGCTCTGCGGCAGGCCGGCCAGCAACAGCGCCATGCGCGCCACGTTGCGGTTGTCCTCGCCGGCCTGGTTGGCGCAGCCAAGGAACACTTCATCGAGCTGGTCCCAACGCACGCTTGGGTTGCGCTCGATCAGCGCCTTCAGCGGCACCGCCGCCAGGTCGTCGGCACGCACCCCGGCCAGGGCGCCGCCAAAGCGGCCAATGGGTGTACGCACGGCGTCACAGATGAATACGTCGCGCATCAGGCTTCTCCTGCGGTCTGGCCATGGGCGGCGGCGGTGCGCGCCTCGAGGTCGCGCAAGGCGCAAAGTTCGGCATCGCTCGGCGCGGCGGTCTGCTGCACGTTGTCGGCGAAGCGGATCGCCCAACCAGTGGCGGCGACGATCTGCTCACGGGTCACGCCTGGGTGGATCGAGGTGACCACGAACTCGTGGGTGCCCTCCTCCGGCGCCATGATGCACAGGTCGGTGATGATGCCGACCGGCCCCTCGCCGGGCAGGCCCAGACGTTTGCGCGAGTCGCCACCTTCGCCATGGCCGACCGAGGTGATGAAGTCGAGCTTGTCAACGAAGGCGCGCGGCGACTGCTTGAGGATGATCAGCACCTGCTTGGCGGAACCGGCGATCTCCGGCGCGCCGCCAGCACCCGGCAGGCGGGTCTTGGGCGCATGGTAGTCGCCGACCACGGTGGTATTGATATTGCCGAAGCGGTCGACCTGGGCCGCGCCGAGGAAACCGACATCGATACGCCCCCCCTGCAGCCAGTAGCGGAAGATCTCGCCGGTCGGCACCACGGTATCGGCGGTCTCGGCCAGCTCGCCGTCGCCGATCGACAGTGGCAACACGCTGGGCTTGGCGCCGATCGGGCCGGATTCGTAGATCAGCACCACATCCGGCGAAGAGGTCAGCCGCGCCAGGTTGGCGGCCTTGGACGGCAGGCCGATGCCGACGAAGCACACAGCGCCGTTGCGCAGGCGCCGGGCGGCGGCGACGGTCATCATTTCGGCGGTGGAATAGTTCATTGCGCGGCCTCCGCGGTGCTGGCCAGCTTGGCCTGGAATTCGGTGAAGTCCCGGGTGCCACGGATATAGCTGTCGATCCAGGCGCAGAACGACTCGCGGTCGCGGGCAATCGGGTCCCAGGCCTGGTAGAAGCGGTTGTCGCGCTCGTAGTAGCCATGGGCGTAGGACGGGTGGGCGCCACCGGGCACCAGGCACACCGCGCTGAGCGCCCAGGTCGGCAACACGCAGGCATTCATCGGCGCGTTCAGGTCATCGACGATCTCCTCGACGGTGACAATGCAGCGCTTGGCCGCCAGGGCCGCTTCCTTCTGCACGCCGAGGATGCCCCACAGCAGCACGTTGCCCTTGCGGTCGGCCTTTTGCGCGTGAATCACGGTAACGTCCGGGCGCACCGAGGGCACGGCGGCGAGCACCTCGCCGGTGAACGGACAGGTGACGCTCTTGATCAGCGGGTTGACCTTCGGCAGGTCGGATCCGGCGTAGGCGCGCAGCACGGCGAACGGCAGGCCGGAAGCGCCGGCGACATAGGCATTGGCCAGGTCGGCATGGCTGTGTTCTTCGATCTCGATAGCGTGCGGCCACTGTTTTTCCACCGCGTCGCGCAGGCGGTGCAGCGAACCGACACCCGGGTTGCCGCCCCAGGAAAAGATCAGCTTGCGCGCGCAGCCGGCGCCGATCAGCTGGTCGTAGATCAGGTCCGGAGTCATGCGCACCAAGGTCAGGTCGCGCTTGCCTTGGCGGATGATCTCGTGGCCGGCGGCGGTGGGGATCAAGTGGGTGAAGCCCTCGAGGGCGACGCTGTCGCCATCGTGGACGAACTGCTTCACAGCCTCGTGAAGCGAGAGGATTGCTGCCATTGGAGACTCCTGGTCAGGTCGAGTCGAGTCAGTGAGCAGCGGGCCTTCGCGTCGCTGCGATGGACCCAGATTACGGCGACTGTTGGGGTGGCAACAATCCGATAATCGCACTTTCGTGCGATTATCGAACCATTTGTTACTCTGCTATTTAACGCGTCCCTATCACCTCAGGTCGCATCGGCGTGGCTCACCAAACCCTTTACCACCACGCCGATGGTGGCCAGCGCCGCCGGCACCAGCAGTGCGGTCAATACCTGCTCGAAGGTCCACCCCAGACCCAACAGTGTCGCCCCGCTCCAGGCGCCGAGAATCGCGCCAAAACGCCCGATGCCAAGCATCCACGACACCCCGGTCGCCCGTCCCTGGGTCGGATAGAACCGCGCCGCCAGCGACGGCATCGCCGATTGCGCGCCGTTCACACACATGCCCGCAACCAGCACCAGGGTCGCCAACAGGGTGATGTTGCCCAGGCTCTGCCCCACCGCGTAGGCAAACACGCCGGCCAGCAGGTAGAAGATGCCGATCACCTTGTGTGGATTGAAACGGTCCATCGCCCAGCCCACCGCCACCGCGCTGAGCACGCCGCCAAACTGGAACAGTGCGCCGATGAACGCCGCCTGCTCCATGCTCGCGCCACTGTCGCGCATCAGCGTCGGCAGCCAGCTGGTCAGCAGATAGACGATCACCAGGCCCATGAAATAGGTCAGCCACAGCAGCACAGTGCCCAGGCCGTAGGTGCCGGAGAAGATCACCGCGAACACGTTGCGCGCCGCCACCGCCTTCTGCTCTGGCACGCTGAAGCTGGCAGCCTGGGCCACCAGTGCCGGCGCGATGGGCGCCAGGGTCTTGCGCACCTTGTCGCTGCCCCGGTTGCGCACCACCAGGAAACGCGCCGACTCCGGCAGCCAGACCAGCAACACCAACGCCAGCAGCAGCGGCAGCACGCCGCCAAGTACCAGCAGGCTATGCCAGCCATAAGCCGGGATCAGCTTGGCGGACATGAACCCGCCACCGGCCATGCCGAGGTTGAAACCGCAGAACATGCTGGTCACCAGCAGCGACTTGAGCCGTTCGGGGGTGTATTCGGAAAGCAGCGTGGTGGCGTTGGGCATGCCGGCGCCCAAGCCGAGCCCGGTGAGAAAGCGCAGCACCAGCAGTTGCTCGACGTTACTCGCATAGGCCGAGGCCAGGCTGAACCCGCCGAACACCAATACCGCCCCCACCAGCACGCCTTTGCGCCCAAAGCGGTCGGCGAGGGGACCGGAGCCCAGCGCGCCGAACACCATGCCGATCAACGCGGCGCTCATCACCGGACCCAGGCTGGCACGGTCGATGCCCCACTCCTGGGACAACGCCGGGGCGATGAACCCCATGGCGGCGGTATCCAGGCCATCGAGGAAGACAATCAAGAAGCACAGGATCACTACCCGCCATTGGTAACGTGACAAGGGTTGGGCATTGATGAAGGACTGGACGTCGAGGCAGTGGCCGACGGCGGATTGCGGTTTGTTCATTATTGTTATCCGAAAGGTAGGCGCAGGCACGCTACTGCGCATCAGCGATGCACAGCAACAGGAGACAACGGATAGCGCGGCGAAGAATTAGCCGGAGTGCAACTGCGACAGCGAAGGGAGCGTATTCATCAAGGTGCCCTCGGGCTTGTTGTTCTTGTCCGGTCGGCGCAGCCGACGCGTGCGACAGACATTAATCAGCAAGCCGGGGTGGTGCAATTCGTTGCAGGCAACACTGTGCGTTTATCGAACAGGATCGCTGTTATTGCACTGGCCTTGCTGGAGAACCAGGCACCGCTTTCGTCGGTGTTCGCCAGCAAGGCCAGATCCTACCGGCATTTTCAGCCGAACAACTGATGGCACAGGTCACGGCTGGCCGCCAACAGGATCGGCAGGAAGCGCTGCTCCAGCTCGCCACGACTGACCCGCCCCACATGGGTGCTGACATTCAACGCCGCCAGCACCTGCCCCGAGGCATCGTAGATCGGCACGGCAATCGAACGCAGGCCCTGCTCCAGCTCCTGATCCACCACGCACCAGCCTTGTTCCCGCACCTGCTGGATACAGGCCAGCAGCGACTGCGCATCATGCAGGGTACGGCTGGTCCGCGCCTTGAGGTCGGCCCGATCCAGGTACTCGTGCAGGCTGGCGTCATCCAGCGCCGCCAACAGAATGCGCCCCATCGAGGTGCAATAGGCCGGCAATCGCCCGCCGACCGACAGGTCGACCGAGATCAGCCGTTCGACCGTGGCTGAGCGCGCTATATAAAGGATGTCGTCCCCTTCCAGGGTCGCCATGTTGGCCGCTTCGTGCAGTTGGTCGCTGATCCGGTCCAGGTAAGGTTGGGCCGACACCGCCAGCGGCGTGGAAGAGAGGTAGGCATGGCCCAGGGTCAGCACCTTGGGCAATAGCGAATAGGTGCGCCCGTCAGTGGTGGCATAACCAAGCTTCATCAGGGTGTGCAGGCAACGGCGCACCGCCGCGCGGGGAATTTCCGTACGGTGGCTGATCTGGGCGATGGTCAGGTGGCGCTTGCGTTCCTGGAATGCCTGAATTACCGCCAGGCCACGGGCCAGGGACGTCATGAAATCCGGGTCACCGGTGAACGCCTGGATCCGCTTGGCCGCCGAGGCCACGATCGGCGGAGCCAGAGCCGAGGCGTTGCTGCGCGCAGGCTCGTTCGCCACGGGGCCGTTGGTTTCTTCGCTCATGGGGCTTGCCTCAAGAAAACGGTAGCTCGTGCGATTATCGAACGAACGGCCGATAATCGCAATTGACCGCTGACACTTTTGCTTATACCTTTCCCCTGCCACATGTGGCTTCTTTGGAGAGACTGGTCAGGTACCCACCGCAGAAGTCCCAGGCAACGGCCTCGCCCACCCGCGAGGCCGTTTTCATTTCCGGCCGCCAATGGCGAACTTGCCGCCTCATGCGTTTGAACTTTCGCCGCGCTGTAATGACATATTCACGGTTGGCCATTCACAACTTCTGTCAGCGCCAGGTAAAGAACCATAGCCTTCGAGTTATCGATTGCTATAATCGACGTCGCAGGTTGTGCATTTGACAGACGGATCCAACCTGCAGACTTTCGTTGCTGCCACCTCGCTTGCCCCTACACCAGACGTGGCAGGCCTGGTAGCGAACCCCGGCACTCCTGCAAGTTGCCCTCGACGCCAGCACCGGCGTGTTCATGCAACGATATATTCGCACTGGCGCGATACCCGCACATTGATTGTGTATGCCCTGCCCGTGCCACACTTCAACCTATTCAGGTATCAACTGTGACGAAAGAAGAACTGCGCGCGGAACTCGAGCGCCAGGCTGAACGTTACAAGGATGTTTACGGTGGTGAAGTCACCACTTATGCCGCACAACCGGAGCCGGAACGCAAACCTTGGCGCAAACGCGCCAGCATCCTCGACCAGGCGTTCGCCCAGGAACTGGAGAAGATGGAAAAAGACTTGCGCCAGGACGAGCACTGAGCGCGAACGATCTCATCGCGCCATCAGCCGACGGCTCATGGCGCGAGACATCTCGTGCGAAATCGCCTTGGGTGAAATGGAATTACACAAATTTCATACAATCGTTTGAATGATCAGCATCTTTTCAGCTTTACTACATTTCCTTGATTTTCAAGGAAATTAACCGATTTTACGGCTTGGATTTCAGCTCCTTGCCTACGCTCGCGCGGAACAACGGACGGATGCACGGCAGCCATCGGTCTGCGGCAGGTGCATCGATTGCCATGGTTTTCTGGCATAATCCGCCCCCCCTAAGACCGCCAGACAACCTTCATGATCGATTTATTCAGCGGACTGGATGCCTGGGTCGTCGTGAGCCTGATGCTCGCTTTGACCTTCGTGCTCGCATTCGAGTTCATCAATGGCTTTCATGACACCGCCAATGCGGTAGCCACCGTCATCTATACCAAAGCCATGCCGCCACACCTGGCCGTGTTCTTCTCCGGGGTGTTCAACTTCCTCGGGGTTTTGCTCGGCGGTGTCGGGGTGGCCTATGCCATCGTCCACCTGCTGCCGGTGGAACTGCTGATCAATGTGAACACCGGCCACGGCCTGGCCATGGTCTTCTCGTTGCTGGCCGCGGCCATCACCTGGAACCTGGGCACCTGGTACTTCGGCATCCCGGCCTCCAGCTCGCACACCCTGATCGGCTCGATCCTCGGTGTGGGCCTGGCCAATGCCCTGCTCAGCGACATTCCCCTCGGCGATGGCGTCAACTGGCAGAAGGCGATCGACATCGCCCTGTCGCTGGTGGTCTCGCCCATGGCCGGCTTCGCCGTTGCCGCGCTGGTGCTGATCGGCCTGAAATGGTGGCGCCCGCTGTCGAAGATGCACAAGACCCCGGACCAGCGCCGCAAGCTCGACGACAAGAAGCACCCGCCGTTCTGGAACCGCCTGGTCCTGGTGATCTCGGCCATGGGCGTAAGCTTCGTGCACGGCTCCAACGATGGCCAGAAAGGCATCGGCCTGATCATGCTGGTGCTGATCGGTATTGTTCCGGCCAAGTTCGTCCTCGATCTGAACAGCACTACCTACCAGATCGAACGCACCCGCGACGCCACCCTGCACATGAGCCAGTTCTACCAGCGCAACGCCGCTACCCTGGGTGAGTTCCTGGCGCTGGGCAAGGCCAAGGCGACCGATCTGCCGGAGCAGTTCAGCTGCAACCCGCAGCAGACCGAGCCGACCATCGCTGCCCTGCAGTCCTCCCTCGCCGGCGTGACCGACTACCGCGACCTGAGCGCCGACAAGCGCGTGGAAGTGCGTCGTTACCTGCTGTGCCTGGACGACACGGCGAAGAAAGTTGGCAAGCTGCCAGGCCTGGAAGCCCGTGAAAAGGCCGACCTGGAAAAACTGCGCAAGGACCTGACCGCCACCACCGAGTACGCCCCGTTCTGGGTGATCGTCGCCGTCGCCCTGGCTTTGGGCCTGGGCACCATGGTTGGCTGGAAGCGCGTGGTGTTGACCGTCGGCGAGAAGATCGGCAAGCAGGGCATGACCTATGCCCAGGGCATGTCGGCACAGATCACCGCTGCCTGCGCCATCGGCATGGCCAACATCTTCAGCCTGCCGGTATCCACCACCCATGTCTTGTCGTCGGGCGTGGCCGGTACCATGGTCGCCAACAAGAGCGGCCTGCAAGGCGGTACCGTGAAGACCATCCTGCTGGCCTGGGTATTGACCCTGCCGGCGTCGATGGGCCTGGCGGCCGGCCTGTTCTGGCTGGCGTCCAAGGCCATTGGCTGAGTGATACCGCTGTAGAAAAAGGCGCCTTCGGGCGCCTTTTTTCGTTCAGCTACACTGGCGCCTGGCGCGCCTGCGCGGATTCCTCAATCTGGCTCGGCCCCTGTGGGAGCGGGCTTGCCCGCGAACACCGGCGCAGCCGGTGCCAACCACCGTGTCGCCTGGTTCGCCAGCAAGGCTGGCTCCTACAGGAAACACGCATGGATACGGCCTAGCGCTTCTTGCCCCCCAACAACGACCCCATCAAGCCGCGCACCAACTGCCGGCCCAACTGGTTGGCCGCCTGGCGCACCGCCGACTTGATCGCCTGCCCTGCCGCACTCTGCAGGAACTCGCCAGCCTTGTCGGCAAAACTGTCCTCCTCAGCCTTGGGCTGCGGTGCCGGCTCCACCGGTTCGCCTTTGCGCTGGGTCAGCAACTCATAGGCCGACTCGCGATCGATCGGTTTGTCATAACGCCCGGCCAGCGGCGACGAAGCGATCAACGCGCTGCGCTCGGCCGCGCTCAACGGCCCGATGCGCGACTGCGGTGGCGCGATAAGCACCCGCTGGACCATGGCTGGCGTGCCCTTTTCCTCCAGGGTCCCAACCAGTGCCTCGCCAATGCCCAGCTCAGTGAGCACCGCCAGGCTGTCGAACGCCGGGTTCGGCCGGAAGCCATCGGCCACCGCACGCAGGGATTTCTGCTCCTTGGCCGTGAATGCGCGCAAGCCATGCTGAATACGCAGGCCCAGCTGGGCCAGCACCGCGTCCGGCAGGTCGCCTGGCGACTGGGTGACGAAGTACACCCCCACGCCCTTGGAGCGGATCAAGCGCACGACCTGCTCCAAACGGTCCTGCAACGCCTTGGGCGTACCGTTGAACAGCAGGTGCGCTTCGTCGAAGAACAACGCCAGCACCGGCTTGTCGGCGTCCCCGCGCTCAGGCAATTGCTCGAACAGCTCGGCCAGCAACCACAGCAGGAAGGTCGCGTAGGCCTTGGGCGCATCATGCACCAGGCGGCTGGCGTCGAGCAGGTGGATACGCCCGCGGCCATCGCCATCCAGGCGCAGCAGGTCTTCCAGTTGCAGGGCAGGCTCACCGAACAGCGCCTCGGCGCCTTGTTGCTCCAGGGTCGCCAGGCGCCGCAGCAAGGCCTGGGTCGACGCGCTGGTCATCAGCGCACTGTCCTCGCCGAGCAGCTGCGGGTTGTCCTTCAGGTGAGCGAGCAAGGCCTTGAGGTCTTTCAGGTCGAGCAACAACAGGCCTTCGCGATCGGCCACCTTGAAGGCGGCGTACAAGGCCGCCTGCTGGCTGTCGGTCAGTTCCAGCAGGTTGCCCAGCAACAAGGGGCCCATCTCGCTCATTGTGGTACGCAGTGGATGCCCCGTTTGCCCGGCGATATCCCACAAGCTGACCGGATATGCCTGGGGCCGGTGGTTCAGCCAGGGCATGCCGGCGATGCGTTCGGCCACCTTGCCCTGCGGCGCGCCGGCCGCGCCCAGGCCACACAGATCACCCTTGACGTCGGCGGCGAACACCGCGACCCCGGCATCGCTGAACAGCTCGGCCAGGTGCTGCAAGGTGACGGTCTTGCCGGTGCCGGTGGCCCCCGCCACCAGGCCATGGCGGTTGGCCAGGCGCATGGCCTGGGATACCGGCTGGCCGTCAGGGCCTGCTCCTACAACCATTTGCGAAGAATCTGACATCTTCATCATTCCCCTGCTCAAGTTCTGTCACATATGTGCCGATATTTCGAAATGATTCTCCCCAGAAAGACAGTAACAACCCCGACAAGGACCCCGGGAAATGTTGCACTGTTTTCCAGCCGTGCTTTGTGCGAACGACCCGATAACAAAACCTTAGCGGACGCCTCACGTCATGAACAAAAGCCTTCGTTTCAGCCACAAGATTCTCATGGCGGCATCACTGATCGTGATCCTCGCCTTCAGCCTGTTCACCTTGTACAACGACTATCTCCAGCGTAACGCCATTCGCGAGGATCTGGAGAACTACCTGGGCGAGATGGGCGACTCCACCTCCACCAACATCCGCAACCTGTTCGAAGGGCGCATCAAACTGGTCGAGAACGTCGCCCAGAACCTGGCCCAGTTCCCGCAGAACACCGGCACCCTGCTGGGTCAGAACGCCCTGACCTCGAGCTTCCTGACCATCTACCTGGGCCAGCCCGACGGTACCTTCACCGTGCGCCCGGACACCAAGATGCCCGACGGCTACGACCCGCGCGTACGCCCCTGGTACAAGGACGGCCTGAACGCCAGCGGCCCGATCCTCACCGAACCGTACATCGACATGGCCACCAACAAGATGGTCATCTCGATCATCAGCACCGCCTCGCGCTCGGTCGGCGTGGTCGGCGGCGACCTGGCCCTCGACGGCCTGGTGGACATCATCAACTCACTGAGCTTCGGCGGCATGGGCTATGCCTTCCTGGTCAACGACCAAGGCAAGATCCTGGTGCACCCGGACAAGAACCTGGTGATGAAGTCGCTGTCGGACCTGTTCCCGCAGAACACCCCGAAACTGTCCCGTGAGCTGACCGAAGTCGAGCAGGGTGGCCAGACCCGCCTGCTGACCTTCACCCCGGTCAAGGGCCTGCCTTCGGCGAACTGGTACATCGGCCTGTCGGTGGACAAGGACAAAGCCTTCTCGATGCTCAGCACCTTCCGCACCTCGGCGGTGATCGCCACCCTGGTGGCGGTGGTGATCATCATCGCCCTGCTCGGCCTGCTGATTCGCGTGCTGATGCAGCCGCTGCACACCATGACCCGCGCCATGGCCAACATCGCCGAGGGCGAAGGCGACCTGACCCGCCGCCTGGAGATCCACAACCACGACGAGTTCGGCATCCTCGGCACTGCCTTCAACCGCTTCGTCGAGCGCATCCATGGCTCGATCCGCGAAGTGTCGTCGGCCACCGAGCAGGTCAATGAAGTGGCCCTGCGGGTGATCAGCGCCTCCAACTCGTCGATGGCCAACTCCGACGAGCAGTCCAACCGCACCAACAGCGTCGCCGCCGCCATCAACCAGCTCGGCGCCGCCGCCCAGGAAATCGCCGGCAACGCCGCCCAGGCCTCGCAGCACGCCAGCTCCGCACGCCTGCTGGCCGAGGAAGGCCAGCAGGTGGTGCAGCGCAACATCGATGCGATGAACCGCCTGTCGGACCTGATCGTCACCTCCAGCGAGCATATCGAGACGCTGAACAACAAGACCGTCAACATCGGTCAGATCCTCGAAGTGATCACCAGCATCTCCCAGCAGACCAACCTGCTGGCGCTCAACGCCGCCATCGAGGCCGCCCGCGCCGGCGAGGCCGGGCGTGGTTTCGCCGTGGTCGCCGACGAAGTGCGCAACCTGGCCCACCGCACCCAGGAGTCGGCGCAGCAGGTGCAGACCATGATCGAAGAGCTGCAGGTCGGTGCCCGCGAATCCGTCGACACCATGGGCCAGAGCCAGCGCCACAGCCAGGACAGCATGGACATCGCCAACCAGGCCGGCGAACGCCTGGGCAGCGTGACCCAGCGCATCGGCGAGATCGACGGCATGAACCAGTCGGTGGCCACCGCCACCGAAGAGCAAACGGCCGTGGTCGACTCGATCAACATGGACATCAACGAGATCAACATGCTCAACCAGGAAGGCGTCGAGAACCTGCAGGCCACTCTGCGCGCCTGCTCGGACCTCGAGCAACAGGCCGGCCGCCTGAAGCATCTGGTCGGCAGCTTCCGCATCTGACCTTGCCCCCCATCGTCCCGTAGGCTGCTGCTTTGCCGGCGCCTACGGGACGCCTCGACACGCGATCGAACAAACTATCCTTCAACAAGGTCAACCTTTAGGCGCGTCATCGCCAGATGACACACCCGAGGACGATCCCGGAGGGATGCTGATCGTGCACATCGCCGACATCACCATGTTCTACGCCCCGGCCAGCGGCGGCGTACGGACCTATCTTGATGCCAAACACCGCCGCCTCGACGCCATGCCCGGCGTACGCCACAGCCTATTGATTCCCGGCGCCAGCGCCGACAACGCCGATGGTGTGTACCAGGTTCCCGCCCCACCCCTGCCCTTCGGCAACGGCTATCGCTTTCCGCTGCGCCTGGCGCCCTGGTGTGACGCGTTGCGCAGCCTGCAGCCCGACTTGATCGAGGTCGGCGACCCCTACCTCACCGCCTGGGCCGCCCTCGAGGCCCGGCGCCAGCTTGATGTGCCGGTGATCGGCTTCTATCACTCCGACCTGCCCTTGCTGGTAAGCAACCGCATGGGCAACTGGTTCACCCCCAACGTCGAAGCCTATGTCAGCAAGCTGTACGGCAACTTCGACCGGGTCCTGGCGCCCAGCCAGGTGATGGCCGACAAGCTGCGCAGGCTTGGCGTCAACGATGTGCACGTGCAGCGCCTGGGGGTCGACCTGGCGCTGTTTCACCCCCAGCGCCGCGACCCCGGGCTGCGTGCCGAACTAGGTATCGCCGATACCAGCCGCCTGCTGGTATTCGCCGGGCGCGGCTCGCGGGAAAAGAACCTGCCGGTGCTGCTCGACTGCATGCGCACCCTGGGTGCCCACTACCACCTGTTGCTGGTGGGCTCGAACATGCCCGCCAACGTGCCAGCCAATGTCAGCGTGATCGACCATTTCTGCCCCGCGCACGAGGTCGCCCGGCTGCTGGCCAGCGCCGACCTGCTGGTGCATGCCGGCGACCAGGAGACCTTCGGCCTGGTCATCCTCGAGGCCATGGCCAGCGCCACCCCGGTGGTCGCCGTGCGCGCCGGGGCATTCAGCGAAATCGTCAACGAGCAGTGCGGGCGCCTGTGCCCGGCCAACGATGCTCCGGCCATGGCCAACGCCGTGCGCGAGGTGTTCGAGGCCGGCGCACGGACGCTGGGCACCCAGGCCCGCCGCCACGCCGAGCGCCATTACAGCTGGGACGCGGTGGTCAACGGCCTGCTGCATCACTATCAAGCCGTGCTGGGCCCGCAACCCCAAGTGCGTGCCCATGGCTGAGCATCCAGGCAACGCGCGCAGCCTGATGCTGGTGCTGCACGACGTCGCGCCGGAAACCTGGCCGGACTACCAGCCGTTCGTCCAGGCCATCGATGAACTCGGCAGCGTGCCCATGACCTGGCTGGTGGTGCCAGACTTTCACCAGCGCAACCCACTGGCCCGCTCGCCAACCTTCTGTCACTTGCTCGAACGACGTTTGGCTCGCGGCGACGAACTGGCCCTGCACGGTTACTACCACGCCGACGACGGCCCACCACCACGCGGGCTGGGCGAGTACTTCATGCGCCGCTGCTATACCCACGAAGGAGAGTTCTACGCTCTGGACCAGGCCCAGGCCCTGCAGCGGCTGGAGGCGGGGTTGGCAGTATTCGGCCGGCAAGGCTGGCCGGTCGCCGGCTTCGTCGCACCGGCCTGGCTGATGAGCGAAGGCACACGCCAGGCCTTGCGCCAGCTCCCCCTGCGCTACACCAGCACGCCGCAGCACCTGTATCGCCTGCCGGACTTCACCGCCTACAGCGCCCCCGGCCTGGTGTGGAGCGCCCGCAGCGGCTGGCGTCGCGGCCTGTCCAAGATGGTCAGCGACTGGCAATGCCGGCGTTGGCGCGATGCGCCCACCCTGCGCCTGGGCCTGCACCCGGTGGACATGCGTCATGCAAGCTCGCGCAACTACTGGCTGAACACGCTACGCCGATTGCTGAGCGAAGGCCGCGAACCGTTGACCAAATCCACCTGGCTGGCGCGCCAGGCCAGCCCATGAACCGACTGGGCTGGCTCGGCCTGGCAGTGCTGCTGGCGTTGCTGGTCCCGGCCTTGCTGGGCGGCCAAGCACTGCTCCCTCGCCTGCAAACGTTCTCCCCTGGGCTGATGGCCTTGCTTCTGGGGCTGATCCTGCTGTGCTGGATCATCAACGCCACCCGCCTGCGCTTGCTCCTGGGTGAACAGGGCGCACAGGTGGGGCGGCTGCGCAGCCTCGGGGTGATCATGGCCACCGAGTTCGCCATCTGCACCACTCCCGGCGGCAGCGGCGGCCCACTGACGCTGATGACCTTGCTGGCCCGTGAGCGCATCGCCCCCTCGCGCAGTGGCGCGGTGTTCGCCATGGACCAGTTGAACGACCTGGTGTTCTTCTTCTGCGCCCTGCTGGTGATCGCCGGCTACGCCCTGTTCCACAGCCTTGGCCATAGCCAGCAGCACATGCTGCTGGGCAGCGCCCTGCTACTGTGCGCGGCCTTGGCCGGCATTGTCCTGCTTTGGCGTTATCGGCGCGCGCTGATACGCGGCAATGGCTGCCTGTTGCGCCGCCTGGGCATGGCCCCGGCGAGGCAACGACGCTGGGCACGCAAGCTACTGAGCTTCATGCGCGCCCTGGCCGACACCTGGCGCCTGCCCAAGCGCACCCTGGCGCTGGTGTTCACCCTCACCTGCGCGCACTGGAGCCTGCGCTACAGCGTGCTGTACCTGGTATTGAAGGGGCTGGGCGTAGAACTGGCGTGGGTACCGAGTTTTCTGGTGCAGATGCTCGCGCTCAGCGCCGGGCAGTTCAGCCTGCTGCCTGGAGGCGCCGGGGCGGCCGAGCTGACCTCGGCGACCTTGCTGGCACCGCTGGTGGGGAGTTCGACGGCGGCCGCGGCAATCCTGATTTGGCGCGCGGTTACCTACTACTTCTATCTGCTCGCCGGTGGGCCGGTATTCCTCTACCTGCTGGCGCGTCCGCTGTTGCTGCGGCGCCGTCGCCAGGCGGGTTGAGCGTGGCCCAGAGCTCGGCGGCACCGGGGAACTCGGTGCCGTCCTCAGCGCTCAGGGCCGCAGGGTCGAAGCGCGCCAGGCAGCCTTCACCCAGGGTGGGCGGCAGTGAAGCCGCGGCCTTGTCTCCAGGATCTACCATGGCGGTCGCGCGCCTTAGTTGAACACCACGGTCTTGTTGCCGTGCACCAGCACGCGGTCTTCCAGGTGGTAGCGCAGGCCACGGGCCAGGACCATCTTCTCCACATCGCGGCCGAAGCGGACCATGTCCTCGATGCTGTCGGCATGGCTGACCCGCACCACGTCCTGTTCGATGATCGGGCCGGCGTCCAGCTCCTCGGTGACGTAGTGGCAGGTCGCGCCGATCAGCTTCACGCCACGCAGGGCCGCCTGGTGATATGGCTTGGCACCGACGAACGATGGCAAGAAGCTGTGGTGGATGTTGATGACCTTCTCGGCGTAAGCCTGGCACAGCTGTGGCGGCAGGATTTGCATGTAGCGGGCCAGCACCACGGCGTCGGCAGCATACTCGTCGACCAGGCGCGAGACTTCGGCGAAGGCGGGCTGCTTGTCCTTCGGGTCCACCGGCACATGGTGGAACGGAATGCCGTGCCACTCGACCATGCTGCGCAGGTCGTTGTGGTTGGAGATCACGCAGGGAATCTCGCAATCCAGTTCGTTGGTGTGCCAACGGTGCAGCAGGTCGGCCAGGCAGTGCGACTCGCGGCTGGCCATCAACACCACACGCTTCTTCTGCGCCGAATCGGTGATCCGCCAGGTCATCGAGAATTCTTCGGCAATCGGCGCAAAGGCCTCGCGAAATGCCTCGATACCGAATGGCAGGGACTCGGCGCGGATCTCATGGCGCATGAAGAACCAGCCACTCTGTTCGTCGGAGTGGTGGCTGGCCTCGGTGATCCAGCCATTGTAGAGGGCCAGGAAATTACTGACCTTGGCCACGATACCGACGCGGTCGGGGCAGGCAATCACCAATCGAAAGGTGCGCATGAGGGAAACTCCAGAACTTCGCAAAGGCGCACATTCTAGCGACCTGCCAGGAAAAACGCAGTAATGATCTACCCCTGTCCACGCAACCGGCCCACCGAGCAAAAGCGCACAACGCATTTCCCTGCCCCTTACAGGGGAATAGCCATTACCCCGGCCACTAGGTGAATTTTTCTTAACCTTCGCCCTGAAAAATACGCTGACTGCTATTAATTGGTGCATGCCTTTTAATTGTTTACTTGGGAGTATCGCCTGTCTATTATTGGCCGCACTGTATCTCTGTTAACGCATTAAGGAACTCTCCATGTCCCTGATCAACGAATACCGCGCCACCGAAGAAGCGATCAAAGAACTTCAGGCCCGCCTGGCCAACCTGTCGCAAGACGACAAGCTGAAGAAAGAACTGGAATTCGAAGGCAAGCTGCGCACCCTGATGGGCGAGTATTCCAAGTCGCTGCGCGACGTCATTGCCCTGCTCGACCCGGAAAGCAAACTGAGCAAGGCCCCACGTGGCGCCGTCAAGACCACCGCCACCAAACGCGCGCGTAAGGTCAAGCAATACAAGAACCCGCACAATGGCGAGGTTATTGAAACCAAGGGTGGCAACCACAAGACCCTGAAAGAATGGAAAGCCAAGTGGGGCGGCGACGTCGTCGAAAGCTGGGCTACCCTGCTGGACTGATCCACGCCATCGCGCGTGGTCAGCACAATGAAAACGCCGGCATTTGCCGGCGTTTTTGTTTGTCTGTTTATTTCACAGTTGGTAGTTCACTTTCAGTTGCTTGATATGTTCCAGCCAGCTCGCCAGCACCTGTCGTCCGGCCTCGCTGGCTTCGCTCCAACTGCTCTGGCATGCCAGTTCAAAGTCACCGATCGTGGTCGGCGCGCCGCTTAGCGGGTCCGTCAGGCGTTGTTGGCAGAACACCTGCCAACGTGCACGTTCCTGTTCATCCAGGGTGTCGCTGAAGTTTCGCGCACGGTAGCGGAACAACAACTCCGGCAGTCGCGCGTCATCGAACATCCATTGCTGCTTGCCCAATAGTCCGGGATCCATGCCACGCACTTGCTCGCTCAGGCGCTTGTCCCGGTCGCCGATAAATCCGTCATACAACTGTTGCTCAGGATCTTCACTCGGCGCGAAGCCTTCCTCCTGGAAGATGATGTCCAGCTTGTCCTGCCAGTAGGCCTGCTGATTCGCCAACTGTTCGCCACTTGACTGCAACGCCGGCAAGTCGATGCCCAGGCGCTGTTGGTCAGTGGGGCGCAATACCGACAATGGCGCCAAGACTGGGCAACGGTTGATATGCACCAACTTCAACGGCACCGGTAGTTCGCCTTCGGCCATGTCTTCACGCCGCGTGTATAACCGCTGGCGCAAGGCTTCTGCACTTTCCTGGAGCAAAGGCCGAGGATCCTGTTGCAGGTCGCAGACAATCAGCGCATTGCGATTGCGCGGGTGCCAGGCCAAGGGCAGCACCACGCCAATATAGTTGCGTTGCGCCGAGAAACGTCCGGATACATGCACCAGCGGCTGCAACAGGCGAACTTGTTCCATCACCTTGTGCTTGCTGCGCAACTGGAACAACCAGTCGTACAACTTGGGTTGTTTCTCGCGAATCAGGCGCGCCAGGGCAATGGTCGCCCGTACGTCGGAAAGCGCTTCGTGAGCCTGGCCATGGTCCAAGCCATTGGCCTTGCTCAGCAACTCCAGACGCAGGCTGGTACGCCCGTCCTGCTGTGGCCACTGGATGCCTTCCGGGCGCAGGGCATAGGCAGTGCGCACCACATCGATCAGGTCCCAGCGGCTGTTACCGCCCTGCCATTCGCGGGCATACGGGTCGAAAAAGTTGCGATAGAGGCTGTAACGGGTGACTTCATCGTCGAAGCGCAGGGTGTTGTAGCCGGCACCGCAGGTGCCCGGGCGCGACAGCTGCTGATGCACCCGAGTCATGAATTCAGCTTCGCACAAACCATGACTGGCCAGTTGCTGCGGGGTGATGCCGGTGACCAGGCAAGCCGCCGGATGCGGCAGGATGTCGTCCGAAGGTCGGCAATAGAGGCTGATCGGCGCCTCGATTTCGTTGAGATCGAGGTCGGTGCGCACGCCGGCCATCTGCAATGGGCGGTCGCAGCGCGGATTGATGCCGGTGGTTTCGTAGTCGTGCCAGAAGATGCTGGAGCTCACGGGGTCTTCCTGTAACAAGGTCGACCAGAGTCTAGCGGCCCAGGGCAGGCCTGGGCCAGCCTCAGGCGGAGGCGTTCAGCGGGCGGAAACTGAAATAGTCGCGCAAAGAGCGGACGAACTCATCGTACTCCGTGGGCGCCTGCAACAGCATGAAGCCCGCATCGTAGTGCCCGGGGGTCTGGTCTTCACGGCACCACAGGCAGCTGGCGGTGAGGTTGATGAACTGCACGCCACCACCGGCCAGAGGCACCCGCAGTTGCAGCTCGAAGTCCGGCCCCACCAGCACCGGCAACTGGCTTATCAGCATCAGGCCGTCCTCGGAGGCATTGCCCAGATAGCCGATCTGTTGCTCGGTGCAGCGGTTGTAGACCTTGAGAACGCAAGGTAGCTGGTGACGTTCTATATGTCGCTCGATAAACATGATCGCAGTGAAATCCTGTACCTGGAGCCAGGAAGACAAGGTACTGGCGATAATCGTTACAACGCTTTGATAGATTAGCCCAGCCCGCCCCGCCGACTACATGAAATCATCGACACCTTCGGATTAACGCCAAGGTGTGGTGCTGGCCGGCTTGGCCACCGCCGTGTCGCCGCCGCGCAGGTGGCCGAGCTTCTCCAGGGTCTGCAGACGGGCCTGGGCGCGGTAGGCGTACTCGTTGCGCGGGTATTGCTGGATCAGGTACTGGTAGGTCTGGGCTGCATCGACATACAGCTTCTGCCGTTCCAGGCACTGGCCGCGCAGCAACGAGACTTCCGGGTGGATGAACGGTCGCGCACGGCTGGTGCGGTCGACCTGCGACAGCTCCAGCATCACCCGCGCGCAATCGCCACGGTCGTAGGCGCGATAGGCGTTGTTCAGGTGGTGGTCCATGGACCAACGGGTACAGCCGACGACACTGGCCGCCATGGTCAAAACGATCAGGGTGCGCATGGGAATTCTCCTTTGATGGGCAGTGTATCGGCCTTTGACGGCAAATCTTCACCGCCATTTGCAAGCATACCCCTGCCGTTCAAACGCTACCCTCCCTTGCGTGCCGGTAGTGCAACGGAACAATGACTACAACGCAATTGAGGAGTAGCCTGCTGCTGCGCTTCACTATAGGAGTCTGTGCATGACCATCCGCCGTACCAAAATCGTCGCCACCCTTGGCCCCGCCAGCAACTCGCCGGAAGTGATCGAACAGCTGATCCTCGCCGGCCTCGACGTGGCCCGCCTGAACTTCTCCCACGGCACCCCGGACGAGCACAAGGCCCGCGCCCGCCTGATCCGCGAGATCGCCGCCAAGAACGGCCGCCATGTCGCGCTGCTGGGCGACCTGCAGGGTCCGAAGATCCGCATCGCCAAGTTCGCCAACAAGCGCATCGAACTGAAAGTCGGTGACAAATTCACCTTCTCCACCGCCCACCCGCTCACCGAAGGCAACCAGGACATCGTCGGCATCGACTACCCCGACCTGGTCAAGGACTGCGGCGTCGGTGACGAACTGCTGCTCGACGATGGCCGCGTGGTCATGCGCGTCGAGACTGCCACCGCCGATGCCCTGCACTGCGTGGTGATCGTCGGCGGCCCGTTGTCCGACCACAAGGGCATCAACCGCAAGGGTGGCGGCCTGACCGCACCGGCCCTGACCGAGAAAGACAAGGCCGATATCAAACTGGCCGCGGAAATGGACCTGGACTACCTGGCCGTGTCGTTCCCACGCGACGCCAAGGACATGGAATACGCCCGCAAGCTGCGTGACGAAGCTGGCGGCAGCGCCTGGCTGGTGGCCAAGATCGAACGCGCCGAAGCCGTGGCCGACGACGAGACGCTGGACGGCCTGATCGCCGCCTCCGACGCCGTGATGGTCGCCCGTGGCGACCTGGGCGTGGAAATCGGCGACGCCGAGCTGATCGCCATCCAGAAGAAGATCATCCAGCACGCCCGCCGCAACAACAAAGCGGTGATCGTCGCGACCCAGATGATGGAGTCGATGATCCAGAACCCGATGCCGACCCGTGCCGAAGTGTCCGACGTGGCCAACGCCGTGCTCGACAACAC
The DNA here is from genome assembly GCF_014268885.2 of Pseudomonas xantholysinigenes. Taxonomy (NCBI): domain Bacteria; kingdom Pseudomonadati; phylum Pseudomonadota; class Gammaproteobacteria; order Pseudomonadales; family Pseudomonadaceae; genus Pseudomonas; species Pseudomonas xantholysinigenes. Next base: position 1,086,452 of record NZ_CP077095.1, on the reverse strand, counting down.
CGACGCGGTGATGCTGTCGGCCGAAAGCGCCGCCGGCGCCTACCCGATCGAAGCCGTGCAGGCCATGGCGCGGATCTGCTCGGGCGCCGAGAAGCACCCGACCAGCCAGAAGTCCAGCCACCGCCTGCACACCACCTTCGAGCGCTGCGACGAGTCCATCGCCCTGGCGGCGATGTACACCGCCAACCACTTCCCCGGCGTCAAGGCGATCATCGCCCTCACCGAAAGTGGCTACACCCCGCTGATCATGTCGCGCCTGCGTTCGCACGTGCCGATCTTCGCGCTGTCGCCGCACCGCGCCACCCAGGCCCGCGCCAACATGTTCCGCGGCGTCTACCCGATCGCCTTCGACCCGGCCTCGCTGCCGGCCGACAAGGTCAGCCAGGCGGCCGTGGACGAGCTGCTCAAGCGCGGCCTGGTGGAGCAAGGTGACTGGGTGATCCTGACCAAGGGCGACAGCTACCACACCATCGGTGGCACCAACGGCATGAAGATCCTGCATGTCGGTGACCCGCTGGTCGGTTGATCCTGCTCCAAAGGGGCCGCTTTGCGGCCCTTTCGCGGGCAAGCCCGCTCCCACAGACCTGAGTGCTACTCCCCCTGTGGGAGCGGGCTTGCCCGCGAAGAGGCCGGCATGAGCAAGCCAAACGCCTCAGGCAGGTTCGACGAAAACATCAGCAAACACCTGTCCCCGCGGTACTCCGGCGATGAATAGCCGCCGGGCAAACCGCTCGACACTATTCGGCGCCCCGCACACCAGCGCCACCGTCTGGCGCGACGCCAAGCGCAACCCCGCCAACGCCGCCTCGAAATCCTCGCTCGCCACCAGCTCCACACTCACCTGTTTCCCAGCCAGCGCCTGCAGTGCCTCGGCCAGGTAATGCTCACGTGCCACGTGCATCACCTGGATCTCGCCCTGATGGCCCTGGCGCAACGCTTCACGCAGAATGCCCCACAACGGCGCCAGCCCAGTACCCGCCGCCAGCAGCCAGAGCGGTCGATCCAGCCAATCCAGTTCATAATGCAAGGCCCCGCCCCTGAACTCACCGAGGCGCAACTCATCACCGACCTGCAACCCACGCGCCTGGTCGCAGAAAGCACCCGGCCGCTGGCAGTCGATATGAAACTCGAGATAATCATCCTCCCCCGGCAGGCTGGCGAGAGAATAGGGACGCGCCACCGCCCCCAACCACAGCAGCACATGCTGCCCTGCCTGATAACGCAGCGGCCGCTCGGACCTCAGTCGCAAACGCAGCACATCGCCGAACCAGTCCAACCCGATCACCGCGGCCGGCAGGCCGTCGCTTCGCGGGTCGAACAGTGCCACCCGCAAGTCACTGACGACCGCGCACTGGCAGGCCAGGCGCCAGCCCTGCTCGCGCTTGTCCGCCGCCAGTGCCTCGGGTTTCGCGTCGATGGGCATACCGTCCAGGCAGCGCACCAGGCAGGCGTGGCAGCTGCCGGCGCGGCAGCTGTAGGGCACATTCAGGCCTGCCTCGTTGAGGGCATCCAGTAGATTACTGCCGCCTGGCACTGCCCATTGGCGCTCGCCCACGCAAAGTTCGGGCATGTCGGTTCATCTCCAAGTACACGCGATTGGGGCCGCTCTGCGGCCCTTCGCGGGTAAACCCGCTCCCACAGGGCCATGCATTTCCCCTGTGGGAGCGGGTTTACCCGCGAAGGGCTGCAAGGCAGCCCCGGTCAAGATTACGCTGATCTCATTGAACTGCATTGCACCGCCCACGTCACCAGCAAAAAGGATGCCCTTTCCCTGCCGACCTTGGTCCAGACCACCTGCAGGTGTTTCCAGAGGCGGGGCACGGTATACTGCCGCGCCTTTTTGTGCCGGCCCGACCAGCCGGCGCCTTGCCAGGCGTTCCTGACATACAGGTGTGCATTGTCGGAATGCCTTTTCGAATGTTCCCGTCTTTAAGAGGAGCGCGCTGCATGACCGTGATCAAGCAAGACGACCTGATTCAGAGCGTCGCCGACGCCCTGCAATTCATTTCGTACTACCACCCCGTCGACTTCATCCAGGCGATGCACGAGGCCTACCTGCGTGAAGAGTCGCCTGCCGCGCGCGACTCCATCGCCCAGATCCTGATCAACTCGCGCATGTGCGCCACCGGCCACCGGCCGATCTGCCAGGACACCGGCATCGTCACCGTGTTCGTGCGCGTCGGCATGGATGTACGCTGGGATGGCGCCACCCTGAGCGTCGACGACATGATCAACGAAGGTGTGCGCCGCGCCTACAACCTGCCTGAAAACGTCCTGCGCGCCTCGATCCTGGCCGACCCGGCCGGTGCCCGCAAAAACACCAAGGACAACACCCCGGCCGTCATCCACTACTCCATCGTCCCCGGCGACAAGGTCGAAGTCGATGTCGCAGCCAAGGGCGGCGGCTCGGAGAACAAGTCGAAGATGGCCATGCTCAACCCATCCGACTCGATCGTCGACTGGGTACTCAAGACCGTGCCAACCATGGGCGCCGGCTGGTGCCCACCGGGCATGCTCGGCATCGGCATCGGTGGTACCGCCGAAAAAGCCGCGGTGATGGCCAAGGAAGTGTTGATGGAATCCATCGACATCCATGAGCTCAAGGCCCGCGGCCCGCAGAACCGCATCGAAGAGATCCGCCTGGAGCTGTTCGACAAGGTCAACCAGCTGGGCATCGGCGCCCAGGGCCTGGGCGGCCTGACCACCGTGCTCGACGTCAAGATCATGGACTACCCGACCCACGCCGCCTCGCTGCCGGTGTGCATGATCCCCAACTGCGCCGCCACCCGCCACGCCCATTTCGTGCTCGACGGCTCCGGCCCGGCCGAACTGGAAGCGCCGTCGCTGGACGCCTACCCGGAAATCGTCTGGGAAGCGGGGCCGAGCGCGCGCCGCGTCAACCTCGACGCCATCACCCCGGAAGAGGTTGCCAGCTGGAAGCCGGGCGAGACCATCCTGCTCAACGGCAAGATGCTCACCGGTCGCGACGCCGCGCACAAGCGCATGGTCGAGATGCTCAACCGTGGCGAAGAGCTGCCGGTCGACCTGAAAGGCCGCTTCATCTATTACGTCGGCCCGGTCGACCCGGTCGGTGACGAAGTGGTAGGCCCAGCCGGCCCGACCACCGCCACCCGCATGGACAAGTTCACCCGCCAGATCCTCGAGCAGACCGGCCTGCTGGGCATGATCGGCAAGTCCGAGCGTGGCCCTGCCGCCATCGAGGCGATCAAGGACAACAAGGCCGTGTACCTGATGGCCGTCGGTGGCGCCGCCTACCTGGTGGCCCAGGCCATCCGCAAGTCGAAGGTCCTGGCCTTCGCCGAGCTGGGCATGGAAGCGATCTACGAGTTCGAAGTGAAGGACATGCCGGTCACCGTCGCGGTGGACAGCCAAGGCGAGTCGGTACACATCACCGGCCCAGCGCTGTGGCAAGGCAAGATTGCCGAAAGCCTGGCGGTGGAAGTGAAGTAAGCCGCAGCCCTTGTGTTGAAAAGCCGCTCCTCAGGGAGCGGTTTTTTTTTGCGCGCAGCTCGCTGACCGTAACCAGTGAGATTTATATACCGCAGAGCCTAGCCTTCCTCCGACTCTAATGAGCCCTATCTCCCACAAAGGATAGGCTCATGAACTACACACAACAGGCCAATCAATGGTTGCGCCGCTTCAAGGTCGAAGTCACCTCCAACTCCAACCGTCTCTTCGCCAATGGCCGCCAGCAGGTACGGGTCAGTGTCACCCTGGAGGCTCGTGACGGGCACACCATCAGCGATGCCTCGCTCGACAGCCTCAAGCTGTTTGTGCTCGATGACGACGGAATCGAGTGCGACCTCGCGCACACCGACCCCACCAAGCTTGGCCTTATGGCCAGCAGCACCCGCGACGAACGCTTCGAATACCATGGGCACTCCGGGCAGATACAGGCCAGGCGGCTGGACATGTTATCCACCAGCAAGCGTCGCCACTTCTATGTAAGCACCACGCTGCCAGGCGGCTCGCTGTGAACCTTGTATGCACGCATCCAGAATGACGAAGAGGTCTGGGTCGACACCCGCCGTGCACCATTCGTGTCCTCGGTCACCCTCGAGCCTGTGACGCCTGTGCACCTGGATGAAACGCATTTTGCCCTGGACAGGGAAAATGTACACCGCGATGCCAACTACAGCCTGGATGTATGGCACCTGCGCTTCGTCAACCCAAACTACCGAATCGCGGCCAACCGACATCTGAAGCACCCCGGTGTCGACTATTTCCGCATCAAGACCGATGGCCACGTTTCGACGACGCCCGTGGGCAATCCCCAATACATTACCAAGGTCTACACCCTGCATGCCTTTGACGTAGGCACACAACCGCATTGGGTGTCCCTGGACAGGAAATACCAGCAAACACTGACAGCCAAGCCTGACACCATGACCTTGCTCCGTGCTCGCCTGACAATCCACAGAAAAGTAGTTATCAACGAGCAGTTCGACAGCATCTGGGCCGTGATCGACCAGCATGGCAACGAACACCTGATCAAGTTCCTGCCTGAGGAAAACAGCAGCGCCATCCGCTTCACCACCCAGTTGTAATGCCACGGCCTGCGCATACCTTTTCGGACACCCGCCCATGATCAATACCCCACTGCACTCTCAGGCAGGGAATTTTCTCGACTGCCTGAAGACCGGCGTGGACAACCGCACGGGCCAGTTCACCCTGGCCCTTGCCCTGCCACTGCCACCGGCCAACCAACTGTGTGGCCCCACGCTCACCCCCACCCTGTCGTTCAGCACCTTGGGCTCGATGCTCAACAACGGCTTCGGCCTAGGCTGGAGCCTGGGCCTGTCACAGCTGTACATGGACCAGGACGGCACACACCTGAGCCTGGCCAGCGGCGAACAGTTCGCCATTGACCTGGATACCTCCAGTTTCGCCATCGACAGCCAACTGGCGTTTCTCGACCAGAAGCTCAAAGCCCTGCGGCTTACCCAGCTGGCGGACGGCAGCTTGCAAGTTGAGCGCAAGACCGGCGACAGCGAAATCCTGCGCCAACAAGGCAACAGCCCTCACTTTCTGCTCGAAGAACTGCGTTCCCCCGAGGGCCGAAGGCTGTTCATCGATTGGCTGCCGTTCGCCAACGGCGGGTTCATGCTCCATCAGATCCGCGACGAACAGCGGGTCCTGCTCGACTTAGCGCTGCTGGACGATGAACTGCACCTGCGCCTCGACCCCGACAGTGAGCAGGTCGCCACCTGGCAGCTACGCCTGAGCAACGAACGCCTGACCGAGATCCACTTGCCGGGCATCCCGATGCCCCTGCGGATCGATTACGACAGCATCGACCTGCCCACCGGCCAATCACTGCTGCTGCCCAGCAACGTGCACAGCCCCTTGGGCGGCCGCGACATCATCCATTGGGCCACGGACCGTGAAGGGCACCACTTGCCCAGTGACGCGCCTTTTCCCTTCCTGCCTCGGGTGGCGCTCTGGAGCCATGCCAGCAACGGCCCAGAAAGCGAATTGCACCAGGCCTATCAATGGATCGGCACCAGCAACTTCCTGGGGTTTGGCAGTGATCAGGCTTTCCAGTGGCAAAGCGGCCAGGACAACCTCTACCAGGTGCAAAGCGACTACCATTATCAAGTGGAGATCACCCGCAGCAATGCCCAGGGCCAGACGCTGGAGACCCTCACCAGCACCTGGAACCGCTTTCACCTGCCGACACTGGAAACTTCACGCCGAGGTACGTGCGAGGTGCGTACCCAGACCCGCTATGGCCTCGACCCGCTACTGAGCTGGGAACAGCAAGCCGCAAACTGCCAACTGCCCCACGAGGTCACCACCACCTGGATCGACCATGCCCGCGAGGGTGCCAGCCGCAGCGAACGCAGTACCTACCAGTACGATGACTTCGGCAATCTGTTGCTGGCCACCCGGCCGGATGGGCTCAGCGAAACTTGCGAGTACTATGCCGCGGCAGGCGAGCCCGGTTGCCCAGCCGATCCCCGAGGCTGGGTGCGCCACCTCAAGCGCAAGACCCTGGCCCCGGTCTCGACACAGGGTGCGGTAACGCCACAGGTGGTCGACTACACCTACCAGGCATTGCCCTCGCAGCTCGAAGGCATGCCGCCACTGATCGTGCTGGCCAGTGAGCAGGGCGGCGCGAGCTGCACCGAACAGGCCTACGTCACCGAGCCCGGGCCACGGTATGGGCGTATCGAGCAACGCCGCCACACCTTGGACGGTCTTACCACCACCACGCAGTTCCAGTATGAGCTGGACAACGGCACGCTGGTGACCCAGATCACCACCGTCGGTTTCGAGCAAACACCCGAGAGCCGATCCAGCGAACGTTTCGCCCAGTCGCTAAGGACCGGCCTGACCACCTGGGAACAGGACGAATCGGGCGCCCTGACACGCTACGAATACGACGGGCTCGGCCGTATCACCCGCACAGTGTTGGCCGCGGACAGTGCCTTCGAGCGTGAGCGCACGGTGCGCTATCACCTGCACGACACCTTGGCCAGCGAGGTCCGCACCGACCAGGCCCAGCCGCTGTTGATCGAACAGACCGACATCAATGGCGGTCGCCAACGCTCCTGGCTGGATGGCGCGGGGCGTGTAGTGCGGGTCGAGCGTGAAGACCTCGATCATGCCCCCGGTGTCTTCCGCGAGGTGGCCCGGACCGCCTACGACGCCCTGGGCCGTGAAATCAGCCAGACCGCACAGGACTGGCTGCCAGAACAAGCCGAACCGCTGACCCTGTCCAAGACCACCGCCTATGACGACTGGGGACAGCCAGCAAGGACCGTCACCGCCGACGACCTGACCACCCACCTGCGCTACGATCCGATCGAACGGCGCAGCGAGCAGTGGCAAACGGCCGGCGAGTTCAAGGGGCCAACCCAGGTGACTCAGTTCAACAGCGCGGGTAGCCCGATCGAACAACACTACCTCGACAGCGACGGCATGGAGGTGCGCAGCCTGATCCTGCAACGCGACGGCTTCGACCGGGTCATCGAGCAACGCCTGCTGCAACCGGAAATGGCCGATATCGTCACGCTACAGCGCCACGACGAATATTCGCGCGTCGTAGAGCAACAGCTCGCCGATGGCACTCGGCTGAACTGGAGCTTCGCAGCTCACAGCGACGGCGCGCATCCCGAGTCCCTGAGCCTGTCTCCCGCCGGCAGCACGGACGCCCAGCCGCTCACCCTCGGCCGGCAGACCTTCGATGGGCTCGGTCGCCAACTGACAGTCGAAGTAGGTGGGCGCACCACCCATTCGCACTACCGCGACGGGCAACTGCCGCCGAGCGGGAACACCCTGGCCGACGGTACGCGCCTGGCATTCCGCTATGAACCACTACTGGACAATGCCCTGCTGGCGACCGAGATCAATGACCAGCCCGGCGAGCAGCTGGAATACCATCCACGCCTCGGCACACCGAGCCGTGCCAGCAACGCGCAGGACAGCCTGAGGTGGCACCTCAGCCCTGCCGGGCAGACTCAGCTCGAAGCCTGGGAGGTCGATGGCCAGACCTATAGCAGCACCTGGCGCCACTCGCTCAACGGCCTGGTGCTCGGTGTCACCGATGCGGCGGGGACCGAGCACGTGCGCCCCTACGATGCCCAGGGCCGGCTCTCGCGCCTGGAGGCCGGTAGTGTCGAGACCTGCTTCAGCTACGATGCCTTTTCCCGCCCGGCAGTCGTCACCAGCCACGACAACGAAAGTGGTCGGCAACTGATCCGGCAACTGGACTACGACCGCATGGGCCGCGAAGAGCGCTGTACCTTCACGGTCAGCGGCACGGGTGAAACCCAGACCTATGTGCAGACCATGACCTATTCCGGCCTCGACCAGGTCGTCGCCCGTACCTGGGACGACGGCGAGCAAACCGCCGAGGAGACGTTCGGCTACGACCCGCGCGGGCGGCTGGAGCGCTATACCGCGAACAGCACTGCGGCGGTCAAGGATGCGTACGGCAACCTCGTCGTCGAGCAACATTTCACGTTCAACGCCTTCGATGGCTACAGCCAGGTGCTCAGCACCTTCGCCGACGGCAGCGAAGACTTGAGCCTGTACAGCTATGCCGCCGATGACCCGACTCAGGTCCTGTCGATCAGCCACAGCCACGCCAGCTGGCCGGCGCTGATCGAGCTGAGCTACGACGACTGCGGCCGGGTCATCGCCGACAGCCTAGGCCGGCGCATGCACTGGGACCACCAGGACCGCCTGACCCGGGTCGAGCTGGACAGCCGGCATTGTGACTATCGCTACCGTCCCGATGGCCACCTGTGCGACCGGGTACTGGACGATGTGCTCGAACGCACCTTCTTCAGCGCCGGCCAGGCCACGCATATCCAGCAGGGCGACACGCGCCTGGAGATCGCCGGCGAGGACGGTTCACTGTTTGCCCTGAGCACGCTGGCCGAAGGCATTCGCCGCACCACGCTGCTCGGTTGCGATGGCCAGGGCAGTGTGCGCCTGGAGGCCGATGACGATACACGCAGCCGACGTTATGGCGCCCACGGCCAGGCGCAGAGCGACAGCGTCTTTGGCTACACCGGTGAGCGGCGCGAAGCGCTGACCGGCTGGCACATCCCGGGCGGCTATCGCCCCTACGACCCAGTATTGATGATGTTCCTCTGCCCCGACGACGAAAGCCCGTTCGGCCGAGGCGGCATCAACGCCTATGCCTATTGTGGCGGTGACCCGGTCAACCGGATCGACCCGGATGGCCACAGCTGGGTGAACTGGGCTCTGGCGGGGGCAGGCCTTGCCTTGGGTACCCTCGCCACCCTTGCCAGCCTCGGTACGACAGCTCCCGTCCTCGCTGCCTGGTTCACCGGCAGCCTTGGCGCCTTCACCCTCAATAGCGCACTGGCGGTAGGCTCCTCTCTGCTCGGCACGGTATCCCTGGGCACCGGGGTCGCGTCCCTGGCGCTGGACATCAGCGGCAAACACGAGCAAGCCGCCAGCATCCTCGGTTGGATATCGCTGGGCGCGGGCGTTGCCAGCGCCGTGCTGGGCATGCTGCCCACCATGGCAAACAGACTGCAGCACCTGACCAGCTACACCGCGAACAAGAGATCCTCGTTCAAACCGTTCAAAGTCGGCCCCGGCGGCAAAGAGCGGCCTGCCAGCGTGCTGTATGGCCGGCAGCACAACTCGCAAGACGTCACCTTTGTGCCAAACCTGTTCCAGGAAGGCATGCCTGCCCTGGTCACCCATGGCAGCCCGCTGGGCAAGTTGATGAACGCCCAAGGTTTGGCCGACGAGGCTGCCAGCGTCGCACGCAACATCATTGCCCCAAGGTTGGCGCAGATGGGTTATCCAGACGGTGAAAAAATCGTGCTGGTTGCCTGCTGGGGTGGAAAAAGCGGTGCCGCCCAAGCCATCGCCAACGAACTGAAACGCCCGGTCAGGGCCTTTTCGCGAAAACTTGCGGTAAAGAACCTGGCCTCGTTGCAATCGAACCGGCGCATCACCCCGACTGTGCAAGGCAGCAACACACTGTTATTCAAAGCATCGCCATGGCGCAGGCTGATCAGCGAGCCGCAGTTCACCGATAACCCGAGATACCGCCTCGCCAGGCATACCACCTACCACCCGCTCTAGACCGGTGAAAGCGCTGTGGCCCGTACAACGGCCACAGGCCGCTCTATGCGCCATGAAAGGAGCAACTGCCGCGAGCAATATGCACCGCTTGCTCAACGTCTTCTCCGACTCAAATAAGGCCTCCACTCCTACCGAGGCCTTCCTCATGAACAACACCAGCAAAGCCAATCAGTGGTTGCGGCGCTTCGAACTGAACATCACCTCCAACTCCCGTCGGGTCTATGCCAACGGCCGTCAGCAGGTGGAAGTCACCGTTACGCTCGAGCCGCGCACCGGGCAAACCATTTCCCAACAAAGTCTCGACTCCCTGGAGCTGGTACAGATCGATGACGAGGGCTATCCACGAACCTTGGATCATCCCTACCTGTATGCCCATCAGCAGCGTGACGAGCGCTTCGTCTACCACCATGCCTCTGGCCACGCCCCCAGTGCCCTGATGGCATCATCGCCAACGACCTTGCGCCGACGCTTCTACGTGACCTCCAAGTGCCCGGGCGGCACCCTCAGTCAAATCTACGCCGCCATCCGAATGGATGAGGAGCATTACTTCGTCACCGATACCGGGCCGTTCCAATCCTCGGTGATCATCGAATCCATTGCACCGCCCCCAGCGCACCAAAGGCTTTTCCACCTCAAGGCCGAATCGCCGCTCAAATACAAACGTTCCACTTTGAATTACTGGGATGACGAGTTCGAAGAAACCATCAGTTACTTCGGCTTCTCCGATCCGAAAGATGTGATGGTCGAAAGCCAGGCATTGGCTACCCCTTCCGCCACCCCAGTTTATGAAGCAAACGGCTGGGATCATGTGCTTATTTCCTTCGAATTCACCAACGACTACAGCTATTACCGCAGCGTCACCGTCCATGGGACAGGCCAACCGTTCGTGTTGCGCTCCCCGGACTCGGGCCGGATCTATCGTGATCGCCCCAACCACATGCTGATTCACCAGCACGCCAGACGCTTCTATAACGCGCACTACAACGATGCCTACACGAAACCCAGTGTCTGGTCAGTGATGGACCAGCAAGGCAATGCCTACGAAGTCGAATTTCTGGTCGCCGAGGTCGGCAAGCACCTGTCTTTCACGGTGAATGAGCGCAACGCCTGACTTTACCCATCCGATGCCTGGACACCAGGCATCGCTCCCCTTGCCAAGCGGAAACGCCCCATGTCCTCTATTCACACACAGGCCGGCAATTTCCTGGATTTCCTGAAGACCGGCGTGGATAACCGCACCGGCCAGTTCACCCTGGCAATCACGCTGCCGCTTCCCCCCGCCAACCAACTCCGCGGCCCTGCGCTGTCAATTACCCTGGCATTCTCTGTGCTGGGCTCGAGTGTCAGCCGAGGATACGGACTCGGCTGGACCTTCGGGCTGTCCGACTTCGACCTGAAGTCCCTGCGTCTTGGCTCGGGCGAGCAGTACGCCATCGACCAGGACGCCTCCACATTCGCCGTCGATACCCCGTTGACATTCATCGACCAGAAACTCGAGACCCTACGGGTTACCCCGCAGGCAAATGGCGATTATCGGGTGGACAAGCAGTCCGGTGACTGCGAGATCCTGCGCGAACAGGACGACAGTGGCCGCTACCTGGTCGAGGAGATGCACGCCCCCGAAGGCCATCGCCTGTTCATCGACTGGCTGCCATACCACAACGGTCACTCCATCCTCGAGCGCATCCGCGATGAACAACGCGACCTGCTCCAGGTAGAGTCACTGGACGATGAAGTGCAACTGATCCTCCATCCACACACCCCTCACGCCGCCGTACTGCGCCTGGTCTTGAGCAATGATCGCCTGGTCGAGGTGCATTTTCCCGGTATCGATCCGCCCTTGCGCATCGAATACCTGCCCTTGGCGCTGGACGACGGCAGTAACCTGTTACTGCCCTGTGAAGTGCACAGCCCACTGGGCGCGGTAGACCTGGTCACATGGGCAACTGGCAGCGACGGCCATCACCTTCCGCCTGGAGCGCCGCTCCAATACCTGCCTTGCGTGAACTCGTGGGTCCACTGCAGCGGGCCGGCCGATGACAGTCTGATTCATGACTACCAGTGGATCGGCAAGCGCAACTTCCTTGGCTTCGGCAGTGCGCAAGCTTTCTCCTGGGAACACGGCCGGGACAATCTCTACCAGGTCGAGGCCGAATACCAATACCAGATGGTGGAAACCCTGAGCGATGCTCGCGGCAACGTGCTGGACACCATCACCCAGGTGTGGAACCGCTTTCATCTACCGATTCTGCAAAGTTCGAAACGTGGTGACTGTGAGGTGAGCACCTGCACGACCTATGGCATCGACCCAAGCAGGACCTGGGAAGCCCAAAGCAGCACCTGCCAGCTCCCCCATCAAGTCAGTACCATCTACACCCACCACGCCCACCCCGGCATGAGCCGTCGCGAAACGACCACCTATCACTACGACGAACACGGCAATATCACCCAGGTTCACTACCCCAGCGCAATCCACGAGGTCAGCCAGTACTACCCGGCCACAGGCGCACCAGGCTGCCCGGCGGACCCGCTGGGCAGGGTGCGCTTCCTGAAGCAGAAAACGCTCCATCCAGCCGACACCGGCAGCGCGGCACCGACGTTGAGCACCTCCTACACCTACCGGCACTTGCAATCGCTGATCCCCGGAGTCCCTGGGCCCATCGTCGTCGAATGCGAGCGCCTGGTCGATGCGCAGGACAACCGCCTACTGAAAGAGACGCGACACACCTACGCCGAACAACCTGGTATCGCCTACGGCCAAGTGGTGCGCAGCGTCACGACGCTCAATGGCAAATCCACTACCACAGAATATGAGTATCACTCGACCGCTGACGAGCGGGTGTGCCGGACCACTCTCATCGGCTTCGAAAACGACGCGCTCAATCGCACGAGCACCATCCGCGCCCAGTCGCTGCTAACGGGCCAGACCACCTGGGAACGCAGCGCGAGCGACGCACTGACCCACTACGAGTACGACCTGCTCGGTCGCATCGTCTGCACCCGCGACGCCAGCGCCAGCCCCTACCAAGTGGAGCGCCGGGTGAATTATCACTTGGGCGATGCACTGGCCAAGGCCATGAAAGGCAGCAGCACCCTGCCGCCGATGATGATCGAACAGGTAGACGTCAGCGGTCGCCGCCAACGCCTGTGGTTGGACGGTGATGGACGTACCCGGCGTATCGAACTGGAGGACCTGGACAACGAACCCGGGCGCTTTCGCGAGGTCATGCACAACGCGTTCGATGCCCTGGGTCGCCAGGTCAGCCAGACGACACTCGATTGGTTGGACCCCGACGCCGCCACACCGTTGTCACTGACCACCACCACCGCGTTCGACGACTGGGGCCAAGTGGCAATTACGCTAGGCCCCGACGGCGTCCACACCCATGAGCGCCACGATCCGATAACCCGGCGTAGCGAACGCTGGCAAGCCGCAGGGGCACTCTGCGGTCCTCGACAAGCGACACTGCACAATGCCGCCGGCAGCCCTGTCGAACAGCGCCTGTACGACGCCACAGGCCAGCTGGTACGCCAGCTGGAGCTGGTGCGCGACGGCCTGGACCGGGTCGTGGAGGAGCGTGTGCTGGTCGCTGGCGCCCCCACCCTCGTCACACAGTATCGCCACGACCAGCATTCGCGCGTCATCGAAAAACACCTGGCCGACGGCACCACGGTCGCTTGGCAATTCGCCGCGCACAGTGACGACCAGCATATCGAGGCGATCAGCATCACCCCCTCCGAGCAGGAGACGACAGCATGAGCACCGCATCCCTTGTACTCGGGCGGCAGACCTTCGATGGCCTGGGCCGCCAAACATCGGTCGAGGTGGCGGGCCGCATCACCCATTACCACTATCGACCAGGCCAACTCCCTCCCGTCGCCAACACCCTGGCAGACGGCAAACGCATAGACTTCACCTACGAACCCCAGCTAGACAATGCCTTGTTGTCCGCAGCGCCCGAAAACGGTAGCCCCGAATACCTGCACTACCACCCACAGCTCGCCCGCCCGATGAAAGCCAGCGGCGCCCTGGGGACCCTGCAATGGCAATTCACACCGTCCGGCGCAGCGCAGGCGGACACCTGGACAGAGGACGGCAACTCACATAGCAGCCAATGGCGTACCTCGCTGGGTGGCCGGTTGCTGGGCTTCACCGATAGCTCTGGCAGCGAGCACCAACGCATCTACGATGCCTGCGGCAGGCTCGAGCAGATCGTCGTCGACCGGGTCAGCACCCACTTTGCCTACGATGCGCTTTCGCGCCTGCAGCGTGAAACCACCCACGACCTGGACACCGCCCGTACCCTGGAGCAACAGCTGACCTATGACACCATGGGCCGCGAAGCCAGCCGCACGCTCACCCTCACTGGCGAAGGCGAGCCACGAGTCATAACCCAGACGCTGGAATACTCGGCACTTGACCAGGTCATCTTGCGAAGCTGGAACGACGGCCAGGAACAGCTGGAAGAACGCTTTGCCTACGACGTTCGCGGTCGCCTGGTGCAGGTCGTCACTACCACTGGAACAGGCCCTTGCGATCCGTTCGGCAATGTCATTGTCGAACAGCACTTCATCTTCAATGCCCTCGATGGCTATCGCCAGGTCACCTGCATCTTCGATGATGGCAGCCAGGACATTGCGACCTACTGCTATGCCGCAGACGATCCCTGCCAGGTCGTGGCGATCAATCACACCCACCCCAGTTGGCCGGCACGCATCGACCTGCGCTACGACAGCCATGGCCGGCTGGTCGCCGACAGTCTCGGACGCGTGCTCACCTGGGATGCCCAGGAGCGCTTGCAGCGGGTCGAATACCAAGGCCGGACTTGCGAGTACCGCTATACCCCCGATGGCCGCCTGCGCGACCGAATCATCGATGGCGTGCTCAATCGCAGTTTCTTCAGCGCCAACCAACTGACCCACGAACAGTCTGGCGACGAACGCCTGCACAGGGTCGGTGACGAAAATCGCCTTTACGCCCTGGGCAAGGTCACCGAAGGCATCCGCCAGAACACCTTGCTGGGTTGCGACGGCCAGGGCAGCGTGCGCCTGCAGGTCGGCGACAGGCTACAGTCGCTGCACTATGGTGCCCACGGCACCGAACAGGACAACGACCAGCAACAGCCCTTCGGCTATGCCGGCGAACGGCGCGAGCCGCTGACGGGTTGGTACATGGCCGCCGGGTACCGCCCCTACGATCCGTTGCTGATGGTCTTTCTCGCTCCCGACAGTGAAAGCCCATTCGGACGAGGCGGGATCAATGCCTATGCCTATTGCGCTGGTGATCCCGTCAACCGTATCGATCCGGACGGCCACAGCTGGCAGACCTGGCTCCTGGCCGGTGCCGGCATCGCCGTCGGCGCAATCGCCACCATCGCCAGCCTGGGCACGGCCAGCGCAGCCCTGTCGGTCGTCCTGGCGGGTAGCGCGATGACCGCCAGTGGCATGCTGGCGGTGACCACTGCGGCGTTGAACACCGTATCCCTGAGCACCGGTGTCGCGGCCATGGCACTGCAAGCAAAAGGCACACATGAGAATGCCGCCCATATCCTCGGCTGGATTTCGCTCGGCGCCGGCGCAGCCAGCCTGTTGAGCGCGGCCAAAAGCCTCGGCAGCGGATCACTGGCGCACGCCTCGAAAAGCGCTTCGCGGCTACCCGGCGCAACAGCGGTTGGTCCCATCAGCAAGCCGACGCATTGGGTCAAGCGCAGCGCAGTCCTTTATGCCAGGTCGGATGATGTCGAAGACGTCGTCTGGCACACTAACCTCTGGGGCAAGAACATCAGGGCATTCGAGACCCACGGCAGCCCGACGGGCCAGTTGATGAATGCACAGGGCCAGGCGGAGGATCCGGTACGCATCGCCCTGCGTGAGATAGCGCCTCGCCTGAGCGATCTTCCCGGCGACGTTCCCATCGTCCTGCTCGCCTGCCATGGCGGCAAGAGCGGTGCGGCACAGAAGATTGCCGATACCCTGCGACGACCAGTGTATGGCTATGACCAGTCGATCTTCGTCAAGCGTACCGCTTGGATGCAGCACCTGTGGGTCGATGACGCAGGCACATCGATCCCCACGCAGCAGGCCGCGAAACCGCATGCGCTGGGAACACTCGCCGCAGATCGCGAACTGGCGGCGGGACGGCTGTATTTCCCCCGCAAGTAGGCCAGCGCCTGGCTCAAGCTGGCAGGGCCTTGAGCCAGAAGGACATGATCTTCGTGGATTGCCCCTGCTCGTCCAGATCACGCCAGGCGTGAGTGGTGCGCAGTGACGGCTCCTGCAGGAAGCCTCGATTGCGCCAGAACCCCAGCAGCGGCTTGTAGTCCACTGGCCGTTGCGGGTGCCTGGCCGGGCGCTCGACGCTGCAGAACGCACAGGCATCGAACTCGACCAGCTTATGGGCATAGGCCTCGCGCTCGATGAAGAACCGTACGCCCAGGCCCTGGCCGCGATACGCCGGTAGCACTACAGAGCCGCCAAAATAGTAGACCGACGCCGGATCCCGCCCCTGGACAAGGAACGGTTGCTGGAAGTCGGGCATCGCGTCGACCAGCGGCAGGCTCGTTGCGGCCCCGACCACCTGACCGTCGTCCACTGCCAGCACCACCAGGCTGCGGCCCGAGTCGGCGTAGCGGCCAAGGTGGTCCGCTTCATGCTCCAGCGAACCGTCATAGAGATAGGGGAACTCGCGCAACGCCGTCAGGCGCAAGCGTGCGAGATCCTCGATGTAGGGCGCGATGGCCGCGCCATGCAGCAGGCGTATTTCCATGGAGGCGGTCGTCTGGTTGCAGTGGATGCGCGCCCGACCAAGCCGGGCCTGAGCACAAACCCTAACACCGGCATCGCAACCAGCCCTTGCCCCTGTGCGACAGGTATTTCTCCGTAACCGCAGTTGCAATGGCGGGCACCGGCTGCGCCACTGCCCTGCGATGGTGGTCTACTGAATACGCGTCCCCAGCACCTTGAGAAACGCCGCCAGCCACGCCGGATGCGCAGGCCAGGCTGGCGCCGTCACCAGGTTGCCGTCGACATGTGCCTGGTCCACCGCGATATCGATGAAAATGCCACCGGCCAGGCGCACTTCCGGCGCACAGGCCGGGTAGGCGCTGCACTCGCGCCCTTCCAGCACCCCGGCCGCCGCCAGCAACTGCGCGCCGTGGCACACCGCGGCAATCGGCTTGCCGGCATGGTCGAAGGCCCGGACCAGCTCCAGCACCTTGTCATTGAGCCGCAGGTACTCCGGCGCCCGGCCACCAGGGATCAGCAGCGCGTCGTAGCCTTCGGCGCGCACCTGGACGAAGTCGTAGTTCAAGGCGAAGTTGTGCCCGGGTTTCTCGCTGTAGGTCTGCTCGCCCTCGAAATCGTGGATCGCCGTACGCACCGTCTGCCCGGCGATCTTCTCCGGGCACACGGCATGGACGGTATGGCCGACCATGGCCAGGGCCTGGAACGGCACCATCACCTCGTAGTCCTCCACGTAGTCGCCCACCAGCATGAGAATCTTCTTCGCCGTCATCGCATCCACTCCATCGGTTGTCTGGGAACAATCCCAGCACGATAGTCTGCTTTGCGTGACGGCGATATACGTCGCTAGTCGCGGCGGTCGAGCAGATTGGCCACCAGCCGGTCCAGCCACCCCCACAGGCGTTGCTGTACCCGGCGCCACAGCGGCCTGGCGTGCCAGCGCGCCAGGTCGACTTCCAGGCTCTGGGCGAAGTCGCGCTCGAAGCTGGCCGCCACCGCAGCGGTCAGCGGTGGATCGAGGGCCTCGATGTTGGCCTCGAGGTTGAAGCGCAGGTTCCAGTGGTCGAAGTTGCACGAACCGACGCTGACCCAGTCGTCCACCAGCACCATCTTCAAGTGCAGGAAACACGGCTGGTACTCGAAGATCCGCACCCCGGCGCGCAACAGCCTGGGGTAATAGCGATGCCCGGCATAGCGCACCGCCGGGTGATCGGTACGCGGACCGGTGAGCAGCAGGCGCACGTCGATGCCCTTCTGCGCGGCCCGGCGTAGCGAACGACGCACGCTGAAGGTGGGTAGAAAGTATGGCGTGGCCAGCCAGATGCGTCGCTGGCCACTGTTCAACGCGCGCACCAGCGCATGCAGGATATCCTTGTGCTGGCGGGCGTCGGCATAGGCCACCCGGCCCATGCCCTGGCCCTGGGCCGGGACCTGGGGCAGGCGCGGCAAGCCGAAGCCCTCCGGCGGGCGCCAGGCAGTACGACGCTGGTTGGCGTGCCACTGGCGGTCGAACAGCAGCTGCCAGTCGGTGACGATCGGCCCCTGCATGCGCACCATCACCTCGTGCCACTCACTGGTGTCCTGGTCGGGCGTCCAGAACTCATCGGTGACACCGGTGCCACCGACCACCGCCCAGCGTTCGTCCACCAGCAGCAGCTTGCGGTGATCGCGGTACAGGTTGCGAAAACCTCGACGCCAGCGCAGGCGGTTGTACCAGCGCAGGTACACACCGGCCGCCAGCAATCGCTCGCGCAGCACCGTGGGAAACGCCAGCGAGCCATAGTCATCGAACAGGCAGCGCACCCGCACGCCACGCCGGGCCGCCTGCTCCAGGGCCTCGACCACCGCCTCGGCGCAGGCGCCGCCTTCGACCAGGTACAGCTCCAGGTCGACCTGGAACTCGGCGCGCACGATCGCCAGGAGCATGCGCGGGAAAAATTCGGGGCCGTCGATCAGCAGTTCGAACTGGTTGCCATCCCGCCAGGGGAAGACCGGCCCCGGCATGTCAGCGAGCGGTGAAGATCAGTACCGCGCTCACCGGCACCGACGGGTTGATCGACTTGAGCCCGGCCAGCTTGCGCAGGTTTTCCAGGCCCGGCAGTAAGCCGAAGTCCGCAGCGCGCAGGATCAGCGGCTCCAGGGTCACCACCTGGAAGCGCCGCTCATCCAGGCGCGTGGCCAGCAGCAAGGTGTTGTAGCTGCGGGTCTGGCCATGCAGGGTCACGCTCACCGGCAGGCGCAGTTCCAGCTGGGCACCGTCGGCCAGGTCGTTGATCGGGCGCAGGTCGATCTGGGCCTGCACCTTGGCCTCGGGGAACTGCTCGAAGGCGAACAGGTTGTCGCGCATGCGCTCGTCACGCAGCGGGATGCCGCTGCTGATCGAGTCCATCTCGATGCTGACCTCGGCCGCGCCCTTGCGGTCGACCTTGCCGTGCAGCACGAGAAAACGGCTGACCTCGGCGATATTGCCGTTCTTGCCGGTAACGAACGACAGCCGCGAAGATTCGCCGTCCAGGTGCCAGTTGGCCTGGGCGGGCAGGCCCACAGCCATGAACAGTGGAAGCAGCAGGGTCGGCAACAGCCGGGACGGCTTGAACATGTGAAATCCTGTAAATCGAAGCCGTCAACCTTACCCCCACGGTTTCATGGCAGCAAGCGGCAGCCCTCCCGCGCGCCTTGCCAGGCAGCCTGGTTGCGCCGGCCAAGGCCCGCGGCGGTGACCAGGCGCCGGTCGCTGTCCTCCTCCAGCAGCCCAAGGGGCAGGTACTGCTTTACATAGCCCCGGCAGTAGGCTGCGTCGAAGCCCATGACGAATCGGCACGAGCAGTACTCCTTGGCCGAATACGCCGAGAGGATGCCAGGAAAATCCGCCAGTGCCTGACGCTCATGCCAGGCCCAGGCCAGCAACGCCAGCAACGGCAACAGCAGCAACCGCCTCATGCGCCCTCCCCGGCCACGGTGGTCAGCACGCGCTTGAGCAGTTCGTTGTGGCTGAAGCTGGCGTCGCGATCATCGGCGTAGCGCACGATCACCAGTTTCTGCGCCGGCAACACGTACAACGCCTGGCCCCAGTGGCCGAGGGCAGCGAATGCATCGGCTGGCGCGTCCGGCCAGGGCCGCGGCTGGCCGGGCAAGGGCTGGTTCAGCCACCAATGGCCACCGGGGTTGGCCTCGCCAGGGACAGGCTCGGCAGCCGCGAACAAGGTACGGTTGAACGCCACCCAGTCCGCCGACAGCAGTTGCCGATCGCCCCAGCGCCCATCGCGCTGCATCAGCAGGCCGATGCGTGCCAGGTCTCGGGCACTCAGGTACAGGTACGAGGAACCGACATAGGTGCCCGCGCCGTCGCGCTCCCAGACCGCGCTGTCGATGCCCAGCGGCGTGAACAGCGCCTGCCAGGGGTAGTCGCTGTAGTCCTGCGCATCGAGCATGCCACGCAAGGTCGCGGCCAGCAGGTTGCTGTCACCGCTGGAATAGACAAAGCGCTGGCCAGGCGGGCTGTCGGCCGGCCTCGCCGCGGTGAAGGCCGCCATGTCAGCGCGGCCCCGGGTGTAGAGCATGGCCACCACCGAGGACTTCAACGGCGCATATTCGTAGTCCTCCTGCCAGGCCAGGCCGCTGGCCCAGTGCAGCAGGTCGGCCAGGCGCAGGTTGGGATGCCGCTGCAAGGCCGGGTAATAGCGCACGGCGCGATCGTCCAGCCTGAAACGCCCCTGGCCATGGGCCACGCCCAGGAGCGTGGCCAGCACGCTCTTGCTCACCGACCAGGTCAAGTGCGGGGTGTCGGCGTGGGTGGGCGCGGCATAGCGTTCATGGAGGATGCGGCCATCGCCGATGACCAGCAAGGCATCGGTGCGAATGCCGCCGCGCTCGACATCGCGCGACGGGAAGGCATAAGCGTCGACAGCCCGCCAGTCGAGATCGCGGTGGTCGATTGGCCATTGCGCGGTGGGCCAGTCTTCGGCCCAGGCCGGCGTGACGAGCATGATCAGGGCAAACCAGAATGCCTTCATGGGACACATCTGCCTGGGGCTGCCTGGCAGCCGGGATTCAAAGATTCCCCGAGCCTCTCATGCCTTCATGACAATCCAGCGGCGGCCCAGGCCTTGGCCAGGCGCTGGTCGCGGGCGGCGGTGGCCAGGGCCAGCACGCCCTGGTCGCGTTGCCACAACTGCGCCCACTGCCAGGGGCCGTTGGCCAGGGCCTGGTCGATTTCGCCGCGCAGCCCCTGGAACTGGGCAAACAAGCCACCCAGCAGCAAGTGGCAGGCAACGCTGTCGGCGCATTGCCGGCTGCCCTCGGCACAGCCGGCCAGCAGCGCCACCAGGCGCAAGCGCAAGTCCTGCGGCCAGCCACATTCCTGGGCGACACCCTGCAGCCAGGCGACCAGCGCGGCGAGGACATACAGGTCTTCGAGGGAGCGGAACGGCTTGACGTAGGCATCCCAGCCATCGCCGGCAAGCAGTTCGCAAGCGGCGCCCTGCAACAGCAGGCGACCGTGCCCCACCTCGGGCATCAACGGCAAAGTCGGCAAGGCTTCCAGGGTCACCCCGGGCTCGCCTGGGTAGACCACCGCCAGTTGCAGCCGGGGCGACTCGCCCGGCCCTTCGTGGCGCGCCGCCACCAGCAACCACTCGGCCTCCAGGCCTGCGGTGACGAAATCCTTGCTGCCGGTCAGGCGCAACCCGTCGAGGCGGGTGTGCATGTCCGCCGGGCGCACGCTGCGCCGTTCGGTCGCGCACAAGGCGCCAAGACTGGCCGGCGCGCTGGGCCAAAGCACCCGCAGCGCCGCCTGGTAGCCGAGCAGAAAGGCCAGGCCGGGGGTAGCCATGGCCCGACCACCGAGCACCGCCAGCTCGAACGGGGCCACCGCGCCCAGGTGCGCCAGCAGCGCCGCGTAGGTTTCACCGAGGGTCGCCGCCAGCGGCACCCGCAGCGGGTCGTTGAGTCGTTGCAACCAGGCCATCGCAAGCTCCTTTTGATAGGGGTGTCACGCAAGCATCACCAAAGATTCACGGGGGTGACACCACGCGTACCTAGGCTGACTTTGCACAACAAAGCCGACCGGCCGCAACCCTTTGGCTGGCTTATGGAGACTCGCAATGACTCGGATCGCTCGCTCTGGCGACAACAGCCCTGAACGCCGTCTGCAAGCCGAACGCCTGGTCGGCGCCGCGGCCCTGCAGGAAGCACAGGCCCTGCGCTTCAAGGTGTTCAGCGCTGAATTCAAGGCCAAGCTCAAGGGCGCCGAACACGGCCTGGACATGGACGACTACGACATCCACTGCCGCCACATCGGCGTGCGCGACCTGGCCACCGGCCAGTTGGTCGCCACCACCCGCCTGCTCGACCACCAGGCCGCCAGCAGCCTGGGGCG
Source organism: Pseudomonas xantholysinigenes (assembly GCF_014268885.2). Lineage (NCBI taxonomy): Bacteria > Pseudomonadati > Pseudomonadota > Gammaproteobacteria > Pseudomonadales > Pseudomonadaceae > Pseudomonas > Pseudomonas xantholysinigenes. Next base: position 1,064,737 of record NZ_CP077095.1, on the reverse strand, counting down.
CTTCTACAGCGAAGAAGAGTTCGCCCTGCACGGCCTGCTGCAACTGCAAGGGCCGATCCTCGAACTGGGCCGCACCTGCGTCGATCCGGACTACCGCAACGGCGGCACCATCGCCGTGCTCTGGGGCGAACTAGCCGAGGTGCTCAACGAAGGCCGCTACAGCTACCTGATGGGCTGCGCCAGCATCCCCATGCAAGATGGCGGCGTGCAAGCCCACGCGGTCATGCAACGCCTGCGCGAACGCTACCTGTGCACCGAGCACCTGCGCGCAGAGCCGAAGAACCCGCTGCCAAGCCTGGCCCTGCCGAACAATGTCATCGCCGAGATGCCGCCGCTGCTCAAGGCCTACATGCGCCTGGGTGCGAAGATTTGCGGCGAACCATGCTGGGACCAGGACTTCCAGGTCGCCGACGTGTTCATCCTGCTCAAGCGCGACGACCTTTGCCCACGCTACGCCCGTCACTTCAAGGCGGCGGTCTGATGCCGGGACTGCGGGCGAGCGCCCGCCTGCTGCGGTTGTGCCTGGTGCTGGGGCTGGGGCTGGCCATGGCCAGTGTCATCGCCCTGGGCGAGCGCCTGGGCTGGAATGCCTCGCTCGAACGCCGCCAGCGCTGGACACGGAGGTTCATGGGGCGCCTGGTCGCCGCCCTGCCTTTCGACATCCAGATCCAGGGCGATCTGCCACGACAGCCAATGCTATGGGTCTGCAACCATGTGTCCTGGACCGACATTCCCCTGTTGGGCATGCTCACCCCGCTATCGTTCCTGTCCAAGGCCGAGGTGCGCCAATGGCCGGTGGCTGGCTGGTTGGCCGAAAAGGCCGGCACCCTGTTCATCCGCCGTGGCGGTGGCGACGCCCAGCGCCTGCGCGAGCAGATCAGCGGCCAGTTGCGCGAACAACGGCCGCTGTTGATCTTCCCTGAAGGCACCACCACCGATGGCCGGACCTTACGCACCTTCCATGGCCGCCTGTTGGCCGGGGCCATCGACCGCGGCACGCCCCTGCAACCGGTGGCGATCCAGTACCTGCGCGATGGCCAACCGGACCCGCTGGCGCCGTTCATTGGCGAGGATGACCTGGTGTCACACCTGCTGCGGTTGTTTGGCCAGGCCCGCGGCGAAGTCGTCATCCACCTGCTGCAACCCATCGCAAGCGAGGGCAAGGAGCGCGCAGCGCTGGCATTTCAGGCACAGCAGGCGATCCAGCATGCCTTGTTCGGACACGAGGACATCGAGCCGCGTCGATTGGTGAAGGCGGCTTGAGGCAGAAGAGCGCGCCTGGGCCGTGACAGGCGCTTGCTGGCCGCAGGGCTCGCCGTCAGAGCCCCCAGCCTCTAGTCCTTCCGCCCCGCGGCGGCGAACGCCTGCAACTGCGGATAGAACTCGCGAAAATCCCCCAGCAACGGCTCATACAGGCGTTCCAGCTCCGGCATCACGCCAGCCATGCCCTCAGGGCGCGACAAGCGCCGGGCAATCCCGCCGAACACTTGCTCCAACGTGGCGAAATCCCCATAGGCCCCTAGCCAGTCATCCTCGGCCATGAAGGGAGCGATGCGCGCCAGCCGTCCTGGCAACACCGGCTCGGCCAGCAGCACCTTGTAGAAAGCGTCGGTGAACTGCGCCAACGGCTGCTGCGCATAGTCGCTCCAGTGTCGCGCCAGACAATGGTCGAAGAACACATCCAGGACGATGCCGGCAAAACGCCGCCGTTCCCGCGGAAAACGCGCCAGCGCCGCCAGCACCACGGGATGGCTGTCGGTGTAGCTGTCGATATGCCGATGCAAGCGGATCGCGGCTTCCAGCATGGGCGGGAAGCGCCCCTCGAGCGTGCCCTTGACGAAATCGCCATACAGGCTGCCGAGCAATTGCTGGGGCGCGGGGCCGCCCAGGTGCAAGTGTGCGAGGTAGTTCATGGCGCCAGTCTAGCACCGTGCCCTGCTTCGCCGGCACGCGCCGATATAGCGTTTGATGCTCGGCTAAGGCCACTTTGGTCTTTGTATATCGTCAAGCATCGATATATATTTCGCCCCATCGCGATATACCGCTACACAGCACGAGCCCACCCATGCCACTCGATCTCGACGACATCATCAAAGCCCTGTCGCACCCGGTACGGCGCGACATCCTCAGTTGGCTGAAGGACCCAGCAGCGCAGTTTCCCGACCAGCAACACAGCACCGAGCACGGTGTCTGCGCCGGACAGATCGACCAACGCTGCGGCCTGTCGCAGTCGACCGTTTCCGCGCACCTGGCGACCCTGCAACGCGCCGGCCTGATCAGCAGCCAGAAGATCGGCCAGTGGCACTTTTTCAAACGCAACGAGCAGACCATCCAGGCCTTCCTCGCGCAGCTGAGCCAAGCGCTCTGACAAGGACCTTGCAATGCCCCTTTCGCTTCTGATCCTGGCGCTCAGCGCCTTCGCCATCGGCACCACCGAATTCGTCATCATGGGCCTGCTGCCCGATGTCGCCGGCGACCTCGGCGTAACCATCCCGGGCGCCGGCTGGCTGGTGACCGGCTATGCCCTGGGCGTGGCCATCGGCGCGCCGTTCATGGCCCTGGCCACCGCGCGCCTGCCACGCAAGGCCGCGCTGGTGGCGCTGATGGGCGTGTTCATCGTCGGCAACCTGCTGTGCGCGGTGGCCGCCGACTACAACCTGCTGATGTTCGCCCGGGTGGTCACCGCGCTGTGCCACGGCGCGTTCTTCGGCATCGGCTCGGTGGTGGCCGCCAGCCTGGTGCCCGCCAACCGCCGCGCCTCGGCGGTGGCGCTGATGTTCACCGGCCTGACCCTGGCCAATGTGCTCGGTGTGCCCCTGGGCACCGCCCTGGGCCAGGTCGCCGGCTGGCGCTCGACCTTCTGGGCGGTGACCGCCATCGGCGTGGTCGCGCTGCTCGGCCTGATCCGCTACCTGCCGCGCCAGCGCGAGGAGCAAAGCGTCGACATGCGCGCCGAGCTGGCCGCGCTCAAAGGCATCGGTATCTGGCTGTCGCTGAGCATGACCGTGCTATTCGCCGCCTCGATGTTCGCCCTGTTCACCTATGTCGCGCCGTTGCTGGGCGACGTCACCGGCGTTTCGCCCCGTGGCGTGACCTGGACCCTGCTGCTGATCGGCCTGGGCCTGACCCTGGGCAACATCCTCGGCGGCAAGCTCGCCGATCGCCGCCTGGGCGCCACCTTGATGGGCGTGTTCGCCGCCATGGCCGTGGTGTCCACCGCCCTGAGCTGGACCAGCGTCGCCCTGGTGCCGGCGGAAATCACCCTGTTCCTCTGGGCCACTGCCGCCTTCGCCGCCGTGCCGGCCTTGCAGGTGAACGTGGTGACCTATGGCAAGGCTGCACCGAACCTGGTCTCCACCCTCAACATCGGCGCCTTCAACCTGGGCAACGCCCTGGGCGCCTGGGTCGGCGGCAGCGTCATCGCCCACGGCTTCGGCCTGACCCGCGTGCCCCTGGCCGCCGCGGCACTGGCGGTGCTGGCGCTGATCGTCACCCTGATCACCTTCAGCCAGCGCGGTGGCGACACCGAGCTGGCCACGGCCTCCCATTGATTTTCGCGAGATCCTGCCCATGACTACGCTGTTCGACCCGATCACGCTGGGCGACCTGCAACTGCCCAATCGCATCATCATGGCCCCATTGACCCGCTGCCGCGCCGATGAAGGCCGCGTGCCCAATGCGTTGATGGCCGAGTACTACGTGCAACGCGCCAGCGCCGGGCTGATTCTCAGCGAGGCGACCTCGGTGACACCGATGGGGGTTGGCTACCCCGACACCCCAGGCATCTGGAACGACCAGCAGGTCCGTGGCTGGCTCAACGTGACCAAGGCCATTCATGCCGGTGGTGGGCGCATCTTCCTGCAACTGTGGCACGTCGGGCGGATTTCCCACCCGTCCTACCTCAACGGCGAAGCGCCGGTGGCGCCCAGCGCCATCCAGGCCAAGGGCCATGTCAGCCTGGTGCGCCCGCAGAGCGACTACCCGACACCACGGGCCCTGGAGACCGAGGAAATCACCGATATCGTCGAGGCCTACCGCAGCGGCGCCGAGAACGCCAAGGCCGCCGGCTTCGACGGCGTGGAAATCCATGGTGCCAACGGCTACCTGCTCGACCAGTTCCTGCAGAGCAGCACCAACCAGCGCAACGACCGCTACGGCGGTTCGCTGGAAAACCGCGCCCGCCTGCTGCTGGAAGTTACCGATGCGGCCATCGAGGTGTGGGGCCCTGGCCGCGTGGGCGTGCACCTGGCGCCTCGGGCCGACGCCCACGACATGGGCGACGCCGACCGTGCCGAAACCTTCAGCTACGTGGCCCGGGAACTGGGCAAGCGCGGCATCGCTTTCATCTGTTCGCGGGAGAAGGAAGCCGACGACAGCATCGGCCCGTTGATCAAGGCGGCATTCGGCGGCCCGTACATCGTCAACGAACGCTTCGACAAGGCCAGCGCCACTGCCGCCCTGGCCAGCGGCCGGGCCGATGCCGTGGCCTTCGGCATCCCGTTCATCGCCAACCCCGACCTGCCAGCACGCCTGGCCGCCGACGCGCCGCTCAACCCGCCACGCCCGGACACGTTCTATGCCAAGGGACCGGTGGGTTACATCGATTATCCGCGGATGTGATTGGAATGATCGCGGGTGTTGGGCATTTCTCAAGCCCTGTGGGAGCGGGCTTGTCGGACCGCCGCACCGCCGCGAAGCAAGCGGCGCGGTGCCTGGCACCGGCTGTGCCGGTGTTCGCGGCTGAAGCCGCTCCCACAGCGACCGCGCCGACCTCAGGACATGCACTGCACCTGTGGGAGCGGGTTTACCCGCGAAGCAGGCGACGCGGTGCCTGGCACCGGCTACGCCGGTGTTCGCGGGCAAGCCCGCTCCCACACGGATCGCGCCAGATTCTAGAAATTGAGCAAGACAGTTGCTCCCACAGCTCAGAGGCCAGTGCGGTCACTGACGGACCGCGATGGCCACGGGCTCAGGGGCGGGCGTTGATCTGCTGCTGCAGGTTCTGGATCTGGCTCTGCAAGGTGCTGATGTTGCGGGTGGTCTGCCCACGGAAGGCGTCGAACTCCTGCACCGAGGCACCACCAGCCGACGGCGCTGGACGGTTGTCGACCTGGCTCTTGAGCACCAGCACATCCTGCTCCAGGCTGGCGATCGCGGCGCCAGGGTTGCCCTGCTTCTTCAGCGCCGCCACCTCGTTGCTCAGGCTCTTGAGCTGGCCGTCCAGCTTGCCGCCGTCCACCTGCCCCGACTTGAGCGCCGCCAGCTCGGCATTCACCGCCTTCAACTGGGCTTGTAGCTGCCCTTGCAGCTCGGTCACGGCTTTCTGTTGCTCACGGGTGTCGGCCAGCACCTGCTCCAGGCGCTTGCCCAGGGCGCCGGCCTGGCCGGCGACGCCCTGTTGCTGCTTGCCCTGCTCGGCCAGCGAGGTCTGCAATTGACGAATCTGCAGCTTCAACGCCTCACTGCCAGTGCTGTTGCTCGACTCGCTGGCATCGACCTTGCCGCTGATCGCCTGCAAGCGCCCGGCAGCTTCTTCGCTGATACGGGCGAAGCTTTCCTGGGTGGCGATCAATTGCTGTTCCATCAGCGAAATCTGCTGGAAGCTCCACCAGCCCAAGCCCGCCAGGGCAATGAACGAGGCACCGAGCAAGGCCCACAGCGGCCCATTGCTGCGCGCGCGCGCGGCCTGCTGGCGGCTGCGCGCCACGTGGGCGGGCAGCAGTTCGTCATCATCAGGGGTGCCGGCCCGCAGGGTCGGCACGTCGTCGAAATCGTCGTGGGCGTCATTACGCATGGAGGCAGTCAACCGCAGTAGTAGCAAAGAGGCATGAGTATAAACCGCTTGGGCAGCGCACTGATGACCATCATCCGGCCAACAGGTTCAGCGCTGGCCCGGCTGCGCTTGCCACCAGGCGCAGAATTCATCCAGCGCCGCCCACACCTCGACCTTGGGCCGGTAGTCCAGGTACTGGCGGGCACGGCTGATATCTAGGGTGAAATCGCGGCTCATCACCTGCATCGCGGTGCGGCTCAAGGTCGGCTGCGGACGCCCCGGCCACAGCAGGCAAGCGGCCTCGTTCAGCGCCGCCAGGCTGTAGGCCAGGCCGTAGGAACGGTAGCGGGTAACCTGGGGCAACTGCATGCGACGCATCACATAGTTGACCACGTCCCACAAGGGCAGCGGGTGACCGTTGCTGATGTTGTAGGCCTGCCCCAACGCCTGTTCCTCGGCGAACAGCGCGCTGAGCAAGGCCTCGTTGAGGTTGTGCACACTGGTGAAGTCGACCTTGTTCAGGCCATTGCCGATAATCGCCACGCGATTCTTGCGTTGCATGTGCATCAGCCGCGGGAAAATGCTCGCATCCCCGGCACCGGTGACAAAGCGCGGGCGCAGCGCCAGTACTTCAAGGCCAAACTCCTGGGCGCCGAACACCTTCTGCTCGGCCAGGTGCTTGGTCAGCGCGTAATGATCGTGGAAACGCCGTGGCACCTGGTCTTCACGAATATCCAGCTGTCCACGGCCATTGAAGTAGATCGACGGCGACGACAGGTGCACCAGGCGCCGCACATGCTCCTTCAAGCAGCCCTCGACCACATTCTCGGTGAGCACCACGTTGCCCTGGTGGAAGTCCTGGTAACGCCCCCAGGTACCCACGGCGCCCGCGCAGTGCACCACCGCATCGACGCCCTGGCATAGGCGCCGGGCCAGCTCGGCATCGCCAAGATCGCCAGGGATGAACTGCGCCCCGCGCTTGACCAGGTGTTCCACCCCTTCCGCCCGCCGGCCGTTGACCCGCACCTCCAGGCCTTGCTCCAGGGCGAAGCGCGCAAAGCGCCCGCCGATGAAGCCGCTCGCGCCGGTGACCAGAATTCGCATGTAAGACTCCGCCTTGCCAGATTTCCGATGCAACTGACGCACGCCGCGCCTACAAGGGCACCAGCCAGTTCCGCGCCGAGTGACGCAGGTGTTCGGTCAGTTGGGCGAGCAATTGCCCGCCATTGCGCCAATGATGCCAGTACAGCGGCACATCGATGGGGGTATCGCTGCAGATTTCCACCAACTCGCCACGGGCCAGTTGCTCGGCCACCTGCCGCTCGGGCACCAGCCCCCAGCCCAGACCTGCCTCGGTCATGCGCAAGAAACCCTCGGAAGAGGGGCACAGGTGGTGCAAAAAGCCGCCCTGGATCCCCAGCGACGCCAGGTAGCGGTGCTGGAGAAAATCGTCCGGGCCGAACACGATTGCCGGGGTCCGGGCCAATCGCGCCACGTCGAAGCCAGCGGGAAAATAGCGCGCCATGAACGCCGGGCTGGCCAGCGCCCGGTAACGCATCGCCCCCAGCGGCAAGCTGCGCGCGCCGGCCACCGGGCGCTCGCTGCCACACAGGCAGGCCGCCACCTCGCCGGCGCGCATGCGCTTGAGGCCTACGTCCTGGTCTTCGACCACCAGGTCGAGCAGCACCTGCTGCTCGGCGCAGAACGCACCCACCGCCCCGGCCCACCAAGTCGCCAGGCTATCGGCGTTGAGGGCAATGCGCAGGCGCTCGGGCATGCCCTCCTCGTCGAGTGCTGGCACCTGGCGCTGCAGGTCACGCTCGAGCAGGCGCACCTGCTGCACGTGGTTGAGCAACTGCCGACCGACCTCGGTCGGGCTCGGCGGCGTCGCCCGCACCAGCACCGGCTGGCCGACCCGCGCCTCGAGCAGCTTGATGCGTTGCGAAATGGCCGATTGCGACAGCCCCAGCACCTGGGCGGCACGCTCGAAGCCAGCTTGTTCGATGACCGCGGCAAGGGCGGCGAGCAGCTTGTAGTCGAACATCGATTTCTCTAATGACTGATCAGCTCTATTTGTTTTTCTTATACCGCCGCGCCCGCCACAATGGCCACCTCTTTCTTGCAATCAGCGCCGACGGTGACGTCGGCGCCAGTGGAGTGTTCCCCTCATGTGGCAAAGCTATCTCAACGGCATGCTGGTGGCCTTCGGCCTGATCATGGCCATCGGCGCACAGAACGCCTTCGTCCTGGCCCAGAGCCTGCGCCGCGAGCATCACTTGCCGGTGGCGGCGCTGTGCATCGTCTGCGATGCGCTGCTGGTGGCCGCCGGGGTGTTCGGCCTGGCCACGGTGCTGGCGCATAACCCGACGTTGCTGGCGGTGGCCCGCTGGGGCGGCGCGGTGTTCCTGATCTGGTACGGCGCCAAGGCCCTGCGCAGCGCCTGCTCGAAGCAGAGCCTGCAGCATCAGGAGGGCCAGGGCCAACGCTCGCGGCGCGCGGTGCTGCTCAGCGCCCTGGCGGTGACCCTGCTCAACCCCCATGTGTACCTCGACACGGTGCTGCTGATCGGCTCGCTCGGTGCCCAGCAGACCGTACCCGGGGCTTATGTGGCGGGGGCGGCCAGCGCCTCGCTGGTGTGGTTCTCGACCCTGGCCATCGGCGCCGCCTGGCTGGCGCCCTGGCTGGCACGCCCAGCGACCTGGCGCATGCTCGACCTGATGGTGGCGGTGATGATGTTTGCGGTGGCGGCGCAGTTGATCTTCAACTGAACCGCCCCCCTTTGAGCAGCCTTGACCAGATCAAGGCCGCTCCTACAAGGATTGCACATCGACTGGAGGGGGCCACCTGTCGGCCCCTACGAACCGCTCTGGAACCTCTATTCCCCACAGATGTTGCGTGGTTAAGCGCTGGGGCCGGTGCTATGATCCAGCCCTTGCGTCGCAAAGAGTACAAACTCGTCGACGCTCATGGGCCGCCCGTGATCGGCCTTGCGCAAACCGCAAACAGACCTGAATCAGGAGATCCACCATGGCTTTTGAATTGCCGCCGCTGCCGTACGCCCACGATGCCCTGCAGCCGCACATCTCCAAGGAAACCCTGGAGTTCCACCACGACAAGCACCACAACACCTATGTCGTGAACCTGAACAACCTGGTCCCAGGCACCGAATTCGAAGGCAAGACCCTGGAAGAGATCGTCAAGACCTCTTCGGGCGGCATCTTCAACAACGCCGCTCAAGTCTGGAACCACACCTTCTACTGGAACTGCCTGGCACCAAACGCCGGCGGCCAACCGACCGGTGCCCTGGCTGAAGCCATCAACGCCGCCTTCGGTTCCTTCGACAAGTTCAAGGAAGAGTTCACCAAGGTTTCCGTCGGCACCTTCGGCTCCGGCTGGGGCTGGCTGGTGAAGAAGGCCGACGGTTCCCTGGCCCTGGCCAGCACCATCGGCGCCGGCAACCCGCTGACCAGCGGCGACACCCCGCTGCTGACCTGCGACGTCTGGGAACACGCCTACTACATCGACTACCGCAACCTGCGGCCGAAGTACGTCGAGGCGTTCTGGAACCTGGTCAACTGGAAGTTCGTTGCCGAGCAGTTCGAAGGCAAGACCTTCAAGGCCTGAGTATTTCAGCGCTTTACAAAAACCCGGCCTCGCGCCGGGTTTTTTATTGCCTGCGCCGGCAGCCACCGAGCGATTTCAGTGCTGACGACCTCGCCCCTCTTGCTCAGCCCGCATAGCGCGCTAACATCAACTTCTGGAAAGTTGACGCAGCGCACTCAAGTCGCATGACCGCCCAACCGATACAGAGCCAAGGGCACATCGGTCGATAGTCTGTCGCCATGGTTGATGGCAAAATAATGGCATGCGCATGGATTAAGGAAACCCCATTGAAGCTGGAATTTCGCAACAGCTTGTCGGTCAAGTTGCTCAGGGTGGTGTTGCTCTCGGCGCTGGCTGTCGGCGTCGTGCTCAGCTGTGCGCAGATCGTCTATGACGCCTACAAGACTCGCCAGTCGGTAAACAACGACGCCCAGCGCATCCTCGACATGTTCCGCGACCCCTCGACCCAGGCGGTGTACAGCCTCGACCGGGAAATGGGCATGCAGGTGATGGAAGGCCTGTTCCAGGACGACGCCGTGCGCATGGCCTCCATCGGCCACCCCAACGAAACCATGCTGGCGGAAAAGTCCCGGCCGCTGCAGGACATGTCCATGCGCTGGCTGACCGACCTGATCCTCGGCCAGGAACGCACCTACACCACGCAACTGGTCGGCCGCGGCCCCTACAGTGAATACTACGGCGACCTGAGCATCACCCTCGACACCTCCAGCTACGGCGAAGGGTTTCTGATCAACGCGGTGATCATCTTCATCTCCGGAGTGTTGCGCGCCCTGGCCATGGGCCTGGTGCTGTACCTGGTCTACCACTGGCTGCTGACCAAGCCGCTGTCGAAGATCATCGAGCACCTCACCCAGATCAACCCCGACCGCCCCAGCCAGCACCAGATTCCGCTACTCAAGGGCCACGAACGCAACGAGCTGGGCATCTGGGTCAACACCGCCAACCAGTTGCTGGCCTCCATCGAGCGCAACACCCACCTACGCCACGAAGCCGAGAACAGCCTGCAACGCATGGCCCAGTACGACTTCCTCACCGGCCTGCCCAACCGCCAGCAACTGCAGCAGCAACTGGACAAGATCCTGGTCGACGGCGGCCGCCTGCAACGCCGGGTCGCGGTGCTGTGCGTGGGCCTGGACGACTTCAAGGGCATCAACGAGCAGTTCAGCTACCAGGTCGGCGACCAGTTGCTGCTGGCCCTGGCCGACCGCCTGCGCGCCCACAGCGGCCGCCTCGGCGCCCTGGCGCGCCTGGGTGGCGACCAGTTCGCCCTGGTCCAGGCCAACATCGAGCAGCCCTACGAGGCCGCCGAACTGGCCCAGAGCATTCTCGACGACCTGGAAGCGCCGTTCGACCTCGACCAGCAGCAGATTCGCCTGCGCGCCACCATCGGCATCACCCTGTTCCCCGAGGACGGCGACAGCACCGAGAAGCTGCTGCAAAAGGCCGAGCAGACCATGACCCTGGCCAAGGCCCGCTCGCGCAACCGCTACCAGTTCTACATCGCCAGCGTCGACAGCGAGATGCGCCGGCGCCGTGAGCTGGAAAAGGACCTGCGCGAAGCCCTGCCACGCAACCAGCTGTACCTGGTGTACCAGCCGCAGATCAGCTACCGCGACCACCGCGTGGTCGGCGTCGAGGCCCTGCTGCGCTGGCAGCACCCGGACTTGGGCATGGTCCCGCCCGACCAGTTCATTCCCCTGGCCGAGCAGAACGGCAGCATCATCAGCATCGGTGAATGGGTGCTCGACCAGGCCTGCCGCCAACTGCGCGAGTGGCACGACCTGGGCTTCGGCGAGCTACGCATGGCGGTAAACCTGTCCACCGTGCAACTGCACCACAACGAGCTGCCGCGGGTGGTCAACAACCTGCTGCAGGCCTACCGCCTGCCGCCGCGCAGCCTGGAGCTGGAAGTCACCGAGACCGGCCTGATGGAAGACATCAGCACCGCCGCCCAGCACCTGCTTAGCCTGCGCCGCTCCGGCGCGTTGATCGCCATCGACGACTTCGGCACCGGCTATTCCTCGCTCAGCTACCTGAAGTCGCTGCCGCTGGACAAAATCAAGATCGACAAGAGCTTCGTCCAGGACCTGCTCGACGACGATGACGACGCCACCATCGTTCGCGCCATCATCCAGCTGGGCAAGAGCCTGGGCATGCAGGTGATCGCCGAGGGCGTGGAAACCGCCGAGCAGGAGAGCTACATCATCGCCCAGGGCTGCCACGAAGGTCAGGGCTACCACTACAGCAAGCCACTGTCGGCCCGCGAGCTGACGCACTTCCTCAAGCAGGCGCAACGCGACCAGGTGTCCGCGCTGTAACCCCCGGCCACCTTGGCGATGCGGGGCAAACGGGCGTTTGCATGAAATGCGCGCCCGGCCCTTTACAGCAAATGCAAATCTTTCGCATGATGTCACGGTTTCGCGTGCCACGGCGCACGGTCCACCCCATGGTCCAACCACACGACGCAGGAAACCAACAATGATTCGAATGCCTCTGGCCTCCGCCAGTCTGCTGGCCATCGCCATCGCTCTCGCCGGTTGCGGCGAAGGCAAGGATGACAAGGCCGCCGCACCGCCAGCCCAGGCACCTGCCGCCGCCAGCACCAGCACCGCAACGCCGGGCGCTGTCGACGAAGCCGCCGCCAAGGCCGTGGTCAAGCATTACGCCGAAATGGTCCATGCCGTGTACAGCGACTCGCTGAGCACCGCCAAACAGCTACAGAGCGCGGTCGACGCGTTCCTCGCCAGCCCCAACGACCAGACGCTGAAAGCCGCCAGGGACGCCTGGGTCGCCGCCCGCGTGCCATACCTGCAGAGCGAAGTGTTCCGCTTCGGCAACACCATCATCGACGACTGGGAAGGCCAGGTGAACGCCTGGCCCCTGGACGAAGGCCTGATCGACTACGTCGACAAGAGCTACGAGCACGCCCTGGGCAACCCGGCGGCCAACGCCAACATCATCGCCAACACCGAGATCCAGGTCGGCGAAGACAAGATCGACGTCAAGGACATCACCCCCGAGAAACTGGCCACCCTCAACGAGCTGGGCGGTTCCGAGGCCAACGTCGCCACCGGCTACCACGCCATCGAATTCCTGCTCTGGGGTCAGGACCTCAACGGCACCGGCCCAGGCGCGGGCAACCGCCCGGCCTCCGACTACCTCGAAGGCAAAGGCGCCACCGGCGGCCACAACGACCGTCGTCGTGCCTACCTGAAGGCGGTCACCGACCTGCTGGTCAAGGACCTCGAGGAAATGGTCGGCAACTGGGCGCCGAACGTCGCCAACAACTACCGCGCCACCCTCGAAGGCGAGCCGGCCAACGACGGCCTGCGCAAGATGCTGTTCGGCATGGGCAGCCTGTCGCTCGGCGAACTGGCGGGCGAGCGCATGAAAGTCTCGCTGGAAGCCAATTCGCCGGAAGACGAGCACGACTGCTTCAGCGACAACACCCACTACTCGCACTTCTATGACGCCAAGGGCATCCGCAACGTCTACCTGGGCGAGTACACCCGTGTCGACGGCAGCAAGCTGAGTGGCCCGAGCCTGTCGTCGCTGGTGGCCAAGGCCGACCCTGCCGCCGACGCTACCCTCAAGGCCGACCTGGAAGCCACCGAGGCCAAGATCCAAGTGATCGTCGACCACGCCCTGAAGGGCGAACACTACGACCAGCTGATCGCCGCCGACAACGCTGCCGGCAACCAGATCGTGCGTGACGCCATCGCCTCGCTGGTCAAGCAGACCGGCGCGATCGAGCAGGCCGCGGGCAAGCTGGGGATCAGCAACCTGAACCCGGACAACGCCGATCACGAATTCTGATCAGCGCCAGCGGTTCAACAGAGGCGGCCTTCGGGCCGCCTTTTTTATTTATTGGGCTACATCGCCCCCCTGTAGGAGCGGCCTTGTGTCGCGAAAGGGCCGCGAAGCGGCCCCAGCTATCTTTGCGTCAACGCCGAAATCCTGGGGCCGCTTCGCGGCCCTTTCGCGACACAAGGCCGCTCCTTGTATCTCGACTTTCGCCTCCCTAGAGGCGAAAGTTCTCGACTGATCATCGAGGGAAGGCCTTGAAGCAGAGCCGCTCCAAGGGCATCAAGCCCGCACTGTAGATAACGCTCTGGTCTTCCAACCCCACTCGACGAGTTCGAACGGTATCTAGTGCCCGCCCCCGGCGTGAGCACGCATTAACAAGGTTGAACTGAGTGTAGGGTGATCGACTTTCGTAGTTTGAAGGAGGAGATCATGTCCGTCTTTGTTGGCGTTGATGTCGCCAAAAAATCTTTCGACATTGCCATCCCGCTCCCCAATGGCAAGATGCGCACCAAAGCCAAGCTGTCCAATGATCCTGGAGGGTTCAGGCAGTTTAGCGACTGGCTTGAGCGCCATGCTGAACCAGGCGCCTGGATTGTTATGGAGGCTACAGGCATCTATCACGAAGCGCTGGCCGAGCACTGTCACAACCAAGGTTATCGGGTGTGCATTCTGAACCCGGCGGTGATTGCGAAATTCGCTGACGTGGAGCTTCGGCGCGTCAAAACAGATAAGGCTGACGCCAAAGTCATTGCTGCCTATGGCCAACAAAAGGCTGTCTCGCTTCGCCAGTGGGAGCCTGAGCCCCCTGCGCAGCGCCGCTTGCGTGCTCTGGTGCGGCGACTGGACGACCTCAAGGAAATGCGCCAGATGGAGCAGAATCGTTTGGATGTCGCACTAGATGCGGTACAGCAGTCGATTCAAGACGTAATCGGGCACATCAACGAAGAGCTGGAAAAGACCAGGAAGGCCATCGAGCAGACGATCGATGATGATCCAGACCTGCGCAAGCGACGTGAGCTGATTACCTCGATTGATGGTTTGGGTGACACCACTGCTACGTTGCTGCTCGCCGAACTGGGCGATCCACTGAAATACCAAAGCCCTTCTGCGATTGTCGCGTTTTCAGGCTTAAACCCAGTGGTGCAGCAATCGGGAGAGTTCATAGGTAAGAGCACTATTTCGCGTACAGGCGCCTCAAGGCTGCGTGCAGGCTTGTGGATGTCAGGCACGGTCTCAATCAGACATAACCCTGTTGTGAAGGAACTGGCAGAGCGGTTGAGCAGCCGGCACAAAGCTTACAAACAGATCGTCTGCGCGGCGATGCGCAAGCTGCTGCACCTGGTTTACGGGGTGGTGAAGTCGGGGATACCGTTTGACCCCAAAATCCCTCTTGCGGGGTGAGGGTCAAGACGGTATCTACAGGTACCGCACTCGCCGATAGACCAACTGACATCGATTTCATCCAGCAATTGCAAATTGCTCTTATTCAAATATCCCCGGCCTGATAAGCTTGCACGCCGGTTTTTCGCCCATGCCCAGGATCCTCGATGTCCGTGCTCCGCCTAAGCCCCCTGCTGCTGGCCCTCGCCCTCGCCGCCTGTGACGACGCCCCGCGTTTCACCCAGGCCGAGCCCGGCGAAGCCCTCTCCGGCGGCAAGGCAACGGTGCAACGCAGCGATCGCAACGCCTACTCGCTGCCCTCGGCCAACCTCAGCCCCGAACGACGCCTGGACTTCGCGGTGGGCAACAGTTTCTTCCGCAACCCCTGGGTCATCGCCCCATCCACCACCACCGCCCGCGACGGCCTCGGCCCGCTGTTCAACACCAACGCCTGCCAGAACTGCCACGTGCGCGACGGCCGCGGCCACCCGCCCGAGCCAGGTGACAGCAACGCAGTGTCGATGCTGGTGCGCCTGTCGATCCCCGACCAGCCCTACTACGCCCGCGAAATAGAGCGTCTGGGCGTGGTCCCCGAGCCGGTCTACGGCACGCAGTTGCAGGACATGGCCATCCCCGGCGTGGCGCCGGAGGGCAAGGTGCGAGTGAGCTACGACCTGCACACCGTCACCTTCAAGGATGGTCATGCGGTCGAACTGCGCCGCCCGAGCCTGCAGATCAGCCAGCTTGGCTACGGCCCGCTGCATCCGGACACGCGCTTCTCGGCGCGGGTCGCCCCGCCGATGATCGGCCTTGGCCTGCTCGAGGCGATCCCCGAGGCCGACCTGCTCGCCAACGAAGACCCGGACGACCGCAACCGCGACGGCATCCGTGGCCGCGCCAACCGGGTGTGGGATGACGCCCAGGGCAAGACCGTGGTCGGTCGCTTCGGCTGGAAGGCCGGACAGCCCAGCGTCAACCAGCAGAACGTACATGCCTTCGCCGGCGACATGGGCCTGACCACCAGCTTGCTGCCAAAGGACGATTGCACCCCGACGCAGACGGCCTGCCTGGCCGCGCCCAACGGTGATGGCCAGGGTGGCGAAAAGGAAGTCAGCGACAACATCCTGCGCCTGGTCACTTTCTACACCCGCAACCTCGGCGTGCCGGCCCGTCGCGACGTCGCCGCGCCCCAGGTGCTGGCCGGCAAGAACCTGTTCTTCCAGGCCGGCTGCCAGGCCTGCCACACCCCACAGTTCACCACCGCCGCCGATGCCGCCGAACCGGAACTGGCCGGCCAGGTGATCCGCCCCTACAGCGACCTGCTGCTGCACGACATGGGCCCGGGGCTGAGCGACGAGCGCACCGAATTTGCCGCCAACGGCCAGGACTGGCGTACCCCGCCCTTGTGGGGGGTCGGCCTGAGCCAGACCGTCAGCGGCCACAGCCAGTTCCTGCATGACGGCCGCGCCCGCAACCTGCTCGAGGCCGTGCTCTGGCACGGCGGCGAGGCCCAGGCGGCGCGCGACCATGTACTGACGTTCAATGCCGAGCAGCGCGCCGCGCTGCTGGCCTTCCTGAATTCACTTTAAACCGCACAAGGAGCCGGGCATGTTCCGACCCAAACTGTTGTTCACCAGCCTCGCCGCCCTCGCCCTCGGCGCCTGCTCGCCGCAGGACCCGCAAGCCGTGACCTCGGCCGCCATCGCCAAGCAGGTGATCCTGCCGACCTACAGCCGCTGGGTCGAAGCCGACCGCGCGCTGGCCGCCAGCGCCCTGGCCTACTGCGAAGGCAAGGAAGACCTGGAAAAAGCCCGCGCCGACTTCCTCGCCGCGCAAAAAGCCTGGGCCGAGCTGCAACCCTTGCTGGTTGGCCCGCTGGCCGAGGGCAACCGGGCCTGGCAAGTGCAGTTCTGGCCAGACAAGAAGAACCTGGTCGGTCGCCAGGTCGAGCAACTGGTAGCCGCTGACAAGCCGGTGGACGCCGAGTCGCTGGGCAAGGCCAGCGTCGTGGTGCGTGGCCTGTCGGCCTACGAGTACATCCTGTTCGACAGCAAGCCGGACATCGCCACGGCCGAGCAGAAGGCGCGCTACTGCCCGCTGCTGGTAGCCATCGGCGAGCACCAGAAGAGCCTGGCCGAAGAGATCCTCAAGGGCTGGAACAGCACCGACGGTATGCTCTCGCAGATGACCAAGTTCCCCAACCAGCGCTATGCCGATTCCCACGAGGCCATCGCCGACCTGCTGCGTGCCCAGGTCACCGCGCTGGACACCCTGAAGAAAAAGCTCGGCGCGCCGATGGGCCGCCTGAGCAAGGGCATCCCGCAGCCGCTGCAGGCCGAAGCCTGGCGCAGCCATTCTTCGATCAAGAGCCTGGAAGCTTCGCTCAAGGCCGCCCAGACGGTGTGGGTCGGGGTCGACAACCAGGGCCTGCGTGGCCTGCTGGGCAAGGACCAGGCAGCGCTGGCGCAAAAGATCGACGACGCCTACGCCAACGCCATCAAGCTGCTGGGCGACAACCAGAAGACCCTGGGCGAACTGCTGGCCGACGATGCTGGCAAGCAGACCCTGAACCAGATCTACGATGCCCTCAACGTCGTCCACCGTCTGCACGAAGGCGAGCTGGCCAAGGCGCTGAACATCCAACTGGGCTTCAATGCCAACGACGGTGACTGATCATGCTGCGACGCCAGGCCCTGAAACTCGGTAGTGTATTGCTCAGCGCCCTGACCTTGGGCGGCTGGAGCCTGTTTCGCAACAAAGGCAGCGAACCCTTGCTGCTCTCGGCGCGCGACGACGGCGACGGCAAGCATTACGCCGTCGGGTTCCGCCTGGACGGCACCCAGGTGTTCAGCACCCAGGTGGCCCAGCGTTGCCACGCGATCATCAACCACCCGTCCCTGCCCATCGCCCTGTTCGTCGCCCGCCGCCCCGGTACCGAAAGCTACCTGGTCGACCTGCGCGACGGACGTCTGTTGCAGACCGTCACCTCGCAGCCGCAACGGCACTTCTATGGCCATGCGGTGATCCACAAGGATGGCGAATGGCTGTACGCCACCGAGAACGACACCACCGATCCAGGCCGTGGCGTGCTCGGGGTGTACCGCTTCGAGGGTGAGCGCCTGGTACACAGCGGTGAGATCCCGACCCACGGCATCGGCCCCCACGAAGTGGCCTGGCTGCCGGACGGCGAGACGCTGGTGGTGGCCAACGGCGGCATCCGCACCGAGGCCGAGAGCCGGGTGGAGATGAACCTCGATGCCATGGAGCCGAGCCTGGTGCTGATGCAGCGCGACGGCAGCCTGCTGAGCAAGGAGACCCTGACCCAGCAGATGAACAGCGTGCGCCACCTGGCAGTGGGCGAGGATGGCACCATCGCCGCCTGCCAGCAGTTCATGGGCAGCGCGCACGAGACCGCCGAACTGCTGGCGATCAAGCGCCCGGGTGAGCCGTTCAAGGCCTTCCCGGTGCCCGAGCGGCAATTGCAGGCGATGGCCCAGTACACCGCCAGCGTCGCCATCCACAGCGAGCTGCGCCTGGTGGCGCTGACCGCGCCACGGGCCAACCGGCTGTTCATCTGGGACCTGGACAGCGGCGCGGTGAAGCTCGATGCGCCGATGCCCGATTGCGCCGGGGTCGGCGCGGTCAAGGACGGCTTCGTGGTCACCTCCGGGCAGGGCCGTTGCCGGTTCTATGATTGCCGCAAGGCCGAGTTGGTCGGCCAGCCGATGAACCTGCCGTCCGGGTTCTGGGACAACCACCTGCACCTGGCCTGAGTTGCTGTAAAGACTGTCGCGGGCAAGCGC
Source organism: Pseudomonas xantholysinigenes (assembly GCF_014268885.2). Taxonomy (NCBI): domain Bacteria; kingdom Pseudomonadati; phylum Pseudomonadota; class Gammaproteobacteria; order Pseudomonadales; family Pseudomonadaceae; genus Pseudomonas; species Pseudomonas xantholysinigenes. The sequence goes on along the minus strand of NZ_CP077095.1, from coordinate 1,046,350 downwards.
TGCGCGCCTCCTGTAGGAGCGCAAACCAGGCGACGCGGTGCCTGGCACCGGCTACGCCGGTGTTCGCGGCTGAAGCCGCTCCTACAGGGATCGCGCCAGAGCGAGACTGTTGTTCCCTCACAGGCCCACCGTGACCTCGCTATTCGGCCCTCGCCGGCTTGTTCCTCCCCTTTTCGCGAAAACCGACGATACTTTCCCCATCGCACGTGGGCCGCATCGCCCGTGGTCGTGCCCGCTGCATAACCTCGCATCCAGGGAACCGGACCATGTTGCACCGCCGCATGCTGATCATGTTGGCCATCGTCCTGCTGATCGTGCTGGTGCTGGGGGGCATCAAGGCCCTTTCCATCTACCGGCAGGTGCAGATGTTCTCCCAGCCCAAGCCGCCGGTGAGCGTCGCCGCGGCCCAGGCCGAACTGCGCCAGTGGCAGGAGCGCCTGCCGGCGGTTGGCAGCCTCAAGGCCTATCAGGGTGTGGAGCTGAGCCTGGAAGTGGCCGGTACGGTCAAGTCGTTGCATTTCGAATCCGGCCAACAGGTCAAGGCCGGGCAACTGCTGCTGCAACTGGACAGCGACCAGGAAACCGCCCTGCTCGGCACCGCCCAGGCCGACCTGGGCCTGGCCAAGGTCGACTTCGGCCGCGGCAGCCAGCTGGTCGGCGACTCGGCCATCTCCCGTGGCGAGTTCGACCGCCTCAGCGCGCAGTTCCGGCGCAACCAGGCGGTGGTCGACCAGCTCAAGGCCTCGCTGGCGAAAAAGAGCATCAGTGCCCCGTTCAGCGGCACCATCGGCATCCGCCAGGTGGATGTCGGCGCCTACCTGGCCAGCGGCACGGTGATCGCCACCCTGCAGGACCTCTCCAGCCTGTACGTCGATTTCAACGTGCCCGAGCAGGCCTTGCCACGCCTGAGCCTGGGCCAGCGGGTCCTGACCCAGGTGGCCGCCTATCCTGGCCAGACCTTCCCCGCCAGCCTCAGCGCGATCAACCCCAAGGTCGACGAGAACACCCGCAACCTGCTGGTCCGCGCCACCCTGGCCAACCCCGACGGCAAGCTGCTGCCGGGCATGTTCGCCAGCCTCCAGCTATTGCTGCCCGACCCGCAACCGCACGTGGTGGTGCCAGAGAACGCCATCACCTACACCCTGTACGGCAACTCGGTATACCGGGTCAGCCAGAAGAACGGCGACGACGGCCAGCCTGTGCTGAGCGCCGAGCAACGCACGGTGCAGACCGGCGAGCGCCGCGAGGGCTGGGTGGTGATACTCAAGGGGCTGCAGGCCGGCGACCAGGTGGTAACCGCCGGCCAGCTCAAGCTCAGCCCGGGCGCGGCGATCCGCATCGACACCGACCAGGCGCTCAAGCCAGCCGCGCCAGACGCGGACTGAACGGGAGGCTGGCATGGCATTCACCGACCCGTTCATCCGTCGCCCGGTGCTGGCCAGCGTGGTCAGCCTGCTGATCCTGCTGCTGGGGCTGCAGTCCTGGAGCAAGCTGCAGATTCGCCAGTACCCGCAGATGGAAAACGCCCTGATCACGGTGACCACCGCCTACCCCGGGGCCAACGCCGAGACCATCCAGGGCTACATCACCCAGCCGCTGCAACAGAGCCTGGCCAGCGCCGACGGCATCGACTACATGACCTCGGTGAGCCGGCAGAACTTCTCGATCATCTCGGTCTACGCGCGCATCGGCGCCGACAGCGACCGCTTGTTCACCCAACTGCTGGCCAAGGCCAACGAAGTACGCAACAAGCTGCCCCAGGACGCCGAGGACCCGGTGCTGAGCAAGGAAGCGGCCGATGCTTCGGCGCTGATGTACCTGAGTTTCTTCAGTAACGAGATGAGCAACCCACAGATCACCGACTACCTGTCGCGGGTGATCCAGCCCAAGCTGGCCACCTTGCCGGGCATGGCCGAGGCCGAGATCCTCGGCAACCAGGTGTTTGCCATGCGCATCTGGATCGACCCGGTGAAACTGGCCGGCTTCGGCCTGTCGGCGGTGGACGTGAGCAATGCCGTGCGCCGCTACAACTTTCTCTCCGCCGCCGGCGAGGTCAAAGGCGAGTATGTGGTCACCAGCATCAATGCCACCACCGAGCTGAAGTCCGCCGAGGCCTTCGCCGCGCTGCCGGTCAAGACCGCTGGCGACACCCGGGTGCTGCTCGGCGATGTGGCGCGGGTGGAGATGGGCGCGGAGAACTACGACACGGTCAGTTCCTTCGACGGCACGCCATCGGTATACATCGGCATCAAGGCCACACCGGCGGCCAACCCGCTGGAGGTGATCAAGGAAGTGCGCCGGCTCATGCCGCAACTGGAGGAGGAACTGCCGTCGAACCTCAAGGTGTCGATCGCCTACGACGCCACGCTGTTCATCCAGGCGTCCATCGATGAGGTGATCAAGACCCTCGGCGAGGCGGTGCTGATCGTCATCGTCGTGGTGTTCCTGTTCCTCGGCGCCCTGCGTTCGGTGCTGATCCCGGTGGTAACCATCCCGCTGTCGATGATCGGCGTGCTGTTTTTCATGCAACTGATGGGCTACTCGCTGAACCTGCTGACGTTGCTGGCGATGGTACTGGCCATCGGCCTGGTGGTGGACGACGCCATCGTCGTGGTGGAGAACATCCACCGCCACATCGAGGAGGGCAAGACACCGCTGCAGGCGGCCCTGGAAGGCGCCCGGGAGATCGCGGTGCCGGTGGTGTCGATGACCATCACCCTGGCGGCGGTGTACGCGCCGATCGGTTTCCTTACCGGGCTGACCGGCGCGCTGTTCAAGGAGTTCGCCCTGACCCTGGCCGGCGCGGTGGTGATCTCCGGCGTGGTTGCCCTGACCTTGTCGCCGATGATGTGCGCCCTGCTGCTGCGTCACCAACAGAACCCCAGCGGCCTGGCCCATCGCCTGGACCTGATCTTCGACGGCCTGAAGGTGCGCTACCAGCGCCTGTTGCACGGCACCCTCGAAAGCCGCCCGGTGGTGCTGGTGTTCGCCGTACTGATCCTGTGCCTGATCCCGGTGTTGTTGATGTTCACCCGCAACGAGCTGGCGCCGGACGAGGACCAGGGGGTGATCTTCATGATGAGCAGTTCACCGCAGACCGCCAACCTGGATTACCTCAATGCCTATACCGACCAGTTCACCCCGCTGTTCAAGCGCTTTCCCGAGTATTACTCGTCATTCCAGATCAACGGTTTCAATGGCGTGCAGAGCGGCATTGGCGGTTTCCTGCTCAAGCCGTGGAACGAACGCCAGCGTACCCAGATGCAGTTGCTACCGCTGGTGCAGGCCGAGCTTGAGCAGATCGGCGGCCTGCAGATCTTTGGTTTCAACCTGCCCTCGCTGCCAGGCACCGGTGAGGGCCTGCCCTTCCAGTTCGTGATCAACACCGCCGGCGACTACCCGGCCCTGCTGGAAGTGGCCCAACGGGTCAAGGAGCGTGCCCAGGCCTCGGGCAAGTTCGCCTTCCTCGATATCGACCTGGCCTTCGACAAGCCTGAGGTGGTGGTCGACATCGACCGCGCCAAGGCCGCGCAGATGGGCGTGTCGATGGACACCCTGGGTGGCACCCTGGCGACCCTGCTGGGCGAGGGCGAGATCAACCGTTTCACCCTCGAGGGGCGCAGCTACAAGGTGATTGCCCAGGTTGAGCGGCCTTATCGCGCCAGCCCTGGTTGGCTGAACAACTACTACGTGAAGAACGACCAGGGCCAGCTACTGCCGCTGTCGACCCTGATCAGCCTCAGCGACCGCGCCAGGCCGCGCCAGCTCAACCAGTTCCAGCAGCTCAACTCGGCGATTATCCAGGGGGTGCCGATGGTCAGCATCGGCGAGGCGCTGGAGACCGTGCGCGCCATCACCCGCGAGGAAGCGCCGGAGGGCTTTTCGGTGGACTATGCCGGGGCGGCGCGGCAGTTCGTCCAGGAAGGCAGCGCGCTGTGGGTGACCTTTGGCCTGGCGCTGGCGATCATCTTCCTGGTGCTGGCGGCGCAATTCGAGAGTTTCCGTGATCCGCTGGTGATTCTGGTGACCGTGCCGCTGTCCATCTGCGGGGCGCTGGTGCCTTTGTTCCTGGGGGTTTCGAGCATGAATATCTATACCCAGGTGGGGTTGGTGACCTTGATCGGGCTGATCACCAAGCATGGGATTCTGATTGTCGAATTTGCCAACCAGCTGCGAGAGGAGAAGGGGCTTGGGGTGCGCGAGGCGATCGAGGAAGCGGCGGCAATTCGTTTGCGGCCGGTGCTGATGACCACGGCGGCCATGGTGTTTGGCATGGTGCCCCTGATTCTGGCTAGCGGAGCGGGGGCTGTGAGTCGGTTCGATATCGGGACGGTGATTGCTACCGGGATGTCGATTGGGACGCTGTTTACGTTGTTTGTGTTGCCCTGCATTTATACGGTTTTGGCGCATCAGGGGGGACGGGTTGAGGGGTAGTGGGTTCGGGTTTTATAGCGTGGGTTTTGATCTCTTTACGTGCATTCGTAGATGATGTCGACATTTAGTCATCTTTTCGCCCTTACGGCGACCTACTTTTGCACGCGGGCAAAAGTAGGCAAAAACCGCTCGCTCCATTCATCCGGCCCCTGCGCTGCGCTCCGGGGTCCCCTCGCTCCGTTCTTGCTCCCGGGAGGACCGCGCTGAACGCCCCATCCTGGGGCGCAGCGCTTGACGGGCATCCATGCCCGTCACCTCCCTTCGCAAGAACTCCGCTCGGCCTCCTGAAGTCGCAATTGGCGGCGCCTGAACTATCGCGCGCTTAGAAGCAAGAGCAAGAGCAAGAGCAAGAGCAAGAGCAGAAGTTTTAAATTGATTTCTGGCAGTTATTTAAATATTGACTGCTCCGGCCCTTTCGCGGGTAAACCCGCTCCCACAGGGTTATGCATACTTCAACCTCCACCACTTTCCTGTGGGAGCGGGTTTACCCGCGAAAGGGCCCTGGAGATCGCAGACATGCAACTAGCGACAGCTGCGCCAGTGCAGGCGCCGCCCCTAACTTCGCGACTTCAGGAGGCCGAACGCAGGCCTTGCGGAGGGAGGTGACGGGCATGGATGCCCGTCAAGCGCTGGGGCCCAGGATGGGCCCTACAGCGCGGTCCTCCCGGGAGCAAGGCTGGAGTGAGGGATCCCGGAGCGTAGCGGAGGGCCGGATGAATGGAGCGAGGATTTTTTGGTGACTTTTTGATCCTTCAAAAAGTTACCCGCCGTAAGGGCGGAAAGGTGACTATGCGTCGACATCAAAAATGAATGCACATAAAAAAACCAAAACCTACAACTAACCAAACAACCAAACAACCAAACAACCAAACAACCAAACAACGCATATTCGCTAAAACCAAAACGCCAGGAACTTCCTAAAGCCCCTGGCGCCAGCCAGCATTTAGCCAAACGGCCGTAACCCCTGCCTCATCCCAAACAGAAACAGCAACAAATCATGATCCGGCTGAGCCTGCGCCTGCTCGACCTTGGCCACCCGCGGCAGCGGACACAACCCACCGACCTCAGCCTTGCTGAACACCGTAGGCCGCGGCTGCTCCCAAGCCGCCGCCGCCGCGGTAGTCACCGCCAACGCCGCAACCAGGAACAAAGCTCGAGCTATTTCTAGTTTCATTGCTCTAACCCTTTGACAGCGCTGCCAAACGCCATCTGGTAAAAGTAGAGCAACGTCTGCCATTGCGCATCACTCATCGACGAGTGGCGCCGCAACTGACGCAGATCGTTGTACGCCGCCCGTTGGCAACTGATCCGTCGCCGGCACTTCTCCAGGTCCAGCAAGGCCACCTCGACCCGCGCCTGCTCACCCTCGCCGATCACCTTGACGAACACGTGCTTGCCGTACAGGCAACCATGCTGCCAGTGCCCCAGGTGCATGCGCGCCAGGTTGTCCGCCAGGTCCTTGAGCATCCGCTCGTGCACCACCTGCGGATAACGATCGCGGGCCCCCTCGGCATGCCAGGTATCCAGATCGACAAACCCCTCGAGCGCCTCGCTGACCAACAAGGCACGCCATTGATGGTCGGCATCCCGCTCGGCCCCCGCATAGACAATACGCGGCACGCGCACGCCCAACTGCTCGAAGCTGTGCAACGCATCAAGCTCACGCAACACCGTGGGCCGGCCAAATGGATGCAGCAGGCTGCGATAGATATGCCCGACCTGGCGCTTGGCATACAGCAAATGCCCCTGCCCGTCGCTCAAGCGCTGCACGCCACTCTCACCACCGCGCCGCTGGTTGGGTTCCTCAACCCATTCACCCTGTTGCTGCCAGTAGTAAGCGAACTGCCCAGCTTGTTTTTCGGCTACCGCCATCAATGTCTACCCCTTGCGCAATACGTACACTCGCCACATGGCATAGAACGGCAGGAAGTCGAGACGTTCCTGAATTCTGAAGCCGGCTGAGGAAAATTCCTCTTCAACTGTAGCCGCTGGTAACACAAACCGATTCTGGTAGTGATCTTGCGCTGCCCGAGCACTGCGGCGCGTCTCCAGCTTGCGGCGTCGCCAAGCCTTGAAGTTGCCATCCACCCACAGCGAGATGATCACGCTATCACGGCTAACCCGTTGAAACTCTGAAAGAATCGCCCGACGATGGGCCGGATCGCCAATGTGATGGAACAGCCGCATGCAGAAAATACTGTCCACCGCATTGTCCGGCAGGTCGATGGCGAAGGCAGATGTCTGCAAAGGGCGTACCCGCGCCACCACCTCTGGCGGTTGTGCCGCACAAGCTGTCTCGATCATCGCGGCGGAATTGTCCGCACCGATGATGACCCGGTTGGCCTTTTCCGCCAACAACGGCCAGAAACGCCCGGCGCCGCAGGGCAAGTCAAGCACCAAGCCCGGCTCACCGGCCAGCGCCAGAGCACGTCGGGCCAGTTGCTCGTCGCGCTGATGGGAAAGGCGACGGGCCAGGCCATCCTGGTGCTTGAGGAAATACTCACGGGCATGGTCCCGGTCGTATTTCTCCGAGAACGCAAGTTTGATGGGGCTACGCATTGGACATCTCCTGACTCCAGTGCGCTCACCTTATGCAGGCAAGCGTTGGCGTCAGGTCATGTCGATGTGAAAAATCTGTCAGAACCGACTGCAGATGTTACCGAACGTTAACCCGGATCCAATAAACCGTCGCGGCCTTCACTGTCCTGCACCACGGGGGTGCCCTGGCTCAGGTCGACCTGGAAGCGGCAGCCATGGGGCAATGTCGCGGTGAGGGTCACCCGCCATCCCTGGTCGTCACATATCCGCTGCACCAGCGACAGGCCAAGCCCCAGGCCCTCGCCACGGCGCTCGTCACCGCGCACGAATGGCCGGAACATCGCCTCGCGCTGCTCCTCCGGGATCCCCACACCGCTGTCCTCGACACTGAAACCATCAGCCTCAAGACACAGGCGGATGTAGCCGCCGTCGGTGTAGTGGGCAGCGTTGCGCAGCAGATTGCCCATCACTGATTGCAGGAAGGTGGCGTTGTACAGCACCGGGCTGGCACTCGCCCGCCCCTCGTAGTAAAGCGCCAGGCCCTTCTGCTCGATGGTGTCGCGCCAGACGCCGATCAGGTCGTCCCCGACCTCGCGCAAGGTTGCCCGCGAGGCCACCGCGCCCTCGTCGCGCTGGGCCCGCGCCAGCATCAGGAAGGTCTTGACCAGCTCGCGCATCTCTTCGGTCGCCCGGGCGATGCGTTCGACCTGGCTGCGCGCGCGGCTTTCGAGGGTGGGGTTTTCCATCAACAGCTCGCACGAAGTGGCCAGCACCATCAATGGCGTGCGCAGTTCGTGGCTGACGTCGCTGGTGAACAGGCGCTCCCGGGTCAGGGCGTCACGCAGGCGCCCCAAAGTGTCATCGAAGGCCAGCGCCAACTGGCCGACCTCGTCCGCGGCGTAATCCGGCGCCAAGGGCGGCGCCAGGCCCAGCAATTGGTCGCGATGACGCACCTGGCGCGCCAGGCGGATCACCGGCGCCATCACCCGCCGCGCCAGCAGCCAGCCAAGGATCACTGCCAAGGCCAAGCTGAGCACGAAGCCCACCACCACCACGGCGAACAACAGCCGCTCGCGCTCCTCGAAATCGCTCTGGTCCTGCAGCAGCACATAGCGCCGCCCGTCGACGATCTCGACCATGGCGTGATACGACAGCTGGTCGCGAAACACCTCGTGGAACCCAACATCCAAGTGGCGCAGGTCCTTGGGCAACTCGAAATCGTCGCGCCCGCCACTGAAATAGAACAACTGGTCAGGACGTGGCCGGTGGCTCCAGTCGCTGACGCTGTCCATGCGCAGCAGGCGTTGCAGATCGCCGCCAAGCACCGATGAGATCAGGCGTTCCTCGACCAGGTGCACGGTGGCGACGATGCCGAAGGCGAAGGCCCCGGCAACCAGCGCGCTCATCAGCGCAAAGGCGATGATGATGCGCTGGGCAAGACTTTGCTTAAACTCCATCGCGACCCTCGGCGAGGCGATAGCCGACGCCATGGACGGTATGCAGCAAGGGTTTGTCGAACGGCTTGTCGATCACCTGGCGCAACTGGTGGACATGGCTGCGCAGGCTGTCGCTGTCCGGGCAGTCATCCCCCCACAGGGCTTCCTCCAGCACTTCGCGCCGCAGGACGTGCGGGCTTTTCTGCATCAGCACGGCCAGCAGCTTCAGGCCGACCGGGTTGAGCTTGAGCAGGCGGCCCTGGCGGGTGACCTCCAGGGTATCGAGGTCGTAGCTCAGGTCGGCGACCTGCAGCGTGCGGCGCCCGCCGCCCTGGGCTCGACGCAGCACGGCTTCGATGCGGGCGGCCAGCTCCGACAGCGCGAACGGCTTGAGCAGGTAATCGTCGGCCCCGGAACGGAAGCCCTGCAGACGATCGTCCAGCTGGTCGCGGGCGGTGAGCATGATCACCGGCGTGTCGCGGCGGGCATCCTCGCGCAGGCGCTTGCACAGCGTGTAGCCGTCGATGCCGGGGAGCATGATGTCGAGCACGATCAAGTCGTAGTGCTCGGTGGCGGCCAGGTGCAGGCCGGACAGGCCATCCTGGGCGCAATCGACGGTATAGCCCTTCATACCGAGGTAGTCGGCCAGGTTGGCGAGGATATCGCGGTTGTCTTCAACCAAAAGAATACGCATCGGGGTCTCCTGTGCGGCGCTTCGCAGGGCGCGGCAGGCGCAGCTTAAGGCCATCGCCCGCGCGGTGCCAGCCCTGCGCTGAAATCACCGAACTTGACGGAATTTTCACTGATCCTTCACGGACACAGGATAGCGGGCGCACGACAATGCCCGGTCTTTTCCACACCCGCCCTTCACTTGCCGGAGTCACCATGCAGGCATCCGTCCGCCCTCGTCCGATCAACCCTTGGCTGTACCTGGGTATCCCTTTCGTCACCGTCGTGGCGCTGGTCCTGCTGGAATGGACCTCGCTGGACATGGACCTGGCCGAGCTGTTCTACGATCCGCTGGCCGGCCAGTTCATCGGCCGCCACAGCTACCTGCTGGAAACCATCCTGCATGATCGGGTCAAGCAAGGGGTGATCGTGCTCGGGGTCCTGAGCATCATCGCCTTCGCCCTGAGTTTCCTGTGGCAGCGGCTGTTCAGTTGGCGCCGCGAGCTGGGCTGCCTGGTGCTGGCCCTGGCGCTGTCCACCGCCTTCGTCACCCCGCTCAAGCAACTGACCCAGGTGCAGTGCCCCTGGAGCCTGAGCCAGTTCGGCGGCAAGGAAACCTACAGCAAGCTGCTCGAACCCCGTCCAGCCACCGACAAGCCGGGCCTGTGCTGGCCAGGTGGGCATGCCGCCACCGGGTTCTGCCTGTTCGCGCTGTTCTTTGTGCTGCGCGATCGCAAGCCGCGGCTGGCCCGGGCTGCGTTACTGCTGGCATTCGCGGCGGGCTCGGTGCTGTCGGTGGGCCGGATGATGCAGGGCGCGCACTTCTTGTCGCACAACGTGTGGACGGCGGTGTTCTGCTGGTTGATCGGGCTGGGCTCGTATTACCTGGTCCTGTACCGGCGCAGGCCGGTGGAAGCACCCGCCATCCAGCGCAACGTCGCCTGATTCGCGGGTAAACCCGCTCCCACAGCGACCGCTCCGGCCTCAGGGCATGCACCACACCTATGGGAGCGGGTTTATCGGGGCGCCGAACCGCCGCGAAGAAGGCGACGCGGTGCCTGGCACCGGCTGCGCCGGTGTTCGCGGCTGAAGCCGCTCCCACAGCGACCGCGCTAGCTTTAGCAGTTGAGCAAGACAGTTGCTCCCACAGGCGTGTTGCAATCCCTGTGGGAGCGGGTTTACCCGCGAAGAGGCCACTACCGAAAAAAGAAAAGCCCCGGCTCTCGCGAGCCGGGGCTTTTACTGGGTGCTACGGGTGAGGCTGGCTTACATCATGCCGCCCATGCCACCCATGCCGCCCATGTCTGGCATGCCGCCAGCAGCTGGCTTGTCTTCCGGCAGGTCGGCAACCATGGCTTCGGTGGTGATCATCAGACCGCCGATCGAAGCTGCGGCTTGCAGGGCCGAACGAGTGACCTTGGCTGGGTCCAGGATACCCATCTCGATCATGTCGCCGTATTCGCCGGTAGCGGCGTTGTAACCGAAGTTGCCCGAACCTTGCTTGACCTTGTCAGCGACAACGCTTGGCTCGTCGCCGGCGTTGGCAGTGATCTGGCGCAGCGGGGCTTCGACGGCGCGACGCAGCAGGGCGATACCGACGTTCTGGTCTTCGTTGTCGCCTTTGAGCTCAGCGATGGCGGCCAGGGCGCGAACCAGGGCCACACCACCGCCAGGCACCACGCCTTCTTCGACGGCAGCACGGGTAGCGTGCAGGGCGTCTTCAACGCGGGCTTTCTTCTCTTTCATTTCGACTTCGGTGCCGGCACCGACCTTGATCACGGCAACACCGCCAGCCAGCTTGGCCAGACGCTCTTGCAGCTTCTCACGGTCGTAGTCCGAAGTGGTGTCGGCAACCTGGGCGCGGATCTGGGTGACGCGAGCCTGGATGTCGGATTCCTGGCCAGCACCATCGATGATGGTGGTGTTTTCCTTGGACAGGATCACGCGCTTGGCGTTACCCAGGTGCTCCAGGGTGGCGGTTTCCAGGGACAGGCCGATCTCTTCGGAGATCACGGTGGCGCCGGTGAGGACGGCGATGTCCTGCAGCATGGCCTTGCGGCGGTCGCCGAAGCCAGGGGCCTTGACCGCAGCGACCTTGACGATGCCGCGCATGTTGTTGACCACCAGGGTGGCCAGGGCTTCGCCTTCGACGTCCTCGGCAACGATCAGCAGCGGACGGCCGGCCTTGGCGACGGCTTCCAGTACTGGCAGCAGCTCACGGATGTTGGAGATTTTCTTGTCCACCAGCAGCAGCAGCGCGCCTTCGAGCTCGGCAACCATGGTGTCCGGCTTGTTGACGAAGTACGGCGACAGGTAGCCACGGTCGAACTGCATGCCTTCTACGACGGACAGTTCGTTTTCCAGGCCCGAGCCTTCTTCAACGGTGATCACGCCTTCTTTACCGACTTTTTCCATGGCTTCGGCGATGATTTCACCGATGGAGTTGTCGGAGTTGGCGGAGATGGTGCCGACCTGGGCGATGGCCTTGGAGTCGGCGCATGGCTTGGACAGGTTCTTCAGCTCGGCGACAACGGCGGCGGTGGCCTTGTCGATGCCGCGCTTGAGGTCCATCGGGTTCATGCCGGCAGCGACGGCTTTCAGGCCTTCGTTGACGATGGCCTGGGCCAGAACGGTAGCGGTGGTGGTGCCGTCACCGGCAGCGTCGTTGGCCTTGGAAGCGACTTCCTTGACCAGCTGGGCGCCCATGTTCTCGAAAGCGTCTTTCAGTTCGATTTCTTTGGCGACGGAAACGCCGTCCTTGGTGATGGTCGGCGCGCCGAAGCTCTTGGCCAGGACCACGTTACGGCCTTTCGGGCCGAGGGTCGCTTTTACCGCGTCAGCCAGAACGTTGACACCAACCAGCATTTTCTTACGAGCGGAATCGCCGAATTTTACGTCTTTAGCAGCCATGATCGTTTAATCCTTGGAATTCTTTGGAGTAACGGGAAGTCGGGGAAATCAGCCTTCGATGACGGCGAGGATTTCGTTCTCGGCCATGACCAGCAGGTCTTCGCCATCGACTTTCACGGTGTTGCTGCCCGAGTAAGGGCCGAAAACCACTTTGTCACCCACTTTCACGGCCAGCGCGCGCACTTCGCCGTTGTCCAGGATGCGACCGGTGCCGACGGCGACGACTTCGCCGCGGTTTGGTTTTTCAGCGGCCGAACCCGGCAGGACGATACCGCCAGCGGTTTTCGATTCTTCTTCGCTGCGGCGGATAACGACGCGGTCATGCAGAGGACGAAGCTTCATTGTCGATCTCTCCCAAATAGTGGTTTTCATCGGCCGGTGTCGACACCGGCAGGTTGATACGGTCCGGCGTTGCCGGGGGTGGCCCGCCATGGGCGAACCACCTGAGTCATGTCTGGTGTCGCCACCAGAAACCTTGCGGTGACCACATACATGAGGCCGGCAAAATCGATTACAAGGCTTGATAGGGAATTTTTTTCGTTCGGCCGCACTGCCGACAAAAAGCGGGGCCGCTTGGCGGCCCCAGAGGTGTCATTTATCGCGACGTTCGTACTCGCCCTCGATCACGTTCGGACGGTGGCCGCCCTCACGTGGCCGGGCCTGCGACGGATCGTCCTGGAACGCCCGCTGGCGCAGGGCCTGCTCCTCGGCGCGACGACGCATCTTCGCGGCCACCAGGCGGCGGCTGAACGGTAGCAGGCAAAGCAGGCCCAGCACATCGCTGATAAAGCCCGGCACCAACAGCAAGCCACCACCGACCGCCAGCATCAGGCCCTGGAACATGTCCTCGGCGGGCAGTTCGCCGCGCTGCAGGCTCTCACGGGCACGCAGCGCGGTGGCCAGGCCCGCCATGCGCATGACCAGCACACCCAGGGCGGAGCCGGCGATGATCAGCAGCAACGCGGGGAAGAAACCAATGGCGGCGCTGACCTTGACGAAGACGAACAGCTCCAGCACAGGGAAAAGCAGTAACAGCAGTAGAAAAGCACGCATCAAGGATTCCTCGGCGGAAGAGAACCTTCCTGTAAAACCATCAGATGGATGCCTGGCTGCCGGTTTTCAACCCTCGACATTCACCGCAACCGGCCACTGGTCGGCGCGGGCCAGCAATACCAAGGCTTCGCGGACTTGTGTCGGTGTGTTGCAGGGTTCCGGAAACGCCAGCCAGTACACCCCTTGGCCGATCCGCAGGTGCATGCCTTCGCTGTCGATGCCGACCATCTCGGCGGGCGCGCTGCGCGGCAGGCCGCTCAGCTCGACGTAATGAGCGATGGCATTGGCGTGATCGCTGTTCATGTGCTCGATCATGCTCGCCTCGGCCTTGCCGGCGAACGGATTGGCCAGAGTCACCTGGTCGAGCCAGTGAATGGCACCGAAACCGCCGATATAGCGATGACGTACCGGCTGCAACACCCAGAAGTCGAAGTCATGGGCTTTGTGGTAGTTCGCCGACTCGGGGAAGTAGCGGTAATAGCGCGCCGCGGCTGCGTCGATGGCGGCCTCGTCGGTGAGCTTGCGCGCCTCGGCCATCAGGGTCAGGCGCCCTACCGCCTGCACATCCTCCGCTTCCCGCTCGCCAACCAGCAGCGAGCACTTGGGGTCCTTCAGCAGGTTGTGGGTGTGCTGGGCGATGCGGCTGATGAGGATCAGCGGATGGCCTTCGGCGTCCAGGCAATAAGGCACCACCGAGCCGAACGGGAAGCCGGGCATGGACTTGGAGTGGGTGGAGAGTACGCCGCGGTATTCCTTGAGCAGCAGTTCCCGGGCGGGACGAAGGGCGTTGGTACTCACTGGAGAGGCTCCTGGCGGCGGACTGGATGGGTGACAAGATAAGCATTATCACCCGCTGCTGCCACTGGGCATGCTGCGCAAGCCGGCTCACGTGTAGGCTTGCTTGACTACACATACCCCTGTAGGAGCGGCCTTGTGTCGCGATAGGGCCGCAACGCGGCCCCGGCAATGTCTGCCTTGTCGTTGAGATCCTGGGGCCGTTTTGCGGCCCTATCGCGACACAAGGCCGCTACAACAAAGAGCATGCACAGTGTTTTACCGGCTCGACTTACCAGGTAACACCAAACCCGGCGGTATAGCGAGTCTTGTCCAGGTCACTGTCGCGCGTGCCCTTGATCACGTCCTTCTCGGCCTTGAGGTTCAGCGAAGCCCACTCGGTGACCTTGTAGCGCAGCCCCATCTCGGCATCCAGCGAGTAGTCGGCGACACCACCAAACGGCTTGCCGAACTCGCCGTTGGTGAAGAACTCGACCCGCTTGCCGATCAGGTAGCGGTTGTAGTCCCACTTCACCGCGCCGGCATAGAAGTTGTCCTTGCCGCCGTCGCGGTATTCGAAATCGGTGCGGTTGATCAGCGAACCCAGCGAGAACGCGCCCAGTTCGTCATCCCAGAACTGGTAGCCCGGGCCGGTACCGACGGTACGCTGGCGCGCCAGGTCCTCGATGTGATCGCGCTTGTATTCCAAGCGCCCCTGCCAGAACCACTTCTCGGTGATGAAGCGGTCCAGGGCGTACTCGGCGCTCCAGTTATTGGTGGTGGTGACGTCGTCCTTGGTCTCGCGGTTGTACTCGCCTTCGGCGTTGTGCCGCCAACGCCCGTGGCGGGCGGTGGTCTTGAAGCTGATGTCATAGTCGTCGGTGTCGTTCTCGGCGCGCTTGTAGTCCATCGCCACATCGACGTTGCCCTTCCACAGGAGGTCCTCGACCAGCGGACGCGGCTTCATGATCTGCTCGATGCTGGCCAGATCGACGGTCTTCGGTGCCTCGCCATTGGCCAGGGTCACCTTGCCTGGCTCGGCGGCCTTGAGCGACTTGGCCTTCTCACCGCTGTAGGCGTCCTGCTTGACCAGCAACTCCTGGTCGCTTTCCAGGGTCTGCACCTGCTTCCAGTCCAGGGCGATGGAGCCGCCGTAGGGCGTTTCCAGCAGCAGTTTGCCGCCATCGAAGACCTTGATCTTGCCGCTCAGGCGGTCACCGTTCTTCATCCAGACAGTGTCGGCGAGCGCCGGGGCGCAGAGGGAAACAGCTACGAGGCACAGCAGGGTTCTAGAATACATAAGCGCAATTGAGGTTCGATTCGACGAAAAAAGCCGGGCATTATCCAGATACCGACGACCTGAGCAAGGACAGACCCAGACCATGCCGATGAGTTCCACTCGCATTTGCCCCGACCGCCTGTCTGGTTTCATCCACAGGCCAGTAGCGCCCTGATGTCCACAGCACTCGCACCGCCACCGGAAGATGCCGAGGCCCGACGAATGGCGTTGTATTCGGTACTGGGCCAAGTCCCCGCCGGCAAGGTGGTCAGCTACGGCCAACTGGCCGAACTGGCGGGCCTCGGCCGTGCCGCGCGCTGGGTCGGACGCACCCTCGGGCAATTGCCCAGCGACACGCGCCTGCCCTGGCACCGGGTACTGGCTGCGGGCGGGCGCCTGAGCCTGGCGCTGGGCACGCCCTCGGGCGACGAACAACGTGCCCGCTTGCGCGCAGAAGGCGTGAATGTGGCCAATAATCGTGTGGATATGGCGCGCCATGGCTGGCGCCCGATGGAGCACAGCGGTTAGAGTGCGCGCTTTGTTTTCGCAAACCTTGAGGCAGATGTTGGCCCATGCCCCGTAAAACCTGGCGCGCTGCGCTCGCTGCCTATGCCAGCCCGTCAACCCTGGTGCTTTTGCTGCTCGGATTCGCCGCCGGCATGCCGTACATGCTGGTGTTCTCGACCCTCTCCGTATGGCTGCGCGAGGCGGGTGTCGCGCGTGAAACCATCGGTTATGCCAGCCTGATCGGCCTGGCCTACGCCTTCAAGTGGGTGTGGTCGCCGCTGCTCGACCAATGGCGCCTGCCGTTGCTGGGCGGCATGGGCCGGCGCCGCTCGTGGTTGCTGCTGTCGCAGGTACTGGTGGTGCTCGGCTTGATCGGCATGGGCTTCTGCGACCCGCAGAAACACCTGTCGTGGCTGATAGCCCTGGCGGTGCTGGTGGCCTTCGCCTCGGCTACCCAGGACATCGCCGTCGACGCCTACCGCCTGGAGATCGCCGACGACCAGCGCCAGGCTGCCCTGGCCGCCAGCTACATGGCCGGTTACCGGGTCGCCGCCCTGCTCGCCACCGCAGGCGCGCTGTTCTTCGCCGAGTGGTTCGGCTCCACCGGCTTCAGTTATCTGCATGAGGCGTGGACCGGCACCTACGTGCTGTTCGGCGTGCTGATGCTGCCCGCGGTGTTCACCACCCTGGTGATGCGCGAGCCGCCCGTGCCACTGCGCACCCAGTTGTCCGCCGCCCGCTACGGCCTGATGCATCAGTTGGCCTCGGTATTCGTGCTGATCATCCTGCTGGTCTCGGTACCGGCCAGCTTCACCCAGATGTTCAACACCGACTGGGCCAGCGTGGTCTTCGGCGATTCGACGATGCTCGACCTGCTGCTCGAGGACCGTGCCTTCCTGCGCCTGATCCTCTATGTGCTGCTGACCTGGGCTTGCCTGTCGTCCCTGGGCCGTCGCGGCCTGGCGCCGGTGCTCACGCCGGTCAACGACTTCATCGCGCGCTACCGCTGGCAGGCATTGTTGTTGCTCGGGCTGATCGCCACCTACCGCATGTCCGACACGGTGATGGGCGTGATGGCCAACGTGTTCTACATCGACATGGGCTTCACCAAGGACCAGATCGCCAGCGTCAGCAAGATCTTCGGCCTGATCATGACCCTGGTCGGCGCCGGCGCCGGCGGCCTGCTGATCGTGCGTTTCGGCATCCTGCCGATCCTGTTCATCGGCGGCGCGGCCTCGGCGGCCACCAACATCCTGTTCCTGATGCTGGCCGACATGGGCCCGAACGTGGAAATGCTGGTGGTGACCATCTCGCTGGACAACTTCAGTTCGGGGCTCGCCACCTCGGCCTTCGTCGCCTACCTGTCGAGCCTGACCAACCTGAAGTTCTCGGCCACCCAGTACGCCCTGCTCAGCTCGATCATGCTGCTGTTGCCGCGCCTGATCGGTGGGTATTCAGGGGTGATGGTAGAGAAATTCGGTTACCACGATTTCTTCCTGATCACCGCCCTGCTCGGTGTGCCGACGCTGATCCTGATCGCCCTGCATTGGCGCCAGGAAGTCGGCCGGGGAAAGCCGGTGCCGGTGAATAACTCTGCCGCCGAGCAACCCTGAAGCAGGACCGGCCGGAAAGGGCCGCATAGCGGCCCCGGCAATCAGAACCCCTACATGACTATTGCCGGGGGGCGCGCTGCGCCCCTTTCGCGGCAAAAGGCCGCTCCTACAGGACTCGGGCTTACTGAGTGACAGCCCCTTCCCCGGAGCGGCCACCCACCACGAACCACAGCGGCAACAGCGCCAGTGCCCCCGCCACGCCAGCGGCGACGGCGAAGTGCAGCAGGCTCGCCCCGGCGCCAAGCATCGCCAGCACCACGCCGCCCAGCCCCAGCAGGGCAATGGTGATCATCCCCAGCATGGCCGACACCAGGCCCTTGCTCTGCTCGCTAGAGAACAGCGTCATGCGGTACAGCACCGCGTTGGCCACGCCCAGGCCCAGGGCATACAGCGCCATACCCGCGACCACGCTGGTCACCGACGGCCAGCACCAGGTGGCCAGCACCAGCAGCACCAGCCCGGCCAGGTACGGCCACAGCGCGCCACGCACCAGCGTCGGCAACGGATAACGGTCGGCGATGCGGTTGATGATCAGGTTGCCCAGAATCAGCCCGCCGAACACCGGCAGTTGCCACAGGGCGTAGGCCATCGTGCTCAGGCCTTCGTCGTGGATCAGCAGCACCGGCGACAGGCCGATCCAGCCGATCAGCGGTAGCCCTACCAGCCCCAGCGCCGCGCTGCCGGCGACGAACCGGCGGTTACCCAGCAACTGTGCGTAACCGGCCAGCAGCGGCAACAGGTGAATCGGCGTGAACGGCAGGCGTGAACCGTCTCGGCGCTCCACACCGAGGGTCTCCGGCATCAGGCGGTACAGCAGCACCCAGCACACCACCGCGCCCACGGCGAAGGCAACGAACAGCCAGCGCCAATCCAGCCATTGCAACATCAAGGTCCCCACCAGCGGGCCGAGCAACGGCGACAACAGGGCGATATTGGCCAGCAGGGCCATCATGCGCACGGCGTCGGCTTCGCTGAAGGCTTCGTTGAGCGCCGGGTAGCTGACCGTGACCACAAAGCCCAGGCCGATGCCCTGCAACAGGCGCAGCAGGTTGAACAGGCCAATGTCCTGCGCCCAGAACGTCGCCAGGCAGGCAAGGCCGAAGAACAGGCAGCCCACCAGCAACATCGGGCGCCGGCCGAAACGATCGGCCAGGGGGCCGATCAGCCATTGCAACACCACGCCACCGAGCAGGTACAGGTTCAGCGCGTGTGGGATGTATTCGGGGCTGGCCTGCAGGTCGCCGACCACCACCGGCATGGCGGGCATGACCGCGTCGCTGGCAAGGTAGGTGAGCAGTTCGAACAACGCCAGGGTCAGGCCGAACAGCAAGGCGCGCAGGGGAGTGATGTGTAACAGAGGTTTCATGGCGGATATCGGGTATTGGAGGCGGGGTCAGGCTATATGCCAGATTTGGCACTGCCCATGCTGTGAACAAGTGTAAGGGCGGGAAAAACAACATGGGGTAAGCCCATCCCCACAAGATTGTAGGGACAGTCTTACCCCAGGCTAGACAGCGAGGCGGATGGCGCGGCTTACTGCACCGCCGCCTCCTGCACCACACGGATGACCCGCTGCGGGAACGGAATGTCGATCCCTTCGGCCTTGAGACGGTCACGGGCATGCTCGTTGAGCATGAACAGCACGTCCCAGTAATCGGCGGTCTTGGTCCAGATGCGCAGCGACACGGTGATCGAGCTGTCGCCCAGGGTCGAGATCACTGCTTGCGGCGCCGGGTCTTGCAGCACGCGCGGGTCTTGCGCCAGCTCCAGCAGCACGTTGCGCGCCTTCTGCAGGTCGGCATCGTAGTCCACGCCCACATCGAACACGACCTTGCGGGTCGGCTGGCGATTGGTGTTGGTGATGATGCCGTTGGACAGCGCGCCGTTGGGCATGATCACCGTCTTGTTGTCGCCGGTGCGCACCACGGTGTGGAAGATCTGGATGCTGTCCACGGTGCCTGCGACACCCTGGGCTTCGATCCAGTCACCAATACGAAACGGGCGGAACATCAGGATCAGCACGCCACCGGCGAAGTTCGCCAGGCTGCCCTGCAGGGCCAGGCCGATGGCCAGGCCGGCGGCACCGATGGCGGCGACGAACGAGGTGGTCTCGATACCGATCATCGACGCCACGCTGACCATCAGCAGCACTTTCAGCACGATGTTGGCCAGGGAGCTGATGAACCCCTGCAGCGCCACGTCGGCGCGCAGCCCCACCAGCTTACCCAGGCGGGCGCTGAGCTTGTTGATGATCCACCAGCCGATGGCCAGTGTCAGCAGCGCCAGCAACAGGCGGCTGCCGTATTCCATGATCAATGGAATCCAGGTTTGCGATTGGCGGACCAGCTGATCGACTTCAGCGTTCAAATCCATGTTCATCTCCTGATGCCGAACGGCAAGTACACAGTAAAGCAGGCCGCTGAACGATCAGCGGCCACGGGACCTCATGGACATCACTAGGCCATCAAGGTTCCACTGCCGCGATCAGTCGCGGAAGTTGTTGAACTGCAGCGGCATGTCGAATTCCTTGGTGCGCAGCAGGGCAATGGCTTCCTGCAGATCGTCGCGCTTCTTGCCGGTGACGCGTACCTGCTCGCCCTGGATGGCCGCCTGGACCTTGAGCTTGCCGTCCTTGATAGTGGCGACAATCTTCTTGGCGAGGTCCTTGTCGATGCCTTCGCGGAACTTGGCTTCCTGCTTCTTTTCCTTGCCGGAGGGGTAGGGATCCTTGGTTTCCAGGCATTTGACATCGATCTTGCGCTTGACCAGCGCCAGGCGCAGGATTTCCAGCATCGCCTCGAGCTGGAACTCCTCCTCGGCGGTCAGCAGCACGGTCTGTTCCTTGTCCTTGAACTCGAAGGTGCCCTTGCCCTTAAGGTCATAACGGCGGTCGAGGTCCTTGATGGCGTTGTCGACAGCGTTCTGCACTTCGTGCTTGTCCAGTTCCGATACCACGTCGAACGAAGGCATGGTTGATCTCCAGAAAAAAAAGCGCGCTCGGCCTGAAGATGGAGCGCGTCGGGTTTGATGGTTAAAATGCGGACTCATTATAACGGGTTGCGAAACGCAGATGAGCAGCACCTGGCATATTCTCGGCGCCGGCAGCCTCGGCAGCCTCTGGGCCTGTCGGTTGGCCCGCGCCGGCAAACCGGTACGCCTGATCCTGCGCGATCAACAGCGTCTGGTCGACTACCAGCGCGGTGGCGGGCTGGCCCTGGTCGAGCACGACAACCTGCGCCAGTATGCGATCCCGGCCGAGACGGCCAATGCCAACGGCCCGATCCATCGCCTGCTGGTGGCCTGCAAGGCCTACGATGCCGCCCCCGCCGTGGCGCAGTTGGCACCGCGCTTGGCCCTGGGGGCCGAACTGGTACTGTTGCAGAACGGCCTGGGCAGCCAGGACGAAGTCGCCGAACAGGTGCCCCATGCCCGTTGCGTGTTCGCCTCCAGCACCGAAGGCGCCTTCCGCGAGGACGCCTGGCAGGTACGCTTCGCCGGCCACGGTTTCAACTGGCTGGGCGACCCGGCCAATCCCAGCGTCCCGTCCTGGTTCGCGGACCTGCACGACGCCGGTATCCCGGCCCAGTGGGCACTCGACATCCCCACTCGCCTGTGGCGCAAGCTGGCACTGAACTGCGCGATCAACCCGCTGACCGTGCTGCATGACTGCCAGAACGGCGGCCTACTCGGCCACCTGGCCGAAGTCGAGCAGCTGTGCGACGAACTGGTCGGCCTGCTGCGCCGCTGCGGCCAGCCCGATGCCGCCACCGACCTGCACGAGGACGTACAGCGGGTGATCGTCGCCACGGCGGCCAACTACTCTTCCATGTACCAGGACGTCCGCCATGGTCGACGCACCGAGGTCCACTACCTGCTCGGCCATGCCTGCCGCGCCGCCAGTCGTCATGGCCTGGCGGTGCCGCACCTGGAACGCCTGCAGCAGCGCCTGGTCGATAACCTGCGCTCGCGTGGCTTGCGCAGCGACTGACCCGCCCACCCACCGGACACGGACACGGACACCCTCAGACCCATGACCCTGCGTCAACGCCTGGAAAACCTCCCAGTCGGGCAGAAACTGCTGGCGGCCCTGCTGGTGCTGCTGGTGACCATCCTGCTGGTGGCCAACCTGGCATTCATCAGTGCCGCCTACTGGATCACCCAGGAAAGCATGGCGCCCCAGGCCCTGCAGACCATCGGCAAACTGGTGGCCAATCCGCAGCTGTCGGCCCGCGCCGGCGACTCGCCGGAAAACGCCACGGCGCTGCTCAAGGAGCTCGACAGCTATACGCCCCTGCGCGCCGCGGCGATCTACGGCGGCGACGGGCGCATGCTGGCGCAGTTGCAACATGGCGAAGCGCTGACCCTGCCCAAGCGCTTTCGCAACATCGACGGCTGGCGCCTCATGGAGTTTCGCAGCACCCAGCTGATCCGCCTGCCGCGCAACGCCAACCCGCCCGCGCACCTGCTGCTGGTGGCCAGCAGCGAACTGCCCACCGCGTTCTATACCGGCACCCTCTCGGCCAGCCTGGCGATCCTGGTGTTCAGCGTGCTGCTGTGGCTGGTCATCGCCCGGCAGATCAAGCGCCTGATCACCCTGCCGATCAACCGCCTCGAAGAACTGTCACGCCAGGTCACCCGCGAGGAGAGCTACGCCCTGCGCGCCCAGCGCGGCAACGACGACGAAATCGGCAGCCTGGCGGAAGCCTTCAACACCATGCTGTCGCGCATCGAAGCCCGCGAGCAGCAGCTCAAGCGTGCCCGCGACGAGTTCCAGGACGCCTACGACCAGGCCCAGGGCCTGGCCGAGGAAACCCGCCACACCAACCGCAAGCTGGAGCTGGAAGTCCAGGTACGCAGCAAGATCGAGAAGAAGCTCACAGGGTTCCAGAACTACCTCAACAGCATCATCGACTCGATGCCCTCGGCGCTGATCGCCCTCGACGAACAGCTCTACGTCACCCAGTGGAACCACGAGGCCACGGTGCTTTCCGGCACGCCGCTGGACGAGGCGCTGAACCAGCCGATCTTCCTCGCCTTCGCGCCGCTCAAGCCATTCCTGCCGCAGCTCAAGGAAAGCGTGGAGAAACACCGGGTGGCCAAGATCGAACGGGTCACCTGGCCCAAGGGCGACGACCTGCGCCACTACGCCCTGACCTTCTACCCCCTGATGGGCGGCGGCGGGCGCGGCGTGGTGATCCGTATCGACGACATCACCCAGCGCCTGTCGCTGGAAGAAATGATGGTGCAATCGGAGAAGATGCTCTCGGTCGGCGGCCTGGCCGCCGGCATGGCCCATGAGATCAACAACCCGTTGGGGGCGATTCTGCACAACGTGCAGAACATCCGTCGGCGCCTGTCACCGGACCTGCCGCGCAACCAGGAGCAGGCCGACGAGCTGGACATCGACCTGGCGCGGGTCAACCGCTATCTGGACAGCCGCGAAGTGCCGCAACTGCTCGACGGCATCCAGCAGGCCGGGGCACGGGCGGCGAAGATCGTCACCCACATGCTCAGCTTCAGCCGCCGCAGCAATCGCCAGCTGGCCCCATGCGAGCTACCGGCGCTGATCGACCAGGCCGTGGAGATTGCCGGCAACGACTTCGACCTGGCCATCGGCTTCGACTTCAAGGGCCAGGCCATCGTCCGCCAGTTCGACCCCGAGCTGGGCCCGGTGCCCTGCACCGCCAACGAATTGGAGCAGGTATTGCTCAACCTGTTGAAGAACGCCGCCCAGGCCATCCACCTGCGTCCACAGCCCAGCGAGCCGGGGCGCATCACCCTGCGCACGCGGCTGAACCCACCATGGGCGGAGATCCAGGTCGAGGACAACGGCGTCGGCATGCCCGAGGCCGTGCGCAAGCGCACCTTCGAGCCATTCTTCACCACCAAGGAGATCGGCCAGGGTACCGGCCTTGGCCTGTCGGTGTCGTATTTCATCATCACCAACAATCACAAGGGGCAGATGGAAGTGCAGTCCACGCCCGGCCAGGGCACCTGCTTCACCCTGCGCCTGCCCCTGAACCAGGCCCCGCAGGCCGCGACCAACACGGAGGCATGACATGGGCTATCGCCTGTCGAAGATCTACACCCGCACCGGTGACAAGGGCGAAACCGGCCTGGGCGACGGCCGCCGGGTGCCCAAGGACCATCCGCGGATCGAGGCGATCGGCGAGGTGGACAGCCTCAACAGTCAGCTGGGGGTGTTGCTGGCGGGGTTGGCCGAGGCCGGACTTGGCGAGTTGATCGAGGTACTGGCGCCTTGTCAGCATCGATTGTTCGACCTTGGCGGGGAGCTGGCGATGCCCAGCTACCAGGCGTTGGACACTGCCGAGGTGGAGCGGCTGGAGGCGGCCATCGACCGCTGGAACGAAGAGCTGGGGTCGCTGAAGAACTTCATCCTGCCCGGGGGCTCGATGCTGGTGGCCCAGGCCCATGTCTGCCGTAGCGCGGCGCGGGCGGCGGAACGGCGTTGCCAGCAGCTGAATGCGCTGGAACCGCTGGAGGGGGTGGGGCTGGCCTATATCAACCGGGTTTCGGACCTGCTGTTCGTCGCGGCCCGAATCATCGGGCGGCGGCAAGGGGTGGACGAGGTATTGTGGCAGCCTGCGCCTAAACCTGAAGCCTGAGATTGCTGGGGCTGCTGCGCAGCCCATTCGCGACGCAAGGCCGCTCCTACAGGTAGCGAGCAGTATTCAATGTCTGCGCGATACCTGTAGGAGCGCACCTTGTGTCGCGATGGGCCGCAAAGCGGCCCCAATTACTCAGTTCTCAGGCCAGAACGCCCGGATCCCGGCCACACCCTGCGCCCCAACCTCCCAGGCCCGCTCCCGCTCACCAGGCCCGACACCGCCCAGCAGAAACACCGGATGGCTGATCCCGCCGATCAACCGCCGCGCCTCATCCCACCCCAAAGGCACCGCCTCGGGATGAGTCTGGGTCGCCTGCACCGGTGACAGGGTGACGAAATCCACGCCCATCTGCTCGGCCAGTGCCAATTCCTCGGCACTGTGACAGGACGCCGCCAACCAGCGCTCCTTGGGGAACGGCCGGCCTTTGGCAGCGTATTTGCGCAGTTGCGCGGCGGTCAGGTGCCAGCCAGCCGACGGGAAGTCGCCCAGCCACTCCAGCGGCCCCTTGAGCATCAACTGCGCCTTGCCCGCGCACAGGCCCACCGCGTCCACCGCCACATCGCGGTACTTGGGGTCGTACATGTCCGGCGCGCGCAGCTGGATCAGGCGGATACCGCTGGCCACGGCCTTCTGGATGCCCTTGAGCATCTGCGGCACATCCAGCCCGTCCGGGGTGATCAGGTACTGATCGGGCAGCCGCGCGGCAGCAACGATCGGCGTATTGGCCTCGGGGAATGCATACTGGTCCAGGTCGCGCGGGGCCACCCAGGCCAGCGGCTGACCCTCGGCGCCGTGCGGCTCGCCGCTGAAGGCGTGCACCTCGTGCACATCCAGCAGCACCTGCTTGTCCGGGTAGTCGTGGCTGACCTTGATCAGTGGCCGCGAGCGACTGACCTCGATGCCAAGCTCCTCGCGCAGCTCGCGCGCCAGCGCAGCTTCAACGCCCTCGCCCTCCTCCACCTTGCCGCCAGGGAATTCCCACAGGCCACCCTGGTGCTGGGTATCGGCGCGGCGTGCGATCAGGATGCGACCGTCAAGGCCACGAATGACGGCTGCAACAACATGAATCCGCTTCACCCTTCACGCTCCGCCAGGCCAGCCTGCTGCCAGGCCTGGAAGGCTGGCCACTGGTAGATGGTTTCGATGTACGCGGCGGCCTCGGCCGGCACCGCGACGCGGTAGGTGCGCAGGCGCACGGCCACTGGGGCGAAGAACGCATCGGCCAGGGTCGGGCGGCCGAACAGGAACGGGCCGCTGTCCTTGGCCACCAGTCGGCATTCGTTCCACAGGGCAACGATGCGGTCGATATCGACTTGCACGTCCAACGGCACTTCATCCAGTGCCTGGTCGCGAGACAGGTCGAATGGCATGGCACCGCGCAGGGCGAAGAAGCCGCTGTGCATTTGCGCGCAGGCCGAACGGGCCTGGGCGCGGGCGGCGACGTCCTCGGGCCACAAGCGGGCTTCGGGGTGTTGTTCGGCGAGGTATTCGGCGATGGCCAGAGAGTCGGCGATCACGCCGTGTTCGCTCTTGAGCAGCGGCACCTTGGCGGTGGCCGAGAACGCCAGCAGGCGTTGGCGGGTGTCAGGCTGGTTGAGCTTGACCAGGGTTTCTTCGTAGCGCACGCCGGCCAGCTCGAGGGCCAGGGCGCCGCGTAGCGACCAGGAGGAATACAGCTTGTCGCCGATGATCAGGTGATAGCTCATGATTGGGCTCCAGCGGATTCGGGATAATGGGGCTGCGTGCAGCCCTTTCGCGGCACAAGGCCGCTCCTACAGGAGATCGCGTGCTCTTGTAGGAGCGGCCTTGTGCCGCGAAAGGGCCGTAAGGCGGCCGCAGTTATATCAAGTACGGTATTCGGCGTTGATCTTCACGTACTCGTGGGACAGATCGGTGGTCCAGATGGTTTCGCTGCACTGGCCACGACCCAGCTCGATACGGATGGTGATCTCCTCCTGGGCCATCACCTTGGAACCCTGCTCCTCGGTGTAGCTCGGGCTGCGTCCGCCCTTGCTGGCGATGCAGACGCTGTCCAGGTACACATCAATCAGGCTGACATCCAGCGCTGGCACGCCGGCACGGCCGACCGCGGCGAGGATACGGCCCCAGTTGGGGTCGGAGGCGAACAGCGCGGTCTTGATCAGTGGCGAGTGGGCGACGGCATAGCCGACGTCCAGGCATTCCTGGTGATTGCCACCACCGTTGACCTGCACGGTGACAAACTTGGTGGCGCCTTCGCCGTCACGGACGATGGCCTGGGCCACTTCCATGCACACCTCGAACACCGCCTTCTTCAGGGCCTCGAACAGCTCGCCGCGGGCCTCGGTCACCTCCGGCACATCGGCCTTGCCGGTGGCGATCAGCATGCAGCAGTCGTTGGTCGAGGTATCGCCGTCGATGGTGATGCGGTTGAACGACTTGTTGGCGCCATCGAGCATCAGGTCCTTGAGCACGGCCGGGGCAACCTTGGCGTCGGTGGCGATGTAGCCGAGCATGGTCGCCATGTTCGGGCGGATCATGCCCGCGCCTTTGCTGATGCCGGTAACGGTGATGGTCTTGCCATCGAACTGGAACTGGCGGCTGGCGCCCTTGGGCAGGGTGTCGGTGGTCATGATGCCGGTGGCGGCTTCAGCCCAGTTGTTTTCCGACAGATTGTCCAGCGCGGCCTGCAGCGCGCCTTCGATCTTCTCGACCGGCAGCGGCTCGCCGATCACGCCGGTGGAGAATGGCAACACGGACTCAGCCGGCACCCCCGCCAGCTCGGCGAGCTTGGCGCAGGTGCGTTCGGCGGCGGCCAGGCCTGGTGCGCCGGTCCCGGCGTTGGCGTTGCCGGTGTTGGTCAGCAGGTAACGCACGGTGCCCTGCACACGCTGCTTGGAGAGGATCACCGGGGCGGCGCAGAAGGCGTTGAGGGTGAACACACCAGCCACGCTGGAACCTTCGGCACAACGCATCACCACCACATCCTTGCGCCCTGGGCGCTTGATGCCCGCCGAGGCGATACCGAGTTCGAAACCGGGAACCGGGTGCAGGGTGGGCAGGGGACCAAGACCAACAGCCATTAGAGCGCTCCTAGAAAATTGTCGGGAATTAGGGGGCGCTTTGCGCCCCTTTCGCGGCACAAGGCCGCTCCTACAGGGTTGTTGCAATTCCTGTAGGAGCGGCCTCGTGCCGCGATGGGCTGCAAAGCAGCCCCGGGATCTCAAGCCAATGGCGAATTCAGATCATTCAATCTGACCATGGCAATGCTTGAACTTCTTGCCCGAACCACACCAGCACGGCTCGTTGCGGCCCAGCTTCATGTCGTTGCGCACAGGTGCCGAAGCGACGGCGACTTCAGCGCCCTCCTCGGCCAGTTGCTCGCCTTCCAGGCCCGGCGCGGCGGCGTGCTGGAACTGCATGCGGCTGGCCAGCTCCTCGGCCTCGCGACGCAGACGGGCTTCTTCCTCGGCCGGGTCTTCGCGGCGCACCTGCACGTGGGACAGCACGCGAATGGTGTCGCGCTTGATCGACTCCAGCAGCTCCTGGAACAGGGTGAACGACTCGCGCTTGTACTCCTGCTTCGGGTTCTTCTGCGCGTAACCGCGCAGGTGAATACCGTGACGCAGGTGGTCCATGGTCGACAGGTGGTCTTTCCACAGGTCGTCCAGCACGCGCAGCAGGATCTGCTTCTCGAAGGTACGCAGGGCGTCGATGCCGGCCTGGTCTTCCTTCTCGTGGTAGGCGTCGGTGATTTCCTTGAGCAGCTTCTCGCGCAGGGTCTCTTCGTAGAGGTGATCGTCCTCGTCGAGCCACTGCTGGATCGGCAGCTTCATGCCGAAGTCGCTGGACAGCGAGGCTTCCAGGCCGGCCACGTCCCACTGCTCGGGCAGCGACTGCGGCGGAATGTGCTGGCTGATGGTGGCATCGAGCACTTCCTGACGGAACTCGGCGATGGTGTCGCCGATGTTCTCGGCGGCCAGCAGGCTGTTGCGCATGTGGTAGATCACCTTGCGCTGCTCGTTGGCCACGTCGTCGTATTCGAGGAGCTGCTTGCGGATGTCGAAGTTGCGGCCTTCGACCTTGCGCTGCGCCTTCTCGATGGCGTTGGTGACCATGCGGTGCTCGATGGCTTCGCCGGACTGCATGCCCAGGGCCTTCATGAAGTTCTTCACCCGGTCGGAGGCGAAGATACGCATCAGGCTGTCTTCCAGCGACAGGTAGAAGCGGCTGGAGCCGGCGTCGCCCTGACGACCGGCACGGCCACGCAACTGGTTGTCGATACGCCGCGACTCGTGGCGCTCGGAGGCGATCACGTGCAGGCCACCGGCCTCCAGCACCTGCTGGTGGCGCTTCTGCCAGTCGGCCTTGATCTGGGCGATCTGTTCGGCGCTCGGGTTGTCCAGGGCGGCAACCTCGGCCTCCCAGTTACCGCCCAGCAGGATGTCGGTACCACGACCGGCCATGTTGGTGGCGATGGTCAGGGCGCCCGGCGCACCGGCTTGCGCGATGATCTCGGCTTCTTTCTCGTGGTACTTGGCGTTGAGGACCTTGTGATCGATGCCTTCCTTCTTGAGCAGGTTGGACATGTGCTCGGAGGTTTCGATGGTCGCGGTGCCGACCAGGACCGGACGGCCCTGGGCCATGCTTTCCTTGATGTCGGCGATGATCGCGGCGTATTTCTCATCGGCGGTCAGGTACACCAGGTCGTTGAAGTCCTTGCGGGCCAACGGTTTGTTCGGTGGGATGACCATCACGTTGAGGGCGTAGATCTGGGCGAACTCGAACGCCTCGGTGTCGGCGGTACCGGTCATGCCGGACAGCTTGGTGTAGAGGCGGAAGTAGTTCTGGAAGGTGGTCGAGGCCAGGGTCTGGCTCTCGGCCTGAATGTTCAGGTTTTCCTTGGCCTCGATGGCCTGGTGCAGGCCCTCGGACAGGCGGCGGCCCGGCATGGTGCGGCCGGTGTGTTCGTCGATCAGGAGGATCTGGCCTTCCTGGACGATGTACTCGACGTTGCGGTGGAACAGCTTGTGCGCGCGCAGGCCGGCGTAGACGTGGGTCAGCAGGCCCAGGTTGTGCGCCGAGTACAGGCTCTCGCCCTCGGCCAGCAGGCCGGACTGGGTGAGCATGTCCTCGATGAACTGGTGGCCGGCCTCGTTGAGTTCGACCTGGCGGCTCTTCTCGTCGATGGTGTAGTGGCCCTCTTGGGTCACCTGGCCTTCGACTTCCTCGATGTGCTGGGTCAGGCGCGGGATCAGGCGGTTGATCTCGATGTACAGCTTGGAGCTGTCCTCGGCCTGGCCGGAAATGATCAGCGGGGTACGCGCTTCGTCGATGAGGATCGAGTCGACTTCGTCGATCACGGCGAAGTTCAGCTCGCGCTGGAACTTCTCGTCCTGGCTGAACGCCATGTTGTCGCGCAGGTAGTCGAAACCGAATTCGTTGTTGGTGCCGTAGGTGATGTCGGCGGCATAGGCGGCGCGCTTTTCTTCAGGCGGCTGGAAGGCCGAGACGATCCCCACGGTCAGGCCGAGGAACTCGTACAGCGGGCGCATCCAGTTGGCGTCGCGGCGGGCCAGGTAGTCATTGACCGTGACCACATGCACGCCCTTGCCGGACAGCGCGTTGAGGTAGACGGCCAGGGTACCGACCAAGGTCTTGCCTTCACCGGTACGCATTTCTGCGATCATGCCTTCGTGCAAGGTCATGCCGCCGATCAGCTGGACATCGAAGTGACGCATGCCCATCACGCGCTTGCCGGCCTCACGGGCCACGGCAAAGGCTTCAGGCAACAGCTGGTCGAGGGTCTCGCCTTTGGCCAGGCGCTCTTTGAACTCTGCGGTCTTGCCCCGCAGTTGCTCGTCAGAGAGAGCCACCATTTTCTCTTCGAAGGCGTTGACGGCGCTCACCGTCTTGAGCATGCGCTTGATTTCGCGCTCGTTCTTGCTTCCAAAAAGTTTCTTTAACAAAGGCGCAAACATATCGGCAGGATCTTCCACACGTAGGGATGGAGGGCGGCCCCGTGAAGTCGCCCGTGCAGCCCATAGGCCGCATGCGAACGAGCATTCTACCCGGAAACGATGGTGAGGAAAGTGGTGGATTTCCACGATGCTGGCACAGCGCTTTTAGGGGGCCCGACTAACATAGGGGCTTTTTGCGCAAGTTCAAGGTGCGTGAAGATGAAACGTATCGCGAATGACTTGCATCAACATCCAGGTGCCCGCCTCATTCGCGGGTAAACCCGCTCCCACAGAGGCAGCACGACCCTCGCTGTGGGAGCGGGTTTACCCGCGAAGAAGGCAGCACACATTCATCTGTTAAACTGCCGGTCTTGCCACCCCCTGCGTACCCCCAATGGCCTACAAACCCACCCCTGCCCGCCCACCTGCCGACCTGTTGCGCAAAGCCCGGCCACTGCGCCTGCTGCTCAACCAGGCCGAACGCCTGGAGCATCTGCAGCGCCTGCTGGAAAGCCAGCTGCAACCGGCCGCGCGCGAGCATTGCCATGTGGCGTC
This sequence comes from Pseudomonas xantholysinigenes, assembly GCF_014268885.2. Classification (NCBI taxonomy): domain Bacteria; kingdom Pseudomonadati; phylum Pseudomonadota; class Gammaproteobacteria; order Pseudomonadales; family Pseudomonadaceae; genus Pseudomonas; species Pseudomonas xantholysinigenes. Next base: position 1,016,014 of record NZ_CP077095.1, on the reverse strand, counting down.
GTGGAAGGAAGGGACTTTGTTGCTGGTGGTTACCGACGGCCATTGGGCAACGCGCCTGCGTTACCAGCAGAAGCGCCTGCAACGCCAGCTCCTGTCCCTGGAAGCCTTCGCCAACCTGACGCGCATCCTTTTCAAGGTGCAGCCGCCTTTGGTCCCGGCCAAGCGCGAAGGGCATGGGCCGGAGCTTTCGCAAACGGCCGCTGAAAGCCTGCGCGGCTCGGCCGAGGGGATCAGCGATCCGAAGCTCAAGGCTGCACTGGAGCGCCTGGCGGCGCATGCGCAGGGCAAGAACTGAAGGCCTACTGTAGGAGCGCAAAGCTAAAGGGTGATGGAGGATCGGTGACCATAAAAAAGGCCACCCGAAGGTGGCCTTAATCACACTAGAGAGAGTGTTCGAACTTACACGGCCGCAACAGGGCGCATGTACGAGATCGGTGCCGTGCTGGCATCTTCGAACGTGACCACTTCCCAGGCATCGGTTTCCTTGATGAGCTTGCGCAGCAGCTGGTTGTTCAGCGCGTGGCCGGACTTGTAGCCCTTGAACTCGCCAATCAGGCTGTTGCCCAGCAGGTACAGATCACCAATGGCGTCGAGAATCTTGTGCTTGACGAACTCGTCATCGGAACGAAGACCGTCTTCGTTGAGCACGCCAGTCTCGTCGACCACGATGGCATTTTCCACGCTGCCGCCCAGTGCAAGGTTGTGCTTGCGCAGGTACTCGATGTCACGCATGAAACCGAAGGTGCGGGCGCGACTGACTTCCTTCACGAACGACGTGCTGGAGAAGTCGACGACCGCGCTCTGGGTCTGGCCCTTGAGGACCGGGTGATCGAAGTCGATCTCGAAGCTCACCTTGAACCCGTCGAATGGCAGGAAAGTGGCGCGCTTGTCGCCCTCTTCCACTGTCACTTCGCGCAGGATGCGGATGAACTTCTTCGGTGCGTCCTGTTCTTCCAGGCCGGCCGATTGGATCAGGAATACGAAGGGTCCGGCGCTGCCATCCATGATCGGCACTTCCGAGGCGGAGAGCTCGACGTAGGCGTTATCGATGCCCAGGCCCGCCATGGCGGAGAGCAGGTGCTCGACCGTATCGACTTTGACGTCACCGTTGACCAGCGTCGTCGACATGGTGGTCTCGCCGACGTTGGCCGCGCGCGCCGGGATTTCGACCACAGGGTCGAGGTCGGCGCGACGGAAGACGATGCCGGTGTCGACAGGCGCAGGCTTGAGGGTCAGGTAGACCTTCTCCCCGGAGTGCAGGCCGACACCTGTGGCACGGATGGTATTCTTCAGGGTGCGTTGTCTAATCATGGCATTGGCCGCTTCAGCGCAAATTGCGAACAGGTATCAACAAAGGCTGGGGATGATAACAGACCCGGCCTTTGCTGAACACCAATCACCCTTATACCCCTGATAAATTCCATTAATCGGCCTGACGACGCAGGAACGCCGGGATATCCAGGTAGTCCAGATCGTCCTGAGGGTTGAGTTTAGCTGCCGCCGCGGCACCTGCGTGGGCCTGGTTGCGCATCACGGTCGGACGCTCCAGGTCACGGTAGTTGACGGCCGACTGCTCCTGGCGAACCGGGGCCGGGTTGGACGACTCGTACACCTGCTGGGCGGTCTGCAGGGTGTTGTCGACGACCTTGACCGGCTTCTCGATGCGCGCGCCCAGGCCAGTGGCCACGACGGTCACGTGCAGCTCGTCGCGCATGTCCGGGTCGATCACGGTGCCGACCTTGACCATCGCGTGGTCCGAGGCGAAGGCCTCGATGATGCTACCCACGTCGGAGTACTCGCCCAGCGACAGGTCGGGACCTGCGGTGATGTTCACCAGGATGCCACGGGCGCCCTGCAGGTTGACGTCCTCGAGCAGCGGGTTGCGGATCGCCGCCTCGGTGGCTTCGCGAGCGCGGTTCGGGCCGCTGGCGCAACCGGTGCCCATCATTGCCATGCCCATCTCGCCCATCACGGTGCGCACGTCGGCGAAGTCGACGTTGATCATGCCCGGACGCTTGATGATGTCGGAGATCCCGCGCACGGCGCCGGCCAGCACGTCGTCGGCCTTGGCGAAGGCGGACAGCAGGCTGGCATCCTTGCCCAGGATGGTCAGCAGCTTCTCGTTGGGGATGGTGATCAGCGAGTCGACGCTTTCAGCCAGCATGCGGATGCCTTCATCGGCGATCTGCATGCGCTTGCGGCCTTCGAACGGGAACGGACGGGTCACCACCGCGACGGTGAGGATGCCCATTTCCTTGGCCACTTCGGCGATGATCGGCGCCGCGCCGGTACCGGTACCGCCGCCCATGCCGGTGGTGATGAACACCATGTTGGTGCCCTGCAGCACCTCGGCGATGCGCTCACGGTCTTCCAGCGCGGCCTGACGGCCGACTTCCGGATTGGCGCCGGCACCCAGGCCCTTGGTCACGCCAGTGCCCAGTTGCAGGATGGTGCGCGCGCCGATGTTCTTCAGCGCCTGGGCATCGGTGTTGGCGCAGATGAACTCGACGCCTTCGATGTTGCTTTTGACCATGTGGTTGACGGCGTTGCCGCCACCACCGCCGACACCGATCACCTTGATGACCGGACTTTGCGGGACGTTGTCTACGAGCTCGAACATTTTCCCTCTCCTTACAGTTCTCTAGTTGTCGCGCCTACCACTACTGCTTTGAAACTCAGAAGTTGCTCTGGACCCAACGCTTGAGTCGCTCAAGCACTGGACCCTTGGGTTCATCGCCATAGCTGTTGTTGCTGTTGCTGCTGTTGCTGATACCGGTCAGGGACGGATCCTCGGACTGCTTCTGCAGGCCGTAGGTGAGCAGGCCCACGCCGGTGGAATAGATCGGGTTGCGCACCACGTCGCTCAGGCCCCGAACGCTGTGCGGCACGCCCAGGCGTACCGGCATGTGGAAGATTTCCTCGGCCAGTTCCACGGCGCCTTCCATCTTCGCGGTGCCGCCGGTGAGGACGATGCCGGCCGGCACCAGGTCCTCGAAGCCGCTGCGACGCAGCTCGGCCTGGATCAGGGTGAACAGTTCGTCGTAACGCGGCTCGACCACCTCGGCCAGGGCCTGGCGCGACAGTTCGCGCGGTGGGCGGTCGCCGACGCTCGGCACCTTGATGGTCTCGCCGGCGCCAGCCAGCTTGGCCAGGGCGCAGGCGTAGCGGATCTTGATTTCCTCGGCGTACTGCGTAGGGGTGCGCAGGGCCATGGCGATGTCGTTGGTGACCTGGTCGCCAGCGATCGGGATCACCGCGGTGTGACGGATCGCGCCTTCGGTGAAGATGGCGATGTCGGTGGTACCGCCACCGATGTCCACCAGGCACACGCCCAGTTCTTTTTCGTCGTCGGTCAGTACCGAATACGCCGAGGCCAGTTGCTCGAGGATGATGTCGTCGATTTCCAGGCCGCAGCGGCGCACGCACTTCTCGATGTTCTGCGCGGCGTTGACCGCGCAGGTGACCACGTGGACCTTGGCCTCCAGACGCACGCCCGACATGCCCAGCGGTTCGCGCACGCCTTCCTGGTTGTCGATCACGTAATCCTGCGGCAGGGTGTGCAGCACCCGCTGGTCAGCCGGGATGGCCACCGCCTGGGCGGCGTCGAGCACGCGCTCGAGGTCGGCGGTGCTGACTTCGCGGTCGCGAATGGCGACGATACCGTGGGAGTTGAGGCTGCGGATGTGATTGCCAGCCACGCCGACGAACGCCGAGTGAATGCGGCAGCCGGCCATCAGCTGGGCCTCTTCCACGGCGCGCTGGATCGACTGCACGGTCGATTCGATATTCACCACCACCCCCTTCTTCAGGCCGCGCGATGGGTGGGTGCCGATGCCCACGATCTCCAGGGTGCCGTCCTCGCCGACCTCACCCACCAGCGCCACCACCTTGGAGGTGCCGATGTCCAGCCCGACGATCATTTTGCCGCTATGCGCGTTTGCCATGGTCCTGCCTCTCTCTAATTCTTCGCAACGGCGGGTTGGGCCGTCGTCGGTGCATTCGGTTCCCGCCAACCAACGGCAAGTCCGTTGGAATAACGCAGATCGATGCGGGCGATATTGGTGATCTGGTCTTTAAGCGTCTTGTCGTAAATGGCAATGAAACGGCGCATCTTCTCCACCAGGTGGTCGCGCCCCAGCAGCAGCTCGATGCCTGGGCCGGCGCTACCCGCGCCGGTGGTCAGGAACCAGCTGCCTCGCTCGCGCAGCTCCAGGCGAGCGATGGAAAAGCCCATGGGGCGCAGCATCTGGCTCAATACCTGATACTGCTGCATGACTTGTTGCTGAGCGCGCTGCGGCCCGAACAGCTGCGGCAGGTGCTCGTAGTTGGCCAGTTCACGCGGGGTGAAGGCCTGGCCCTGGTTGTTGAGCAAGGCCTCGTCGCCCCAGCGTGCCACCGGCAACTGTTCTTCCAGGCGGATCACCACCTCGTCCGGCCACACCCGGCGCACTTCGGCGTGGGCGATCCAGGGCATCTGCTCGAGCTCGACACGCATGGCCGCAAGGTCCACGGTGAAGAAGCTCGCCGCCACGTAGGGCGCGATCCGTTGCTGCACCGACTGCTGGCTGATGTAGCTGAGGTCGCCCTGCACGTCGATCTTGGTGATCGGCCGGTCGGCGTAGGGCATCAGGCGGATGGCGCCTTCATAGGCGCCAAAGCCCGCGGCGACCAGCAGCACCGGCCACAGCAGGCGCTTGAGACCACCGAAGCTTGGCCGTGGCAGGCGCGCCGATACGGGCTCGTCGGCCACCAGTCGGCTGGCACCGCGCGGCACCGGCTTACTACGGCCGGTCACGGGGGGCTGCTGACGTATCATTGCGCCTTGCATGGCTGGTTAACCTCGCTTGTCTACGCTGTCGGCCAGGATCGCCAGCACCAGTTGCTGGAAATCCAGGCCGGCGGCACGGGCCGCCATGGGCACCAGGCTATGGTCGGTCATGCCCGGTGCGGTGTTGACTTCGAGCAGCCAGAAACGACCCTGCTCGTCCTGCATCACGTCCAGCCGGCCCCAGCCTTCGATGCCGATGGCATCGCAGGCGCGCGCGGTCAGGTCGATCAGTTCCTGTTCCTTGGCACTGTCCAGGCCGCACGGGATGCGGTACTGGGTGTCATTGGCGATGTACTTGGCGTCGTAGTCGTAGAACACGTGCGGGGTGCCCAGCGCGATCGGCGGCAGCACCTGGCCACGCAGCACGGCGATGGTGAACTCCGGCCCGTGGATCCACTGTTCGACCAGCACTTGCGAATCGTACTTGGCGGCGTCTTTCCAGGCGGCAACCAGCTCTTGCTCGCTGTTCACCTTGGCCATGCCGATGCTCGAACCTTCATGGGCAGGTTTGACGATCAACGGGAAGCCCAGTTCCGCACTGGCGGCCACGCAATCCTGCTCGCTGCCCAGCACCGCGTGGCGCGGGGTCGGGATGCCCAGGCTCTGCCACACCTGCTTGGTGCGTAGTTTGTCCATGGCCAGCGCCGAGGCGAGAATGCCGCTGCCGGTGTAGGGGATGCCCAGGCATTCGAGCAGGCCCTGCATGCTGCCGTCCTCACCGCCACGGCCGTGGAGGATGATGAAGGCGCGGTCGATCTTCTCGCTCTGCAGGCGGCTGAGCAAATCGTCACCGACATCAATGGCGACCACGTCGACACCGGCGCTGGTCAGCGCCTCGATGACCGCCGCGCCGGATTTCAGCGACACCTCGCGCTCGGCGCTCTTGCCCCCGTACAACACGGCGACACGACCGAAGGCCTTGACGTCGAGGGTGGAATGCAGCTTGTCGTAGGCGCTGGTCATTTCGACTTCTCCTGCTTGGCGCCAGCGAACAGCGGGCTTTTCATCAGTTGCGGGGCCAGGCCACCGACGTCACCGGCACCCTGGCAGATCAGGATGTCGCCAGCGCGCAGCAGCGGCTTGACCAACGGCGCGAGCTCGGCGCCACGTTCGATGTAGATCGGGTCGAGCTTGCCGCGCTGGCGGATGCTGTGGCACAGCTGGCGGCTGTCGGCGCCGGGGATCGGCTCTTCGCCGGCCGGGTAGACCTCCATCAGCAGCAGCACGTTGGCATCGCCCAGCACCTGCACGAAGTCGTCGTACAGATCGCGCGTGCGGCTGTAGCGGTGCGGCTGGTAGACGATCACCAGGCGGCGGCTCGGCCAGCCGCCACGCACGGCCTTGATCACCGCGGCGACTTCGGTCGGGTGGTGGCCGTAGTCATCGACCAGCATCACGCTGCCGCCGTCGACCGGCAGTTCGCCGTACACCTGGAAGCGTCGGCCAACGCCCTGGAAGCCAGACAGACCCTGGACGATGGCTTCGTCGCTGATGCCTTCGTCGGTGGCGATGGCGATGGTGGCCAGGGCGTTGAGCACGTTGTGGTTGCCGGGCATGTTGACCGACACCTCCAGCGGCTCGCAGTCGCGGCGCAGCACGGTGAAGTGAGTCTGCATGCCCTGCTGACGCACATTGATGGCGCGGATGTCGGCCTCTTCGCTGAAACCGTAGGTCACGGTCGGACGCTTGACCTGCGGCAGGATCTCACGCACCACCGGGTCGTCCAGGCACATCACCGCCAGCCCGTAGAACGGCAGGTTGTGCAGGAACTCGACGAAGGTCTTCTTCAGCTTGTTGAAGTCGCCTTCGTAGGTGGCCATGTGGTCGGCATCGATATTGGTGACCACGGCCACCATCGGCTGCAGGTGCAGGAAGCTGGCGTCGCTCTCGTCGGCCTCGGCAATCAGGTAGCGGCTGGTGCCCAACTGCGCGTTGGTGCCGGCCGCGGTCAGGCGACCACCGATGACGAAGGTCGGGTCCAGGCCTCCGGCGGCGAATACCGAGGCCAGCAGGCTGGTGGTGGTGGTCTTGCCGTGGGTACCGGCCACCGCCACGCCATGGCGATAGCGCATCAGCTCGGCGAGCATCTCGGCACGCGGCACCACGGGAATGCGCCGCTCCAGCGCGGTGGCGACTTCCGGGTTGGCCGGGTTGATCGCGCTCGACACCACCAGCACGTCGGCGGTGGCGGCGTTTTCGGCGCGGTGGCCGACGAAGATCTGCGCGCCGAACGACTGCAAGCGCTCGGTCACCGGCGACTCTTTAAGGTCGGAGCCGGACACTTCATAGCCCAGGTTCAGCAGCACTTCGGCGATACCGCACATGCCCACGCCGCCGATACCGACGAAGTGGATGCGACGGATACGGCCCATCTTCGGTTGCGGCATGGCTTTCTGGCTTTCAACCATGGGCCACCTCCAGGCAGATATCGACCACGGTGCTGGTTGCATCAGGCTTGGCCAGGCGCCGCGCGGTGCCGGCCATGGTGTTGAGTTTCTCGGGTTGCATCAGCACCTCGTTCAGGCGTTCAGCGAGCTGCGCTGCGCCAGTTGTCGCTTGTGGCATCAGGAAGGCGGCGCCTTCACGAGCCAGGTATTGGGCGTTGTGGGTCTGGTGGTCGTCGATGGCATGGGGCAAAGGCACCAGCATCGAGGGCAGGCCCGCCGCCGCGAGTTCGCTGACGGTCAGGGCGCCGGCCCGGCACACCACCATATCGGCCCAGCCATAGGCGTGGGCCATGTCCTTGATGAACGGTTCGACCTGGGCCTCGACCCCCGCCTCGTGGTAACGCTCGGCGGTGACGGGCGCGTGGTTTTTCCCGGCCTGGTGGAACACCTCGGGGCGCAGGTTAGCCGGCACTTCGGACAGGGCCTTAGGCAACAATTTGTTCAATGGTTCCGCACCCAGGCTGCCCCCCATCACCAACAGGCGCGCACGGCGCCCGGCCAGGGGCGCGCGCGCAGCGTCCATGAACAGCTCGGGGCGCACCGGATTACCGCTGGTGCGCAGCTTGTCGCTGGCGGCAAAGGTGTCCGGGAAGGCCTGGCAAACCCGCGCGGCCATCGGCAGCAGCAGGCGGTTGGTGGTGCCGGCGCGGGCGTTCTGCTCGTGGATCACCAACGGCACGCCGCACAGCCGCGCGGCCAAGCCGCCAGGGCCGGTCACATAGCCACCGAAGCCGACCACGCAGACCGGCTTGAGCTCACGCACGATGCGCCGTGCCTGGAGCACGGCCTTGACCAGGGTGAACGGTGCCTTGAGCAGCGACAGCTTGCCCTTGCCACGCAGGCCGCTGACCTGGATCAGGTGCAGCGGCAAGCCGGCCTGGGGCACCAGCTCGTTCTCGATGCCACGCGGGGTGCCCAGCCAATGCACGCTGTAGCCGCGCGCCTGGAACTCGCGGGCGCAGGCCAGGGCCGGGAATACGTGGCCGCCGGTGCCGCCGGCCATGATCAGGACGTTCTTGCCGTCAGCGGCCATGGTTGGGCTCCTCGGCAAAATCGCTCTCGTTGAATTCATGCTCCTCGCTGCCCAGGTGCGTGCGGCTCTCCCACTCGATCCGCAGCAACAGCCCGACGCAGGCGCAACAGATCACCAGCGAGCTGCCGCCGTAGCTGAGGAACGGCAGGGTCAGGCCCTTGGTCGGCAGCAGGCCGACGTTCACGCCGATGTTGATCAGGAACTGGCCGATCCACAGGAACGACAAACCGAACGCCATGTAGGCGGCGAAGAATTGCTTGGCCTTCTCGGCCCACAGGCCGATGTACAGCGCGCGCACGGTGATGAACACGAACAGCGCGATGGTCAGCAGTGAGCCGATCACCCCCAGCTCTTCGGCCAGCACCGAGAACACGAAGTCGGTGTGCGCCTCGGGCAGGTAGAACTGCTTCTGCACGCTGTTGCCCAGGCCCACGCCCAGCCACTCGCCACGGCCAAAGGCGATTAACGCCTGGGTCAGCTGGTAGCCGGAGCCGAACTGGTCGGACCAGGGGTCGGTGAAGGTGATCAGGCGCGCCATCCGGTAGGGCTGGGCCTGGACCAGCACCACCACCGAGATCACCGCCAGCACCACCATCAGCGAGAAGCGGAACAAGCCCACCCCACCAAGGAACAACATGGCCGCCGCGGCGCCCATCATCACCACCGTGGCGCCGAAGTCCGGTTCCATCAGCAGCAGGCCGGCCATCGGCAACAGCACGATGAACGGCTTGAAGAAGCCCATCCAGCTTTCACGCACCTCGGTCTGCCGACGCACCAGGTAGCCGGCAAGGTAGATGACCACGAAGACCTTGGCGATCTCCGACGGCTGGACGTTGAAGAAGCTGAAGCCGATCCAGCGCATCGAGCCGTTCACTTCGCGGCCGATGCCGGGCACCAGCACCATGACCAGCAGGCCGAAGGCGCCGATCAGCATCATGAAGCCCATGCGCTGCCAGGTGGCGATCGGCACCATCATGGTCATCACCCCGGCACCGAGGCCCAGGGCGACATACACCAGGTGACGGAACATGTGGTACAGCGGATTACCCGACTGCACCGCGGCCACTTCCGAGGAGGCCGAAGTGATCATCACCAGGCCCAGGCCGAGCAGCGCCAGGCAACCGGCCAGCAGTGGGAAGTCGAGGTCGATGCCACGGCCACTGATCAGCGGCGACGGGTACGGCTTGAGGATGCCGAAGATCATGCCAGCTCCTCCACTGCCTGGGCGAACAGGCGCCCGCGTTCTTCGAAGTTCTTGAACATGTCGAGGCTGGCGCAGGCCGGCGACAGCAGCACCGCGTCCCCGGGCTGGGCCAGTTCGGCGCAGCGTTGCACGGCTTCGTCCAAGGTCTTGACCCGAACTTGCGCCACGGCCTCGCCCAAGGTCTCGGCCAGGCGCTCGGCATCGCGCCCCAGCAGCACCACGGCACGGCAGTGTTGCGCCACTGGCTCGCGCAGGGCGGTGAAGTCGGCGCCTTTACCATCGCCACCGGCGATCAGCACCAGCTTGCCTTCGATATCGGCGCCCAGGCCTTCGATGGCGGCCAGGGCGGCACCGACGTTGGTGGCCTTGGAATCGTCGTACCAGTTCACCCCGCTGCGCTCGCGTACCCACTGGCAGCGATGGGCCAGGCCCTTGAATTCGCGCAGGGCCTCGAGCATGGGCTCGAATGGCAGGCCAGCGGCATGGCCGAGGGCCAGGGCGGCCAAGGCGTTGCTGTGGTTGTGGGCGCCACGGATCTTCAGCTCACGCACTGGCATGAGCGTCTGGAATTCGAACGCCAGGTACTTCTCGCCGTCGACTTCGCGCAGGCCAAAGGCCTTGAAGTCCGGCGCGTTGAGACCGAAGCTCCAGCTCGGCCGGCCTTCGACCGGCAACGGACGGCTCAGGGCATCCTGGCGGTTCACCACCACCTGGCGGGCGCCGCGGAAGATCCGGTGCTTGGCCAGGTGATAGGCCGGCAGGCCGCTGTAGCGGTCCATGTGGTCTTCGCTGATGTTCAGCACGGTGGCCACTTCGGCGTTGAGCTGGTCGGTGGTCTCCAGCTGGAAGCTCGACAGCTCCAGCACGTAGAGTTCGATGCTGTCGTCGAGCAGGTCCAGCGCCGGGGTACCGAGGTTGCCGCCGACTGCCACACGTTTGCCTGCCTGGGCGGCCATCTCGCCGACCAGGGTGGTCACGGTGCTCTTGGCATTGGAACCGCTGATGGCGACGATCGGTGCCTTGGCGTGGCGGGCGAACAGCTCGATGTCGCCGGACAGCTTCACGCCGCGCGCCGCCGCCTGCTGCAGGGCCGGAGTGGCCAGGGCCAGGCCGGGGCTCACGTAAAGCTCGCTGGCGCGGCAGAGGAACTCGACGTCCAGTTCGCCACAGCGCACTTCCACCTGCGGGTATTCACGGCGCAGGGTGTCCAGTTCCGGCGGTTGCTCGCGGGTGTCGGCGACCGCAAAGGCAATGCCCCGGTTCGCCAGGAAGCGAACCAGGGACATGCCGCTCTTGCCGAGGCCGACAACGATGCGGAATTGGTCGGAAGCGATCAGTGACACGCTCGTTTACCTCAGTTTCAGGGTGGCAAGGCCGATCAGCACCAGGATCACGGTGATGATCCAGAAGCGGACGATCACCCGAGGCTCGGGCCAGCCCTTGAGTTCAAAGTGGTGATGGATCGGCGCCATGCGGAACACACGCTTGCCGGTCAATTTGAAGGAGGCCACCTGGATGACCACCGACAGGGTTTCCATGACGAACACGCCGCCCATGATGAACAGCACGATTTCCTGGCGCACGATCACCGCGATGGTGCCTAGGGCGGCGCCCAGCGCCAAGGCGCCGACGTCGCCCATGAACACCTGGGCCGGGTAGGTGTTGAACCACAGGAAGCCCAGGCCGGCACCGATCAGCGCGCCGCAGAACACGATCAGCTCGCCCGCGCCCGGCACGTAAGGGATCAGCAGGTATTCGGCGAACTTCACGTTACCCGACAGGTAGCAGAAGATGCCCAGGGCGCCGCCGACCATCACCGTCGGCATGATCGCCAGGCCATCGAGGCCGTCGGTCAGGTTGACCGCGTTGCTCGAGCCGACGATGACGAAATAGGTGAGCACGACGAACCCGGCGCCCAACGGAATGGCCAGGTCCTTGACCATCGGGATGATCAGCGTGGTTTCAACGCTGGTCGGTGCGGTCTGGTAGAGGAAGATCGCTGCCGCCAGGCCGAATACCGACTGCCAGAAATACTTCCAGCGGCTTGGCAGGCCGCGGGAGTTCTTCTCGATCACCTTGCGGTAGTCGTCGACCCAGCCGATGGCGCCGAACGCCAGGGTGACGATCAGCACCACCCACACGTAGCGGTTGCTCAGGTCGGCCCACAGCAAGGTGCTGATGGCGATGGCCGAGAGGATCAGCGCGCCACCCATGGTCGGGGTGCCGGACTTGGACAGGTGCGATTGCGGGCCGTCGTTACGCACGGCCTGGCCGATCTGACGAATCTGCAGGGTACGAATCATCCAGGGGCCCAGCCACAGGGCCAGGGACAGCGCGGTCAGTACACCCAGGATCCCGCGCAGGGTCAGGTACTGGAAGACCGCGAAGCCCTTGTGGAACTGTTGCAGATACTCGGCCAACAGCAGCAGCATTAATGTTTCTCCCCGCTGGCACCGCACAAAGCCGCCACGACGTTTTCCATCGCAGCGCTGCGCGAGCCCTTGATCAAGATAGTGGTGTCGCTGGCAGTCTCGGTGCGAACGGCATCGATCAGCTCAGCTTGAGTAGCGAAATGGCGGGCATTGGCACCGAACGCCTGAACGGCATGGGCCATGTTGTTGCCCACCGCGTACAGCGCGTCGACCTTGCCGCGGGCGTAGTCGCCCACCTGCCGGTGACCTTCCTCGGCCCATTGCCCCAGTTCGCCGATATCCCCGAGCACCAGGACGGTGCGGCCGGAAAAGCCGGCGAGTATATCAATGGCGGCGCACATCGAGGTGGGATTTGCGTTGTAGCTGTCGTCGATCACCCGCACGCCGTTGGGGGCGATCTGCGCCACGGTGCGGCCCTTGACCGGCTGCACCGCGCCCAGGCCCGCGGCGATGCCGCTCAGGCTCAGACCGACGGCATGCGCGGCGGCGGCGGCGGCCAGGGCATTGCTGACGTTGTGGGTGCCAAGCAGATTCAGTTGCACCGGCACGCTGCCATCAGGCCCGTGCAGGGTAAAGGACGGACAGCCACGGGCATCACGGCCGATGGCGCTGGCATGGAAATCGGCCTGCGGGTTGTCCAGGGCGAAGCTGACAACAGTGTGATCGCCCGCGCGCTTGCGCCAGATGTCGAATGCCTTGTCGGCCAGGTTGAGGATGGCCGTGCCGCCCTCGCCCAGGCCTTCGAGGATTTCACCCTTGGCCTCGACGATTTTTTCCGGACCACCGAACTCGCCCACGTGGGCGGTACCGGCGTTGTTGATGATGACCACCTGCGGCCGGGTGAGGCCGACGGTGTAGCGGATTTCGCCGATGCGCGAAGCGCCCAGCTCGATCACCGCGGCGCTGTGCTCCGGGGCGATTTCCAGCAGGGTCAGCGGCGCGCCGAGGTCGTTGTTAAGGTTGCCACGGGTGGCATGCACCGGGCCGCGAGTGCGCAGGATCGCGGCGAGCATTTCCTTGACCGTGGTCTTGCCACTGGAACCGGTGATGGCCACCACTGGCTTGTCGAAGGCGGCACGGTTCAGCGCACCGAGCTGGCCAAGGGCGACGCGGCAATCGGCGACTACCAGCTGTGGCAGGTCGACATCGGTGACTTCACGCTCGACCAGGGCCGCGACTGCGCCCTTGGCCTTCACGTCGGCCAGGTAGTCGTGGCCATCGAAGCGCGGCCCGGTCAGGGCGACGAACAGTTGACCGGCGGCAACGCTGCGGCTGTCGATACTGACGCCGGTAAAGGTGGCGTCGGCGCCCGCCAGGCGCGCATTCAGGGCGCCAGTCAACTGGCTGAGGATCATCGGCTTAAGCATGTGGCGCCTCCCAGGCTGCAAGTGCCTTGTCGGCTTCGACCAGGTCGGAGAAGTCATGGCGCTCGCCATTGATCTCCTGGTAATCCTCGTGCCCCTTGCCAGCCAGGACGATCACGTCGTCGGCATTGGCACTGGCGATCAGTTGAGCAATGGCCGCGCCACGGCCGGCGACGAACTCGACGGCAGCAGGCTTGGCGAAACCGGGGCGAATATCGTCGAAGATCCGCAGTGGGTCTTCGCTACGCGGGTTGTCGTCGGTGACCAGTACGCGGTCGGCCAGGCGCTCGGCCACCTCGGCCATCAGCGGGCGTTTGCCGGCGTCACGATCGCCGCCGCAGCCGAACAGGCACAGCAACTTGCCGTGAGCGTGCGGGCGCAAGGCTTCGAGTACTTTTTCCAGGGCATCCGGGGTGTGGGCGTAATCGACCACCACCAACGGTTTGTCACCGCCACCCAAGCGCTGCATGCGACCGATTGGCCCGTGCACCTGCGGGGTGACCTTGAGGATTTCATCCAGCGGGTAGTCCAACGCCATCAGCGTGGCCACCGCGGCAAGCATGTTGCTCAGGTTGAAGCGGCCCAGCAGGCGGCTGCGCAAGGCATGCTCGCCCTGGGCGGTGACGATCACGGCGCGCACGCCATCGTCATTGAAGCTGGCTTGCTTGCAGAACAGCGTCGCAGACGGGTCCAGCAGGCTGTAGCTGATCAGTCGCGATGTGGCGTCGCTGTCGGCCAGGCGACGCCCGAACTCATCGTCCAGATTAACCACCCGGGCGCGCAGGCTTGGCCAGGCGAACAGCTTGGCCTTGGCGGCCTCGTAGGCCTGCATGCTGCCGTGGTAGTCCAGGTGGTCACGGGACAGGTTGGTCATCACCGCGATATCGAAGTCCAGCGCGGCCACCCGGCCCTGCTCGAGGGCATGGGAGGAAACCTCCATGGCCACCGCCTTGGCGCCGCCCTTTTTCAGGTCGTTCAAGGTCGACTGCACGGCAATCGGATCAGGCGTGGTCAGGCGACCACTCTGCAGCTCGCCATAGAAACCAGTACCCAGGGTGCCGATCAGGCCGCAACGCTGACCAAGGGCATCGAGTGCCTGGGCCAGCAGCTGGGTCACGCTGGTCTTGCCGTTGGTACCGGTCACGCCGACCAGGTCGAGCTGGCGGCTGGGTTCGCCATAGAAGCGCCCGGCGATCTGCGACAACTGACCGATCAGGCCCCTGACCGGAATCAGCGGCACATCGGTGATCGGCAGCACGCTGGCGCCCTGTTCTTCATAGGCCACCGCGGCGGCGCCACGGGCCAGGGCGTCGACAATATGGTCACGGCCATCGACCTTGGCCCCTGGCACGGCCAGGAACAGATCGCCCGGGCGCACGGCGCGGCTGTCCAGGGTCAGCTCGCGGATCAACGGATCGCGGCTGGCATGGGCGAACAGTTTGCTCAATGGCATCGTCATCAACCTCGCCCTCCCTTGGCGGGTACTGCGCTGGCTTGCTGCGTCGAGGACGGCGGCAGGTTGTCCGGCGGTACATTCATCAGGCGCAAGGTGCCCGACATCACTTTGCTGAATACCGGGGCCGAGACCAGGCCACCGAAGTAACCGCCCTTGCTCGGCTCGTCGATGACCACGACGATGGCGTAGCGCGGGTCGCTCATCGGGCCGAAGCCGGCGAACAGCGAACGGTAGGCGTTCTCGGTGTAGCCCTTGGAGCCAACGGTGGCTTTACGCGCCGTACCGGACTTGCCACCCACGTGGTAGAACGGCACCTGGGCACGGAATACCCCGCGCGGCGCCTCGATCACCTGCTGCAGCATGCCCTGCACGGTTTCGGCGGTTTCCTTGGGGATCGCCTGGACCGCTTCCGGGGCCTTGTCGACCTTGAGGATCGACAGCGGCACCATCTTGCCGTCGTTGGCCAGGGCGGCGTAGGCATGCACCAGTTGCAGGGCGGTTACCGATACGCCGTAGCCATATGACAAGGTCGCGGTCTCGGCCTTGCGCCACTCGCGGTGGTTGGGCAGGTTGCCGACGCGCTCGCCGGGGAAGCCGAGGCCGGTGTACTGGCCCAGGCCAACCTGGGACATGACCCGGTAGATGGCCTCGCCACCGATATCGAAGGCGATCTTGCTCATGCCGACGTTGGACGAGTTGATCAGGATGCCGGTCAGGTCGAGGATCGGGCCCTCGCTGCGCGACACGTCCTTGATGGTGTAGCGGCCGATCTGCAGGCTGCCCGGATACACCTCGACCTTGTCGGTGACCTTCCAGCGGCCGCTCTGCAACGCGGCGCTCATGGAAATCGGCTTGACCGTCGAGCCCGGTTCGAACACGTCGATGATCGCCCGGTTGCGCATCGCGGCCGGGAACATGCTGCGGCGGTTGTTCGGGTTGTAGGTTGGCTGGTTGACCATGGCCAGGACCTCGCCGGTCTTGACGTCCATGATCACCAGGCTGCCGGCCTTGGCGTCCTGCTCGGCGATGGCGTTGCGCAGCTCGCGGGTGGCCAGGTACTGCAGGCGCAGGTCTATCGACAACGCCAAGGTCTTCCCGGCCTTGGCGTTCTTGGTTACCTGGATGTCCTTGATCAGCCGGCCGCGCCGGTCCTTGATCACCTGTCGCTTGCCAGGCACCCCGGCCAGCCATTCGTCATAGGCCAGCTCGACCCCCTCGCGACCATGGTCGTCGAGGTCGGTGAAACCGACCATGTGCGCGGTGACGTCACCGGCCGGGTAGAAGCGGCGGAACTCCTCCAGGCCGTAGACACCCGGGACTTTGAGGTCGAGCACATGCTGCCCCTGCTCCGGGGTCAGGCCACGGACCAGGTAGATGAATTCCTTGTTGGCCTGCTGGGTGAGGCGTTCGGTCAGCTGCTGCGGGTTCTGCCCGAGCGCGGCGGCCAGTTGCGGCCAGCGATCCTTGGCCGCCTGCATCTCCTTGGGGTTGGCCCACAAGGTGGTGACCGGAGTACTGACAGCCAGCGGCTCGCCGTTGCGGTCGGTGATCAGGCCACGGTGCGCGGGAATCGGAATATGCCGCAGGCTGCGGGCATCGCCCTGGCCCTTGAGGAAGTCGCGGTCGACCACCTGCAGGTCGATGATGCGCCAGCAGATCGCCCCGACCATCAGCGCCAGCAGGCCGATCACTACCCGGAAGCGCCAGGGGTAGAGTGCGCCTTCGAGCTTCATCATGGCGCCACCATCCGCACTTCGTCAGCCGCCGGCACGCGCATCTTCAACTGCTCGGAGGCCAGGCTCTCGATACGGCTGGAGGCGGTCCAGGTGCTCTGCTCGAGGATCAAGCGGCCCCACTCGGCCTGGGCTTTGTCGCGCTCGCTCAGCTCACCGTAAAGGGTATTGAGCAACTGGCGGTTCCAGTGGGCGCTATAGGACACGGCGATGGCCGAAACCAGCACACCGACGAACAGCAGAAGCATCAGGAAGCTCCCGCCAGGCAAAGGCTTGGCGAACAGCCGGCTCACCGCAACTTCTCCGCTACCCGCATCACGGCGCTACGCGCCCGCGGGTTGGCCTTGAGTTCAGCATCGGAGGCGAACTGCGCCTTGCCGATGAGCTTGATCTTCGGCTCGAAGACCTTGTGCTGCACCGGCAGGTTGCGCGGCAGGTTGTCGGCTTCGCCCTTGACCAGCTTGCGCATGAACAGCTTGACGATACGGTCTTCCAGCGAGTGGAAGCTGATCACCGCCAGGCGACCGCCCACTTCAAGGGCATCGAGCGCGGCTTCAAGGCCAGTCTCGAGGTCGCCCAGCTCGTTGTTGACGTGAATGCGCAGCCCCTGGAAGGCGCGGGTTGCCGGGTTCTTGCCCTTTTCCCAGGCCGGGTTGGCGACCTTGAGCACTTCGGCCAGGTCGGCGGTACGGGTGAACGGCTGTTTCTCGCGGCGCTCGACCACGGCACGCGCCATGCGCCCGGCGAAACGTTCCTCGCCGTACTCCTTGAACACGCGGGCAATTTCTTCGGCCGGGGCGGTGGCAATGAACTCGGCGGCACTGATGCCCTGAGCGGGGTTCATGCGCATGTCCAGCGGCCCGTCGTTGAGGAAGCTGAAGCCACGCTCGGGGTCGTCCAGCTGTGGCGAGGACACGCCCAGGTCGAGCAGGATGCCGCTGACCTTGCCGTCCAGGCCGCGTGCGCGCACTTCGTCGCCGAGCTCGGCAAAGCTGCGCTGCACAATGACAAAGCGGCCGTCTTCGGCCGCCAGCGCTTGCCCGGTGGCAATCGCTTGAGGATCCTTGTCGAACCCCAGCAGCCGCCCTTGCGGCCCGAGCTTGCTGAGGATCAGGCGGCTGTGGCCGCCACGCCCGAAGGTGCCGTCCAGATAGCAACCGTCGGCGCGCAGGGCCAATGCCTCGACGGCTTCGTCGAGCAGGACGGTGATGTGGTTGAAGCCGCTATCTATGGTCACAGGATCAGGTCACGCAATTCATCGGGCATGGCGCCCGGTTGTTGAATAGCTGCAAGATCGGCTGCCGAAACCGCGTTCCAGGCATCCTCATCCCACAGCTGGAATTTGTTCAGCTGCCCCACCAGCATCGCCTTCTTGACCAACTTGGCGTACTCACGCAAACGGGGCGGCACCAGGAAACGCCCACTGCCATCGAGCTCCAGGTCCACCGCATTGCCGATCAGCAAACGCTGCAGGCGACGGTTTTCCTCACGCAACGATGGCAAGGCGCGCAACTTGGCTTCTATCTGTTCCCACTCGTCGAGGGGATAAACACACAAGCAGGGGTCTACGGCGTCGATGGTCACGATCAGTTGACCATTGCAACGCGAATCGAGCTCGTCACGGTACCGGCTCGGCATGGCGAGACGGCCCTTGGCATCGAGGCTGACGGCGTTGGCTCCGCGGAACACGGCTGCGATTCCCCACAATGTTAGCTTTTTTGTGTCAGAAAACCCACTTCATCCCACTTTCTGCCACTTGCGCACACTATAGGAATCCGCCCGCCACACCGTCAAGGCACGTTCATAAGGAAATCCCTTACAGGACGGCGATTTAGCGCAACAAAGGAAGACGGAAGGAATACCAGGGAGGAAAAATGACGGAAAAAATCAAACACACTCAAGCGGATAGAGTGCGAACTTAAAGTGATTTATTAAGAGTAAGATCTTTTTGGTATTACCAGGACACATCTGCTATCGATTCAAGCAGGGAAGGAGAGGTGGAGAGTCGATCTGTAAGCCGGGTTTTGTCGAGGACAGTCATTCCTCTACGACGGCCATCACTGGACGCCTCTAGCAACCTACCCGGTTCCGACGCGGGCCACGCCGTATGGAACCCTATTTGGTCTTGCTCCGAGTGGGGTTTACCTAGCCACGGACTGTTGCCAGCCGTGCGGTGCGCTCTTACCGCACCTTTTCACCCTTACCGGCACCGAAGTGCTTAGGCGGTTGTTTTCTGTGGCACTTTCCGTAGGCTCGCGCCTCCCAGGCGTTACCTGGCACTCTGCCCTATGGAGCCCGGACTTTCCTCCCCCGCCTCTTGCGGAACAAAAGACGGCAGCGACTGTCCGATCGACTCTCCGCCGCCAAGGTTACCGGGACATGCGGCAGAGAACAAGCGAGACGACAAACAATGTCATTACGCCATTAGTCGACCTTCTGTTTCTCCAGCGCCAGCTGGTAGAGCAGGTTCTTGCGCACACCGGTGATTTCCGCCGCCAACGCCGCGGCTTTTTTCAGCGGCATCTCGGCCAGCAGCAAGTCCAGCACGCGCTGAGCCTCGGCACTGATCGCCTGCTCGCCTTCCGGGGCGCTCCAGCCCGCCACCAACACCACGCACTCGCCACGCTGCTGGTTGCTGTCGCCCTCCACGAACGCGCGCAACTCGGCCAGCGGCAAGCCCTTGAGGGTCTCGAAGGTCTTGGTGATCTCGCGGGCCAGCACCGCTGGGCGCTCGCCGCCGAATACCGCTTCCATGTCCTGCAGGCACTCCAGGATACGGTGCGGCGCCTCATAGAAGATCAAGGTGCGCGGCTCTTCCCTGACCTGCTCCAGGCGCGCCCGACGCCCGGCGGCCTTGGCCGGCAGGAAGCCTTCGAAAATAAAGCGATCCGACGGCAACCCGGCCGCCGACAACCCGGCGATCAAAGCACAGGCGCCCGGCACCGGCACCACCTGGACCCCAGCGGCGCGCGCCTGGCGCACCAGGTGATAGCCAGGATCGGAGATCAGCGGCGTTCCGGCATCGGACACCAACGCCACATCTTCCCCCGCCAGCAAGCGGGTGATGAAGCGACCGCCCTCGTCACGCTCGTTGTGTTCGTGACACGCCGCCAACGGCGTGTCGATGCCGAAATGCTGGAGCAAGCGCACCGAGTGGCGCGTGTCCTCCGCGGCGATCAGGCTGACCTGCGCCAAGACTTTCAGCGCCCGCGCACTCATGTCATCGAGGTTGCCGATGGGCGTGGCCACGACATACAACTTGCCCAACGCGGAATTGGAAACCCCTGCAACATCAGTCACTGCGCACACCTGCATTCACGGATCAAAGTGCGCCATTGTAGCCCGAGCGCTGGCAACAGGGCGCAAAGAACTTCGCCATGCGCCGCCCACCAGCCACCTATAGTGAAGGTTCACCGTCGGCAAGATCGCACCGGACGCGAGGCTTGGGTACAATTGCCGGCCAACTTGATCGAGTAATAGGACCTTTACATGATCGCTTGCCTGCGGCTGCTCACAGCCCTCTGCCTCGCCGCCCTGCTGGCAGCCTGCGCCAGCTCGCCCTCATCCAGCCTGGGCGAACTGCCACGCACCCCGGACGCCAGCATCGAGCAGCTGCTCGAGAAGGCGGCTTCCAGCAAGTCTGCCGAGGACGCGGCCCTGCTGCGCCTGAGCGCCGCCGACCTGGCTTACAAGCAGAAGGATTTCCCCCGTGCGGCGCACATCCTCGAGCAAGTGCCGCTGGAGCCGCTCAAGCCCGCCCAGCAAGTGTTCGCCTCGACCCTGGCCGCCGAGCTCGCCATGAGCCGCAACCAGCCCAAGGCCGCCCTGACCGCCCTCGCCCACCCCAGCCTGCAGCGGGTCGGCGAGCTGCCGGACGAGCAGCAAGTGCGCACCTACAGCGTACATGCCGCCGCCCTCGAGGCTGACGGCCAGGCCCTGGCCGCCGCCCAGCAGCGCGTGGCACTGACCCCACTGCTCAGTGGCCAGGCCGCCGCCAGCAACAATGATGCGATCTGGGCCCTGGTCGCCTCACTGCCCGCCGAGCAACTGCAGCAGCCAGCCGCCAACGAAACCCTGGCCGGCTGGACCAGCCTGGCCTTCGCCGTGAAAAGCGCCGGTACCCTCGAGCAACAACAGGCCGCCATCGACACCTGGCGCAACCAGCACCCGGACCACCCGGCCGCCAAACAGCTGCCCATGGCCCTGGTCAAACTCAAGGAGCTGGCCAGCCAACCGCTGACCAAGATCGCCCTGCTGCTGCCCCAGGAAGGCCCGCTGGCCGGTGTCGCCCGCGCCCTGCGCGACGGTTTCATGGCTGCCCACTTCCAGGCCCAGCAAGGCGGCCAGCCGGCACCGGCGGTGCAGGTGTTCGACAGCTCGCGCATCACCTCGCTCGACGACTTCTATCGCCAGGCCCAGGCCGCCGGCGTGCAACTGGTGGTCGGCCCGCTGGAAAAACCCCTGGTGAAAAAGCTCGCCGCCTACCCGCAGCTGCCGATCACCACCCTGGCGCTGAACTACGCCGACGCCGGCCAGAAAGCCCCGCCACAGCTGTTCCAGTTCGGCCTGGCCGCTGAAGACGAAGCCCGCGAAGTCGCCCGCCGCGCCCGTGCCGACGGCATGGTCCGTGCCGTGGCACTGGTGCCGAGCGGTGAATGGGGCGACCGCGTGCTGGCTGCCTTCCGCCAGGATTGGGAAAGCAATGGCGGCACCCTGCTGGCCGCCGAGCGCATCGCCCAGCCCGTCGCCCTCGCCCAGCAGATCGCCCAGCTGTTCCAGCTGCGCCAAAGCGAAGCCCGCGCCAAGAGCCTGCAGAGCACCGTGGGCGGCAACATCGCCGCGCAGCCGTCGCGCCGCCAGGACATCGACTTCATCTTCCTCGCCTCGACCCCGCAGCAGGCCCAGCAGATCAAGCCGACCCTGAACTTCCAGTACGCAGGCGACGTGCCGGTGTACGCCACTTCCAACCTGTACAGCGCCAGTGGCGACGTCAACCAGTACAACGACATGACCGGCATCCGCTTCTGCGAAACGCCATGGCTGCTCGACACCAGCAACAGCCTGCGCCAGCAGGTCGTGCAGCAGTGGCCGCAAGCGGCCGGCAGCCTCGGCCGCCTGTACGCCATGGGTGTCGACGCCTACAGCCTGGCGCCACGCCTGGGCCAACTCAAGGCACTGCCGGACAACCGTATCGAAGGCTTGTCCGGCAGCCTGAGCATGAACGCCAGCCAGCGCGTCGAGCGCCAGTTGCCGTGGGCCGAGTTCGCCGGCGGCCAGGTCAAGCGCCTGCCGGACACCCCGCGCTGATGCCCAGCGCATCGCCCAGCTGCGCAGGCCAAGCCGCTGAAGACCAGGCCCTTGCCTTTCTGCAAGGGCAAGGCCTGCAGCCGCTGGCGCGCAACTGGCGATGCAAGGGTGGCGAGCTCGATCTGGTCATGCTCGATGCCGATACAGTAGTATTCGTCGAAGTCCGCTACCGGTGGCACGCGCAGTTCGGCGGAGCCCTCGGCAGCGTCGATGGGCGCAAGCAGCAGCGACTGGTACTTGCCGCCAACCTTTTTCTGCAGCACGAGCCCCGTTGGGCCGACCACCCCTGCCGCTTCGACGTCGTCGCGCTGCAGGGCCAGGGCCACGCCGGGCAACCGCTTCAATGGCTGAAAAACGCCTTCGAATGCTGAACCCTATTCGATTTTTTTGCTCTATGTTTCGCGGGCTGGTCACTGTTGCGCGCCGCGCCAGCCACCGCCCCACTTAAGGTCACACCAGATGGACATGCAATCCCGAATTCGCCGGCTGTTCCAGGCCAGCATCGACACCAAGCAACAGGCAATGGACATCCTGGCACCCCACATCGAGCAGGCCAGCCTGGTCATGGTCAACGCCCTGCTCAGCGACGGCAAGATGCTCGCCTGCGGCAACGGCGGTTCGGCCGGCGATGCCCAGCATTTCTCGTCGGAGCTGCTCAACCGCTTCGAGCGCGAGCGCCCGAGCCTGCCGGCCATTGCCCTGACCACCGACAGCTCCACGCTCACCTCGATCGCCAACGACTACAGCTACAACGAAGTGTTTTCCAAGCAGATCCGCGCACTGGGCCAGCCCGGTGACGTTCTGCTGGCGATCTCCACCAGCGGCAACTCGGCCAACGTGATCCAGGCGATCCAGGCCGCGCATGACCGCGAAATGATTGTCGTCGCCCTGACCGGTCGCGACGGCGGTGGCATGGCCTCGCTGCTGCTGCCCGAGGACGTGGAAATCCGCGTCCCCTCGACCGTCACCGCGCGCATCCAGGAAGTCCACCTGCTGGCGATCCACTGCCTGTGCGACCTGATCGACAGCCAACTGTTCGGGAGTGAAGAATGATCCCCAAGCGTCTCGGCCTGATGGCCCTCACCCTGTGCCTGGGCCTGTCCGGCTGCAGTTCGGTCCTGACCTCGGCGCGCAACTCGCCGATCGAGGATGACCGCGGTACCCGCACCATCGGCAGCAAGATCGACGATTCGCTGATCGAGACCAAGGTCTCGGTCAACATCGCCAAGGCCAACCCGGACCTGGACAAGGGCTCGCACATCGTCGTCAGCAGCTACAACGGCGTGGTCCTGCTGGCCGGCCAGACCCCACGTGCCGACCTCAAGTCCCTCGCCGAGCAGACCGCCGGCCAGGTGCAGCGGGTCAAGAAGGTGCACAACGAGCTGCAAGTGATGCAGCCGTCATCGATCCTGGCGCGCAACAATGACGCCTGGCTGACCACCAAGATCAAGACCCAGATGCTCACCGACGAGAGCGTGCCCAGCTCGCGGATCAAGGTGATCACCGAAAACGGCATCGTCTACCTGCTCGGCCTGGTGCGCCAGCAAGAAGCCAACGCCGCCACCAATGTGGTGCAGGGCGTGTCGGGCGTGCAAAAGATCGTCAAGCTGTTCGAATACATCGACTGACCCTTTCGCCGGCCTGCCGGCGAACCAACCCCACCAGGAAACACCCATGAAGAAGTTGTTGCTGCCCACCCTGCTGATCGGCGCCTTCGCCACCCTGGCCGGCTGCTCCACCCCAAGCGTCATCGTCCTCAACGACGGCCGCGAGCTGCAGACCACCGACACCCCGCACTATGATCGCAACTCCGGCTTCTACGAGTTCAAGCAACTCGACGGCAAGCCGACCCGCATCAACAAGGACCAGGTACAGACCATCAAGGACCTGTGATCCGAGCGAACACAAAAAAGGCGATCCATCCGGATCGCCTTTTTTGTTACTTGACCACCTTAAGGCTCGGCCGACCGCTGGGTCGCGGCGGTTGACCACCACCTTCCGGCGGCCCCTGGTCATCCGGCTCGACACTCTCGTCGTCGAGGTCATCCTCATCATCCAGCGGCGGCTCCAGCTCGAAGACCATGCCCTGGCCGTTCTCCCGGGCGTAGATACCCAGGATCGCACCGCAAGGCACGTAGAGCGAGTGGGAGACACCCCCAAAACGCCCTTCGAAGCTCACCGCCTCGTTGTCCATGTGCAGGTTGCGCACGGCGCTGGGAGAGATGTTCAAGACGATCTGGCCATCACTGGCGAAACCTTGCGGCACCTGGACCGACGGGTACTCGGCATTGACCAGCATATGGGGGGTGCAATCGTTGTCGACGATCCACTCGTACAGCGAACGAACCATATAGGGGCGACTGGAGTTCATCAACGGCTCCTCTTAAACCTTGCGCATTTCACGTTCGGCAGCGGACAGGCTCGCCTGGAAAGGCTCGCGGGCGAACTGTCGCTCCATGTAATCCAGCAGCGGCTTGGCTTGCCGCGGCAGTTCGATACCCATCACCGGCAATCGCCAGAGGATGGGCAGTAGACAACAATCGACCAGGCTTTGCTCCTCGCTCATGAAGCACGGCATCTCACCAAACAGCGGCGCCACGCCGGTCAGGCTCTCACGCAGCTCCTTGCGCGCCTGGGCCCGCGCCGCTTCACTGTTGCGCGTATCGAGCACGGTGTCGGCCAGGCTGCACCAGTCACGCTGGATGCGGTGCATCAACAGGCGGCTGTTGCCACGCGCCACCGGGTATACCGGCATCAGCGCGGGGTGCGGGTAACGCTCCTCGAGGTATTCCATGACCACGGTCGACTCGTACAGCGCCAGGTCGCGATCGACCAGGGTCGGCAGACTGCCGTAAGGATTGACTTCGACCAGCTTGGGCGGCAGGCGATCAGCGGCAACATCGATGATCTGCACGGTGACGCCTTTCTCGGCGAGCACCAGGCGGACCCGATGGGAGTAATGATCAGCGGGGTCGGAATAGCAGGCTAACCTGTTGGTCGCGCCCATGTAGCGCCTCCTCGCACGGGATGCTTAATGAAACTGTAAATGAAAACGCGCCCGGGGCGCACCGGCAGACCTGCCAGTGCGCCCCGGGCGCGTTCAACTACCAGAAACTACTGCGTGATCAGTGCACGTCCTTCCAGTATTCGCGCTTGAGCAAGTAGGCGAACACGAAGAAGAAAGCCAGGAACAGCAACACGTAGGTACCGATGCGCTGGCTTTCCAGTTTGACCGGGTTGGCCGAATAGGCCAGGAAGGTCACCAGGTTCTTGACCTTCTCGTCGAACTGCTCGGGCGTCAGGGTACCGGATTTCTCCTCCACGGTCAGCTGGTCACACGCCTCATGGGTCAGCGGACTGCCCGTGAGTGGGTCGAACTGCTTCTTGCCATCGACCACGCTCTGCACCTGCTTGCAACCGATCACCTGGTTGCCCTGCAGCCCGACCAGCACGTTCGGCATGCCAACATTGGGGAAGACCTTGTTGTTCACCCCGTATGGCCGCGCCTTGTCTTCATAGAAGCTGCGCAGGTAGGTGTACAGCCAGTCGTTGCCACGCACCCGGGCGACCAGGGTCAGGTCGGGCGGCGCCGCGCCGAACCAGGTCTTGGCGTCGTTGGGCTGCATGCCGATCTTCATGTGGTCGCCAATCTTGGCGCCGGTGAACACCAGATTGTCGAGCATCACCTCATGGGGAATTCCCAGGTCGTCGGCCACGCGCTCGTAGCGCTGGAACTTGGCACTGTGGCAACCCATGCAATAGTTGGCGAAGGTGCGCGCGCCATCCTGCATCGCGGCCTTGTCGGTCAGGTCGACATCGACCTTGTCCAGCTCCAGGCTATGTTCGGCGGCGAACGACAGGCCAGGCATCAGTGCCAGCAAGCATACTGCAATCAACTTTTTCATCAGCCAGTCACCCTTTCCGGAACCGGTTTGGTCTTCTCGAGCCTTGTGTAGAACGGCATCAGCAGGAAGTAGGCGAAGTACAACACCGTGCACACCTGCGACAGCAAGGTACGCCCCGGGGTTGGCGCCAATACGCCGAGCACGCCGAGGATGATGAAGGCCACGCAGAACACCAGCAGGAAGAGCTTGCTCAGCAGGCCCTTGTAGCGCATGGAGCGCACAGGGCTGCGGTCGAGCCAGGGCAACACGAACAGCACGGCGATCGCGGCACCCATGGCGATGACCCCGAACAGCTTGTCGGGCACCGCGCGCAAGATCGCGTAGAACGGCGTGAAGTACCACACCGGGGCGATATGCTCAGGGGTCTTGAACGCGTTGGCCTGCTCGAAGTTCGGTTTTTCCAGGAAGTAGCCACCCATTTCCGGGAAGAAGAACACCACCGCGCAGAACACGAAGAGGAACACCACCACGCCGACGATGTCCTTGACGGTGTAGTACGGGTGGAACGGAATGCCGTCCAGCGGAATGCCGTTCTCGTCCTTTTTCTTCTTGATGTCCACGCCATCGGGGTTGTTCGACCCCACTTCGTGCAGGGCCAGGATATGCAGCACCACCAGACCAAGGATCACGATCGGCAGGGCCACCACATGCAGGGCGAAGAAGCGGTTCAGGGTGATACCCGAGATCAGGTAGTCACCACGGATCCACTGGGTCAGGTCGTCACCGATGACCGGGATGGCGCCGAACAGCGAGATGATCACCTGGGCGCCCCAGTACGACATCTGCCCCCATGGCAGCAGGTAGCCCATGAAGGCCTCGGCCATCAGCGCCAGGTAGATCAGCATGCCGAACAGCCAGACCAGCTCGCGGGGCTTCTGGTAGGAGCCATACAGCAGGCCGCGGAACATGTGCAGGTAGACCACGATGAAGAACGCCGAGGCGCCGGTGGAGTGCAGGTAGCGCAGGATCCAGCCGTATTCGACGTCACGCATGATGTACTCGACCGAGGCGAAGGCCTCTTCCGCCGAGGGGGTGAAACTCATGGTCAGCCACACACCGGTGACGATCTGGTTGACCAGCACCAGCAGTGCCAGGGAGCCGAAGAAATACAGGAAGTTGAAGTTCTTGGGCGCGTAATACTTGCTCAGATGCTCTTCCCACATCTTCGTCGCGGGGAAGCGCGCATCGATCCACTCCATGAACTTGCTCATCATGCGTTCTCCTGATCGACGCCGATGACGATGATGTCGTCCGACTCGTACGAGTGCGGTGGCACTGGCAGGTTGAGAGGCGCCGGCTGGGACTTGTAGACGCGACCGGCCAGGTCGTAGTGGGAGCCGTGGCACGGGCAGAAATAACCGCCCACCCATTTCGGCCCCAGGTCGGCGGGCGCCACTTCGGGACGGAAGGTTGGCGAGCAGCCAAGGTGCGTGCACAAGCCGACCAGGATGAGAATCTCGGGCTTGATCGAGCGCACCTCGGGGTCGACATAGGTCGGCTGAACCGACGCCTTCGACTGCGGGTCGGACAGATCACCTTCGATCTTTTTCAGATTGGCGAGAATCTCATCCGTTCGCCGCACGATGAATACAGGTTGGCCGCGCCATTCGGCCACCATCTGTTGCCCGGGTTCGACCTTGGCAATGTTGACCTTCACCGGTGCCCCTGCGGCTTTCGCCTTGGCACTGGGAAACCATGACCCCACGAACGGTACCGCAGCCCCCACTGCTCCCGCTGCCCCGACCACGGATGTCGCGGCTACGAGGAAGCGGCGCCGGCCTGCGTTGACGCCGTCATTGCTCATTCAGTCCTCTCCCATCAGCTTGCTTGGCCTGTTTTGAACAGGCATCTACTTAGGTACGTCTGTGGCGCTAAAAATTGGTCGCCATGGTAAGGAACAAATCCACACACTGACAAGGTGATTACCCGCTCGTCGGGGCACTACCCTCGCTTTGCTTGATCTGCGTCTATGCGACAAACGGCCACGGACTAGCTGACAGGTTAGTTCAAGACATAAAAAAAGCCCGGTTCCAAAGGAACCGGGCTTCTTCGACTGCCGAAGCGAAATTAACGCTTGGAGTACTGAGGACGCTTACGCGCTTTACGCAGACCCACTTTCTTACGCTCGACTTCACGAGCGTCGCGGGTGACGTAGCCAGCACGACGCAGAGCGCCACGCAGGGTTTCGTCGTATTCCATCAGGGCGCGGGTGATACCGTGGCGGATCGCACCGGCCTGACCGCTGACACCACCACCGGAAACGGTGACGTAGATGTCGAACTTCTCAACGGTCTCGGTCAGTTCCAGCGGCTGGCGAACAACCATGCGAGCGGTTTCGCGGCCGAAGAACACGTCCAGGGAACGGTTGTTGATGGAGATGTTACCGGTACCAGGACGCAGGAAAACGCGAGCGGTTGCGGTCTTGCGACGGCCAGTGCCGTAGTTTTGAGTCGCCGACATAATGAACTATCCCGTTAGATCTTCAGTTCTTGAGGCTGCTGAGCAGTGTGTGGGTGAGCAGCACCCGCGTACACTTTCAGCTTGCGGTACATGTCGCGACCCAGCGGGTTCTTCGGCAGCATGCCTTTGACCGCGGTTTCGATGACACGCTCAGGGGCCTTGGCGATCAACTTCTCGAAGTTGATTTCCTTGATACCGCCCGGGAAGCCGGAGTGGGAGTAGTACATCTTGTCGGAAGACTTGGCACCAGTCACACGGATTTGCTCGGCGTTGATGACGACGATGTAGTCGCCGGTGTCAACGTGAGGGGTGTATTCTGGCTTGTGCTTGCCACGCAGGCGGCTAGCGATTTCGGTAGCCAGACGACCCAGGGTCTGACCAGCGGCGTCGACTACGAACCACTCGCGCTTTACTGTTTCCGGTTTAGCAGTAAAAGTTTTCATTCTCTAAAGCCTCAGAGGCCGCCCAGCGAAAAATAGACGGCGAATCTTACTGGATAGTGCACAACTTGCCAAGGGCAAGCGCGCAGCCGAACGCTGACGCTTTTGGGGGCTCGGGTCGGGCACGCCAATGTTCGACAAAGGTTCTTCAGTCATGGTGGTGCATCACTTCCGCCACGCGAAGAGCTGCAGAATTATCCAGATTGCGCAAGAAATTTCAACCTGCTTTTATGGGCTTCTTTGCCTGGAGCGATTTTTTGATGGATTACCGCAAGCTCGGCCGTACCGACCTCGACGTCAGCGCCCTGTGCCTGGGCACCATGACCTGGGGCGAGCAGAACACCCAGGACGAGGCCTTCGAACAGATCGCCCTGGCCAAGGCCAGTGGCATCAACTTCATCGACACCGCCGAGATGTACCCGGTGCCGCCGCGCCCGGAGACCTACGCCGCCACCGAGCGCATCATCGGCAACTGGTTCGCCGCCAACGGCGACCGTGACCACTGGATCCTGGCCAGCAAGGTCGCCGGCCCCGGCAACGGCATCAGCCATATCCGCGATGGCCAGCTCAAGCACAATCGCCAGCACATCGTCGCGGCGCTGGACGAAAGCCTCAAGCGCTTGCAGACCGACCGCATCGATCTATACCAGTTGCACTGGCCCGAGCGCAGCACCAACTTCTTCGGCAAGCTGGGCTACCAGCACCTGCCCCAGGACATCTTCACGCCACTGGAAGAAACCCTGGAAGTGCTCGATGAACAGGTGCGCGCCGGCAAGATCCGCCATGTCGGCCTGTCCAACGAAACCCCATGGGGCACGATGAAGTTCCTGCACCTGGCCGAAACCCGTGGCTGGCCGCGCGCGGTGTCGATCCAGAATCCCTACAACCTGCTCAACCGCAGTTTCGAGGTGGGCCTGGCCGAGGTGGCGATCCGCGAGCAGTGCGGGTTGCTGGCCTACTCGCCGCTGGCGTTCGGCATGCTGTCGGGCAAGTACGAGCACGGCGCCCGGCCGGAGAAAGGTCGCCTGACCCTGTTCAGCCGCTTCGCCCGCTATTCCAACCCGCAAACCGTGGCAGCGTGCAGCCGCTACGTGCAACTGGCGCGCGAGCATGGCCTGGATCCGGCGCAGATGGCCCTGGCGTTCGTCACCCGCCAGCCGTTCGTGACCAGCAACATCATTGGCGCGACCACGCTGGAGCAGTTGCGGAGCAATATCGACAGCCAGGCGCTGACGCTGAGTGACGAGCTGCTGGCGGCGATCGAGGCGGTGCATCAGGAGCAGCCCAACCCGGCGCCTTAAGAGCAGCGGCAAGCTTTAAGCTGCAAGCTGCAAGCTGCAAGCTGCAAGAAAGAGCCAGAGCAGTATGCGATCTGCTGTGGTTTTTTCTTGTGGCTTGCAGCTTCAAGCTTGCAGCTTGCCCCAAAACATAAGACGATCCAGCCGGTGATTGACCACTATCCCTTATAAGAACAATGACAATGATGTTTACCCAACCCTCCGCGTCCTTGCGGCGCGTCAGCATCCTGGCCATTGATAAAGTGTTCGCCTCGACACTGATGCAGGCCAAGGATTTCTTCCACCTGGCCAGCCTGCGCTACAGCAAGCAGCTGGGCCTGGGCCTGCAGCCGATGTTCGAGATCGGCCTGGTGAGCCCGGACGGCCTGCCCGTGGACAGTTTCAGCAACGTGCAGCTACCGGTCGACGGCGGCCTGGACGATGCCGACGTGATCATTCTCCCAGCGTTCTGGGACGACTTCGACAATCTCCTGCAACGCTACCCGCAGGTGCTGCCCTGGCTGCGCGAGCAGCACGCCCGTGGCGCGGTGCTGTGCGCCGAGGCCAGCGGGGTGTTCTGGCTGGCCGAGGCGGGCCTGCTCGACGGCAAGGAGGCGACCACCTACTGGCGTTTCTTCGCCAGCTTCGCCGAGCGCTACCCGAAGATCCGCCTCAATCAGGACAAGCACCTGACCGATGCCGACAACCTGTACTGCGCAGGCGGCACCACCTCGGCCTGCGACCTGTACATCTATCTGATCGAGCGCTTCTGCGGGGCGAACGTCGCCCGGGCGGTGGCCCGCGACATCCTCTATGAAGTGCAGCGCAGCTACACGCCCGGGCGCATGGGCTTCGGCGGCCAGAAGCTGCACCAGGACCTGATCATCCTGCAGATCCAGCATTGGCTCGAGGAGCACTTCGCCGACAAGTTCCGCTTCGAGGATGTGGCGCGCAACCACGGCATGAGCATCCGCAACTTCATGCGCAGGTTCCAGAGCGCCACCGGCGACAAGCCGCTGCATTACCTGCAACGCCTGCGCATCGAGACGGCCAAGGGCCTGCTGTCGAGCACGCGCAAGAGCATCAAGACCATCAGCTACGAGGTGGGGTACGACGACGCGAGCTTCTTCGCCCGGTTGTTCCGCCAGCACACGGAGCTGTCGCCGAACCAGTATCGGCAGCAATTCATGCAGGAGGCCTGAAAGCAGCTGCAAGCTGCAAGCTGCAAGAAAAAGCCAGAGCATTACGCGATCTGCTCTGGCTTTTTCTTGTGGCTTGCAGCTTGAGGCTTGTCGCTGCCCTCAGGGCTTGTGTGCCCGCGACAGGAACTCGTGGGACTGCATTTCCAGCAGCCGGCTCAAGGTACGCTGGAACTCGAAGCTCAAGCGACCACCGGTGTACAGGTCCTTGAGCTCCACCTCGGCCGAGATGATCAGCTTGACGTTACGGTCGTAGAACTCGTCGACCATGTTGATGAAGCGCCGGGCGATATCGTCAGTGGTCACGCCCATCTGCTCGACGTTGCTCAGCAGCACGGCGTGGAAGATCTTGCCCAGCTCGATGTAGTCGTTCTGGCTGCGCGGCCCATCGCACAGGGCGCGGAAGTCGAACCAGGCAACATCGTCGCAGGTGCGCAGCGCATGGATCGGGCGGTTCTCGATCATCAGCACATCGTTGTCGACGGCCTGGGTGCACTCGGGGGTCAGCGCCTTGAAGCTGGCGCGCATGCTTTCGTGCGCCGCCTCGTTGAGCGGGAAGTGGAACAGCTCGGCTTGTTCCAGGTGCCGCAGGCGGTAGTCCACGCCGCTGTCGACGTTCACCACGTCGGTGTACTGCTTGATCATGGCGATCGCCGGCAGGAAGCGCGCACGCTGCAGGCCGTCCTTGTACAGGCCGTCCGGCACGATGTTGGAGGTGGCCACCAGCGACACGCCATTCTTGAACAGCTCTTCCATCAGGGTGCCGAGGATCATGGCGTCGGTGATGTCGGAGACGAAGAATTCGTCGAAGCAGATCACCTTGGCCTCTTCGCTGAAGCGCTTGGCGATGATGGTCAGCGGGTTCTTTTCGCCCTTGAGGGTCTTCATTTCCTCGTGCACACGCTTCATGAAGCGGTGGAAGTGCGTGCGCATCTTCTGCTTGAACGGCAGCGCTTCATAGAAAGTGTCGACCAGGTAGGTCTTGCCTCGCCCTACCCCGCCCCAGAAGTACAGGCCCTTGACCGGCGTCTGCTCCTTCTTGCCGAACAGCTTGCCGAACATGCCCGGCTTGTTGTTCTGCGCGCGCACCAGGTCATCGTACAGGCGCTGCAGGTGACGCACCGCAGTTTCCTGCGCCGCGTCATGGAAGAAGTCGGGACGTTTCAGATCTGCTTGATAGCGTTCTAGAGGAGTCATGATTTCGTTAGCGAGGCAACAAAAAACGGGCCGTCACTGTAGCGACCGGCCCGCCTGATGGCAATGATACATGCGACCACTTGCCTCATTACCTGCAATGAATATGCGCACCACATCCCCTGCAGGCGTATCAGTCCTGCTGAGGCGCCAGGGCCTCGCGCAGGCTCGCGATGGCCGCGTCACGGGCCTCGGCGGCCTCGAACTGCGGCCCCTCGGCAACCTGCTCACCCGCCAGCCACAGGCTGAAGCCTAGACCTTCGACGCGCACATCCGCTTCACCACCTTGCTGCAACTGCTTGCTCACCGCACCGGCGCTCTTGCCATCGGCGAAGCTGCGCGACAGCAGCAACTGCTCGCCATCGGCGGCCAGCAGGCGGAAACGGAAGCTGCCGTCCTCATCACGGAAGCTGACGAAACGGGCGGTCTTGGCGGCTTTCTTCTTCACTTCGCCGGTAGCCTGCACCGCCGTGCGGAACGAGCGCAGGCCCACGGCCTCGCGCAGTTGCTCGAGGAACGGCGTGGCGATCTTGCGGGCCTTGGCGGCGCCGGCCAGCAGGATGTCTTCCAGGTCCGACGGACGCGCGATCAGTTGGTGATAGTGCTCGCGCTTTTCGGCCAGCTGGCCGTCAAGCAGCTGGAACAGGCGCTGCTTGGCCTCGCCCCAGCCCAGGCCCTGCAATAGCTCGTCGCGGAACTCGGCGGATTGCGCCGGCGTCGAGAACGCCTGGAACAGGGTGAACAGGTGCGAGTTGTCCGGGTCCTTCGCCTCGCCCGGGGCGCGCGAGTCGGTGACGATGCGCGAGATCGCGTCCTTCATGTCCTTGGCGCTGGTGAACAACGGGATGGTGTTGTCGTAGCTCTTGGACATCTTGCGCCCGTCCAGGCCCGGCAGGGTCGCCACGGTCTCTTCGATCACCGCCTCGGGCAGGGCGAAGAAGTCCCTGCCCTGGCCGAACAGGTGGTTGAAGCGCTGGCCGATGTCGCGGGCCATTTCCACGTGCTGGATCTGGTCGCGACCGACCGGC
Source organism: Pseudomonas xantholysinigenes (assembly GCF_014268885.2). Classification (NCBI taxonomy): domain Bacteria; kingdom Pseudomonadati; phylum Pseudomonadota; class Gammaproteobacteria; order Pseudomonadales; family Pseudomonadaceae; genus Pseudomonas; species Pseudomonas xantholysinigenes. Next base: position 982,707 of record NZ_CP077095.1, on the reverse strand, counting down.
ACCTTGTGCGCGTTGAACATCAGGATGTCGGCGGCCATCAGCACTGGGTAGCTGAACAGGCCCATGCTCACGCCGGCGTCCGGGTCTTCGCCGGCCTCGACGTTCTTGTCCACCGAGGCCTTGTAGGCGTGGGCGCGGTTGAGCAGGCCCTTGGCGGCGACGCAGGTCAGCAGCCAGGTCAGCTCGGGAATCTCGGGGATATCGGACTGGCGGTAGAAGGTCACCTTGTCCGGGTCCAGACCGCCGGCCAGCCAGGTGGCGGCGATTTCCAGGCGCGAGCGCTGGATGCGCAGCGGGTCGTCGCACTTGATCAGGGCGTGATAGTCGGCCAGGAAGTAGAACGAGTCGGCACCGGGCTGCTGGCTGGCGAGGATGGCCGGGCGGATGGCGCCGGCGTAGTTGCCCAGGTGCGGGGTGCCGGTGGTGGTGATACCGGTGAGGATGCGCGTGGTCATGGGTGTTCGCTTATTCAGGCTTGGCTCAGTTCGAAAGGCGCGGCAGCAGCAGATCCTTCAGATCGGTCAGCTTGCCATGGAAGAAGTGTCCGCATTCTGCCACTTTCAGCAGCTCATGGGGGCGCGACAGGGCATCGGACCAGTCGTAGACCAACTGTGGGGCGACCACTTCGTCGCTGTCCGGCTGAATGATAGTGAGCCTGGCGCGTTCGGGCAGAGGGAACTGCTCAGTCAGGCGCATCACCGCCGGGGCGATCATGAACAGCTGTTGCAGCTCGACGCCCTTGGCCTCAAGGCGCCCGGCCAGGCTGGTGGCGACGAAACCACCGAAGGAGAAGCCCATCAACACCAGCGGCAGTTCGGGGTGCTGTTCACGCAGCCAGGCCGCCACCGCCTCGGCATCATCTACCTCGCCCGCGCCCATGTCATGGCTGCCAGCGCTCTGGCCAACGCCACGGTAGTTGAAGCGCAGCGTGACGTAGCCGGCATCACGGGCCGTGCGTTGCAGGGTCGAAACCACCTTGTTGAGCATGGTGCCGCCCTGGACCGGGTTGGGGTGGCAGATCAGCACCGCGCCACGGGCATCGGCCACGTCCAGGTACAAGGCTTCCAGCGGGCCGCGGGGGCCATCGATGAACAAAGGTGTTTCGCGGATAAGCAAGGCACTACTCCGTGACCTCGAGGAGGGTCGACTCGTCTAGCTGAGGAATTCTGTTCTGATTTGCGATCGCTCGCGGTATACAGCGCAGGTCTGAGCCGTTAACGTAAAGCAAAGCCGTTTATAGAGGAAGGACTCGTGGAACACTCGCTCCTTGTTTGGTTGCTGCCGACCCTGGCCCTGGTTGTCGGTGTCGTCGTCGGTTTCGCGCTGGCCCGCCTGCTGCCCAATGCGGCACCGAGCAATACCCAACGCCAACTGGATGACATCCAGCAGCGTTTCGACAATTACCAGAATGAAGTGGTGACCCACTTCAACAGCACCGCTTCGCTGGTCAAGAAACTGACCCAGAGCTACCAGGACGTCCAGGACCACCTGGCCGATGGCGCCAATCGCCTGGCCCTGGACGAGCTGACCCGCCAGCGCCTGCTGGCCACGTTGCACTCGGAAGCGGCGCAAGGCCCACGCGACCGCCTGACGCCGCCGAAAGACACCGCCGAAGTGCCACGCGACTATGCGCCCAAGGCACCGAACTCGCCGGGCATGCTCGACGAGAGCTACGGGCTCAAGCGTTGAGTCGATGATATGAAGAAGGCCTCGAAAGAGGCCTTTTTTGTGGGCGACCGGCCCATTTACCGGCATAGCCGAAGCTCATCGCTCATCGATTTAGCAGGCCCCTGTGGGAGCGGGTTTATCGGGGCGCCGAACCGCCGCGATGCAAGCGACGCGGTGCCTGGCACCGGCTACGCCGGTATTCGCGGGCAAGCCCGCTCCCACAGGGATCGCGCTAGCTTTAGCAATTGAGCAAGACAGTTGCTCCCACAGCGACCGCACGGATCTCAGGTTTCGCGCTTATCCTGTGGGAGCGGGCTTGCCCGCGAAGAAGGCGACGCGGTGTCTGGCACCGGCTGTGCCGGTGTTCGCGGCTGAAGCCGCTCCCACAGGGACCGCGCCGACCTCAGAGCATGCACCCACACAGGTAATCTTGCCAACCTGTTACCGATACCAGGCCGCGCGCTCCTCGCCGACCCCGTAGCGCTCCCTGGCCTGTGCCAGCACCTCTGCCGCCAACACGCCTTGACCTATCAGGCTGTACAACGCCGCCAACACCACGGCATGCCGGTCGACCTCGAAGAATCGCCGCAACTGCTGGCGCGTATCGCTGCGTCCGAAACCATCGGTCCCCAGGGAAACGAACGGCGCCTGCACATACTCGGCAATCAATTGCGGCCAGGCACGCACATAGTCGCTCGCCGCGATCACCGGCGCATCGCCGGGCAGGCAGCGGCGCAGGTGACAGTCTTCCTCGCCCCCCGTCAGCGCAACACGCCGTGCATCTCGGGCATCGCGCGCCAGCTCGCTGAAACTGGTGACGCTGAACACCTCGCAATCGACCTGCCAGTCGTTCGCCAGCAACTCGCCGGCGGCAATCACCTCGCGCAGGATCGCGCCCGAGCCCAACAAGCGCACCTGGCCGCGCGGGCTGCGCGCCTGCTGCCGGGTGTACAGATACATGCCACGCAACACGGCCTCCCGCACGCCATCGGGCAACGACGGCTGTGGATAGTTTTCGTTCATCACTGCCACATAGTGGAATTCGTCGCGCTGCTCCACCAGCATGCGCCGTGCGGCATGGTCGAGGATCACCGCCAGTTCGCCGGCGAAGCACGGGTCCCAGGCACGACAGTTGGGTACCATCGCGGCCATCACCAGGCTCGAGCCATCCTGGTGCTGCAGCCCTTCCCCACCCAGGGTGGTGCGCCCGGCGGTGGCGCCCAGCAACAGCCCGCGGGCACGCTGGTCGGCGGCGGCCCAGATCAGGTCGCCAACCCGCTGGAAGCCGAACATCGAGTAATAGATGTACACCGGCAGCATCGGCTCGCCGTGCACCGCGTAGGCCGTGGCGGCGGCGATCCATGACGACAGCGCCCCGGCCTCGGTGATGCCTTCCTCCAGCAACTGGCCGTCACGCGCCTCCTTGTAGACCAGCAGCGAGCCAGCATCCTCGGGCTCGTAGCGCTGCCCCTGGGGCGCATAGATACCGATCTGGCGGAACAGGCTGGCCATGCCGAAGGTGCGCGCCTCGTCGGCGACGATCGGCACCACCCGCGGCCCCAGGCCCGGCGCTTTCAACCAATTGCCCAGCAGGCGCACGGCGGCCATGGTGGTGGACATTTCCTTGCCTTCGGCGTGCAAGGCAAAGCCGGCGAAGGCGTGCAGATCCGGCAAGGGCAGGGTCATGCAGTCGGCGCGCCGCTTTGGCAGCGGGCCACCCAGGGCTGCCCGACGCTGGCGCAAGTAACGCATCTCCGGGCTGTCCTCGGCCGGGCGATAGAACTGCAACTGCTCCACCGCCTGGTCCGACAGCGGCAGGCGAAAACGATCGCGAAACGCCAGCAACGCCTGCACGTCCAGCTTCTTGGCCTGGTGCGCGGTCATTCGCGATTCACCGGCACTGCTCATGCCATAGCCTTTCTTGGTCTTGGCCAGGATCACCGTAGGCCGGCCCTTGCACGCCTTGGCGGCGGAGTAGGCGGCGTGCAGCTTGCGAAAATCATGGCCGCCACGCTTGAGCGCGTTGATCTCGTCGGTACTCATGTGCGCCACCAGCCGCTGCAAGGCTGGGTTCTGCTTGAAGAAGTGCTCGAGGTTGTAGCTGCCGTCCTTGGCGCCGAGGGTCTGGAACTGGCCATCCGGGGTCGCCGCCAACTGACGCAGCAGCGCGTGTTCGTGATCGCGGGCGAACAGCGGGTCCCACTCCGAACCCCACAGCACCTTGATCACGTTCCAGCCAGCGCCACTGAACAGCGCTTCCAGTTCCTGGATGATCTGGCCGTTGCCGCGCACCGGGCCATCCAGCCGCTGCAGGTTGCAGTTGACGATGAAGGTCAGGTTGTCCAGCTGTTCGCGGGCGGCCAGGGTCAGACCGGCAATGGACTCCGGCTCGTCCATTTCGCCATCGCCGAACACGCCCCACACGTGGCGCTGCGAGGTATCCACCAGGCCACGGTGCTGCAGGTAGCGCATGAAACGCGCCTGGTAGATCGCATTGAGGGGGCCGATGCCCATGGAGCCGGTGGGAAATTGCCAGAAGTCGGGCATCAACCAGGGGTGTGGATAAGAGCACAGGCCGTTGCCCGTGACTTCCTGGCGGTAGTTGGCCAATTGCTGCTCGCTCAGGCGCCCCTCGAGAAACGCCCGGGCATAAATGCCCGGCGCCGAGTGCGGTTGGAAGAACACCAGGTCGGCGCTGCGGCCCGGCCCGTCGCCCTCGCCGCGGAAGAAATGCTGGAAGCCAACTTCGAAGATCTCCGCCGCCGAAGCGTAGCTGGCGATATGCCCGCCCAACTCGCCATAGGCGTGGTTGGCGCGCACCACCATGGCCAGCGCGTTCCAGCGCAGGATGCCAGTAATCCGCTCGTCCAGCTCCAGGTCGCCGGGGTAGGCGCCCTGCTGCTCCACCGGCAGGGTGTTGCGGTAGGCCGAAAAAGCCTGGGCCTCACGCTCCAGCCCCAATTCCAAAGCATGGGCCTGCAGGCGCTGCAACAGATACCGCGCGCGCGCCGGCCCGCAGTGCGCCAGGGTCGACGCCAGCGCCTCGCACCATTCCGCCGTTTCGCCGGGGTCACTGTCCAGGGCATCGTCCAGGGCCGTCAGCGGCTCGTTCGGATTCATCATTGCTACCATCGTGCAAGCCTCGTCCGTGGCGGTTCAGGCACAGGCCTTCAGGGCCTGGGCAATGTCGGCCAGCAGGTCGTCGATGTCCTCCAGGCCCACCGAAAGCCGTACCAACCCTTCCGAGATGCCATGCTCGGCGCGCTCTGCCTGGGTATAGCTGGAATGGGTCATGCTAGCCGGATGCTGGGCCAGCGACTCGGCGTCGCCCAGGCTCACCGCCCGGCTGAACAGCTGCAGGGCGTTCATGAAACGGCGCCCGGCCTCGATGCCGCCCTTGAGTTCGAAGGCGATCATTCCGCCCGGCAGGCGCATCTGGCGCTGGGCAAGCGCGTACTGCGGGAAGGACGGCAGGCCTGGGTAGTGCAACAGTTCCACCTGAGGCTGGCGCTCCAGGTACTCGGCGACCTGCCGGGCATTGGCGCAATGGCGGTCCATGCGCAGGGCCAGGGTCTTGATACCGCGCATCAGCAGCGAGGCATCGTGGGGCGACAGTACTGCGCCGGTCATGTCCTTGAGGCCTTCGAGGCGGATGCGCTCAACCAGCGCCTTGCGCCCGACCACCAGGCCGGCGGTGATGTCGCCATGGCCGGACAGGTACTTGGTGGCCGAATGCACCACCAGGTCGGCGCCTAGCGTCAGAGGCTGCTGCAGGTAAGGCGTGCAGTAGGTGTTGTCGACCACGATGCTCAGGTCATGGCCACGGGCCGCCGCGGCCACCGCGGCAATGTCCACCAGTTGCATGTTGGGGTTGGCCGGGGTTTCGAAGTAGATCATCCGCGTCTTCCCCGTGATCGCCGCCTTCAGCGCCGGGATGTCGTTAAGGTCGACATGGCGGATCTTCACCCCGAACTGGCCGATACCGTGATGCAGATAGGCGAAGGTGCAGCCATACAGGGTACTGCCGACGATCAGCTCGTCGCCCGGACGCAGCAGGGTCCAGAGCGTGGCCGTGATCGCGCCCATGCCCGAGGCCAGGGCCAGCCCGGCCTCGCCGCCCTCGAGCGAGGCCATGCGCTGCTCCAGCAGGGCCAGGGTCGGGTTGGAAATGCGGCTGTAGAAGTGCCCGGGCTGTTCGCCGGCAAAGCAGGCGGCGCCATACTCGACGGTGGGGAAGGCATAGGTGGCGGTCTGGTAGACCGGCGGCACCAGCGCGCCGCCATGGGACAGCGGGTCATAGCCGTGATGGATGGCCCGCGTGGAAAAACCGGTGTTGTTGTTGGAGTCGCGCATGGCAACAGCCTCTTGTGGTTTGCTATAAGCTTATGCCACCGGGCTCCAGCGTTTTTTCCAAAGTTGCCCACGTTCGCCTGCTGTTATTGAAAGAAAAACAACAAAAACAAAACCTGGAGGGCAATATATGCCTTCGTCGCTCGACCGCACCGACCGCGCCCTGCTCGCCGCCCTGCAGGACAATGCGCGCCTGACCGTTTCCGAACTCGCCGACCAGGTCGCCCTGACCACCTCGCCCTGCTGGCGGCGGGTCAAGCTACTCGAAGACAACGGCTACATCACCGGTTACCAGGCCATCCTCTCGCCCAAGTCGCTGGGCTTTGGCGTGACTGCCTTCGTCAGCATCATGATGGATTCGCACACCAAGGAGATGGCCCTGGCGTTCGAGCGGCGGCTGATGGAGATCCCCGAGATCGTCGCTTGCCACAACATTTCCGGGCGCTATGACTTTTTGCTGGAGATCCTGGCGCGGGACCTGGAGTCGTTTGGGGAATTCACCCGGGAGGTACTGCAACGGTTGCCGGGGGTGAAGGAGATTTACTCGAGTTTTTCGTACAAGGCAGTGAAGGAGCGGCGGGTGATTCCGGTGTCCGAGAAACATATCTAGCATCTTGGGGGCGCTCCGCGCCCCTTTCGCGACACAAGGCCGCTCCTTGTATCTCGACTTTCGCCTCCCTAGAGGCGAAAGTTCTCGACTGATCATCGAGGGAAGGCCTTGAAGCAGAGCCGCTCCAAGGGCATCAAGCCCGCACTGTAGATAACGCTCTGGTCTTCCAACCCCACTCGACGAGTTCGAACGGTATCTAGTGCCCGCCCCCGGCGTGAGCACGCATTAACAAGGTTGAACTGAGTGTAGGGTGATCGACTTTCGTAGTTTGAAGGAGGAGATCATGTCCGTCTTTGTTGGCGTTGATGTCGCCAAAAAATCTTTCGACATTGCCATCCCGCTCCCCAATGGCAAGATGCGCACCAAAGCCAAGCTGTCCAATGATCCTGGAGGGTTCAGGCAGTTTAGCGACTGGCTTGAGCGCCATGCTGAACCAGGCGCCTGGATTGTTATGGAGGCTACAGGCATCTATCACGAAGCGCTGGCCGAGCACTGTCACAACCAAGGTTATCGGGTGTGCATTCTGAACCCGGCGGTGATTGCGAAATTCGCTGACGTGGAGCTTCGGCGCGTCAAAACAGATAAGGCTGACGCCAAAGTCATTGCTGCCTATGGCCAACAAAAGGCTGTCTCGCTTCGCCAGTGGGAGCCTGAGCCCCCTGCGCAGCGCCGCTTGCGTGCTCTGGTGCGGCGACTGGACGACCTCAAGGAAATGCGCCAGATGGAGCAGAATCGTTTGGATGTCGCACTAGATGCGGTACAGCAGTCGATTCAAGACGTAATCGGGCACATCAACGAAGAGCTGGAAAAGACCAGGAAGGCCATCGAGCAGACGATCGATGATGATCCAGACCTGCGCAAGCGACGTGAGCTGATTACCTCGATTGATGGTTTGGGTGACACCACTGCTACGTTGCTGCTCGCCGAACTGGGCGATCCACTGAAATACCAAAGCCCTTCTGCGATTGTCGCGTTTTCAGGCTTAAACCCAGTGGTGCAGCAATCGGGAGAGTTCATAGGTAAGAGCACTATTTCGCGTACAGGCGCCTCAAGGCTGCGTGCAGGCTTGTGGATGTCAGGCACTGTCTCAATCAGACATAACCCTGTTGTGAAGGAACTGGCAGAGCGGTTGAGCAGCCGGCACAAAGCTTACAAACAGATCGTCTGCGCGGCGATGCGCAAGCTGCTGCACCTGGTTTACGGGGTGGTGAAGTCGGGGATACCGTTTGACCCCAAAATCCCTCTTGCGGGGTGAGAGTCAAGACGGTATCTACGGGGGAACGCGATCGCCTGTAGGAGCGGCCTTGTGTCGCGAAAGGGCTGCATAGCAGCCCCAGCTCTCCCGAACCAAACAAAAAACCCCGCCGAAGCGGGGTTTTTCATGCAAGGTACGGATCAGATCGCGCCACGCTGACGCAACACATCCAACACCAGCTTCACACCTTCATCGACACTGACCGACTGGGTATCGATCACCAGGTCGGCATCCAGCGGCACATCGAACGGGAAACTCTCGCCCGGGATATTGTCACCACCAGCGGCGTACAGCCCCTGCGGATCACGCTCGCGGCACGCCAGTGGCGAGGCCTGCACATAGACAGTGACCAGACGCTCCTTGCCGATCAGCGCCTTGGCCTGTTCGCGGCCTTCGGCATCCGGGGCGACGAACGCGGCCAAGGTCAGCAGGCCGGCCTCGTTGAACTGGCGCGCCACATGGGCGGCGCGGCGCCAGTTTTCGGTACGACCGGCGCGGTCCTGCGGCAGGCCCTTGTTCAGGTCGTGACGCAGGTTCTGACCATCGAGCACATAGACCGCGCGGCCCATGTCGAACAGCTTGCGCTCCACGGCATAGGCCAGGGTGCTCTTGCCGGCGCCGGACAGGCCGCTGAACAGCACGGTAGCCGGCTGCTGGCCGAAGCGCAGGGCACGTTCCTCGGTGGACACATGGGCCAGCTTGCCGTGCTGGCCGGTGCTGCCGTGCGGCAGAACCGGCGGAGCGATGATCATGCCGGCACCCACGGTGCCATTGGTCAGGCGATCGATGACAATGAACGCGCCGGTGGTGCGGTTGCTGTCGTAGCCGTCCAGGGCGATGGCGCTGTCCAGGGCGACCTTGACCCGGCCGATCTCGTTGAGTTGCAGCGCGCTGGCAGCGCCTTGCTCGAGGGTGTTCACATCGACCTTGTGGGTGATGCTGGCGATCGAGCCCGGCACATAGCTGGTGGCACGCTTGATGTCGTATTTCTTGCCCGGGAGCATCGGCTCCTCGGCCATCCACACCAGCATGGCGTCGAACTGGTCGGTCACCGGCGGCACGTTGTCGGCATGCACCAGCAGGTCGCCGCGGGAGATGTCGATCTCGTCTTCCATGGTCAGGGTGACCGCCTGGCCTGGGCCGGCGTTCTCCAGCTCGCCTTCGAAGGTGACGATGGACTTGACCCGGCTGCTCTTGCCCGATGGCAGCACGACGATCTCATCACCCTTGTGCACCACGCCACCGGCGATGGTACCGGCGAAGCCGCGGAAGTTCAGGTTCGGGCGGTTGACGTACTGCACCGGGAAACGCAGGTCGGTGACATTGCGATCACCGGCAATCTCGACGGTTTCGAGGATTTCCATCAGCGCCGGACCCGTGTACCACGGCGAACGCTCGCTGCGGTTGACCACGTTGTCACCCTTGAGCGCCGACATCGGCACGAAGTGCAGGCTCGACGGCTTGAGGTCGATACCCTCGGCAAACTTCAGGTAGTCGGCCTTGATCGACTCGAAGACCTGCTCGTCGAAGCCCTTGAGGTCCATCTTGTTGACCGCGACGACGATGTGCTTGATGCCCAGCAACGAGGCGATATAGCTGTGCCGACGGGTTTGGGTCTGCACGCCGTAGCGGGCGTCGACCAGGATGATCGCCAGGTCGCAAGTGGACGCGCCGGTGGCCATGTTGCGGGTGTACTGCTCGTGGCCCGGGGTGTCGGCGATGATGAACTTGCGCTTGGCGGTGGAGAAATAGCGGTAGGCGACATCGATGGTGATGCCCTGCTCACGCTCGGCCTGCAGGCCGTCGACCAGCAGCGCCAGGTCGACTTCCTCGCCGGTGGTGCCGGACTTTTTCGAGTCGCGGGTGATGGCCTCGAGGTGGTCCTCGTAGATCATCTTCGAGTCGTGCAGCAGGCGCCCGATCAGGGTGCTCTTGCCGTCGTCCACGTTGCCGCAGGTGAGGAAGCGCAGCAGTTCCTTGCGCTCGTGCTGGGCCAGGTAGGCGAGGATGTCCTCGCTGATCAGTTCGGATTGGTGACTCATTGCATTCGAGCTCCAAGCTGTAAGCTTCAAGCAGCAAGCTTGTCGGCGTACAACTAGTTAGAAATTTTGTTGATCAAACCTGCAAGCATTCTGGAGAGCTCACGGGTTTCAGAAATCCAGTCGTTAGCTAACTCAGTAGGCAAATAACCAATTTCACCGGCGATGATCAGTTGAGTCCGCAACTCTGCGCAGGATGCTTTCGCCACGCTCAGGAACCATGCTTTCTCTCGCCTCCCTCTGCGCTCCATTCCCTCAGCTATGTTGGAAGGAACCGAAACCGCCGCACGGGTAATTTGAGACCTGAATCCAAAATCCCGGCAGTCAGCAAATGCTAGATACATCTCAACGGCTAAATTTTTGCTTCTCTGCCAAACCAGCAACTTCTCAAAATCCACTGCAGGTGCTCCCTGTGCGCCCGCAGTGCAGGCGGCAGTCCACAAAAATCAGAAACTACTCGCTCCGCTTCTGTCTTGCAGCTTGCCGCTTGTAACTTGAAGCTTAGAAATAGCCTTGGCGTTTTTTGTCTTCCATGGAACCGGCGCCATCATGGTCGATGACACGGCCCTGGCGTTCGGACGTTCGCGTCAGGAGCATTTCCTGGATGATGTCCGTCAGGGTTTCGGCTTCGGACTCGACAGCGCCCGTCAACGGGTAGCAGCCGAGGGTACGGAAACGCACTTTCTTCTTGACGATGCGCGCCTTCTCTTCGTCGCTGAGGTGCTCGAGGATGCGTTCGTCATCGATCATGATCAGGGTGCCGTTCTTCTCGATCACTTCGCGCTCGGCGGCGAAGTACAGCGGCACGATCGGGATGCCTTCGAGGTAGATGTACTGCCAGATGTCCAGCTCGGTCCAGTTCGACAGCGGGAACACGCGGATCGACTCGCCCTTGTTGACCTTACCGTTGTAGATGTTCCACAGCTCCGGGCGCTGGTTCTTCGGGTCCCAGCGGTGCTTGCTGTCACGGAACGAGTACACCCGCTCCTTGGCCCGCGACTTCTCTTCGTCGCGGCGCGCACCACCGAAGGCGGCGTCGAAGCCATGCTTGTCCAGCGCCTGCTTCAGGCCCTGGGTCTTCATGATGTCGGTGTGCTTGGAGCTGCCATGGGTGAAGGGGTTGATGCCCTGCGCCACACCCTCGGGGTTGACGTGGGTGATCAGCTCCAGGCCCATCTCTTCGACCATCTTGTCGCGGAAGCGGTACATCTCCTGGAACTTCCACTGGGTGTCGACGTGCATCACCGGGAACGGCAGCTTGCCCGGGAAGAACGCCTTGCGCGCCAGGTGCAGCATGACCGCGGAATCCTTGCCGATCGAGTACAGCATCACCGGGTTGTCGAACTCGGCGGCCACCTCGCGGATGATGTGGATGCTCTCCGCCTCCAGCTGTTTCAAGTGCGTCAGATTGTCGACCATGGCTACTCACGAAAAACGATCTTATGGACGGCCTGCGGGCCGTGTTCGAGCGAGCCACTTTATCACAGCACCTGATTCTATTTAGGAGGCCGCCTAGATCGAAACAATCTAACGATATGACCAGGGGTTTGGGCCATGCGAGATCCCTGTAGGAGCGGCCTTGCCGAGGCGTCGGACCGGTCGGAAAGGGCTGCGCAGCAGCCCCAGGATTTCAGCGTTGATGCATAGATCGCCGGGGCTGCTTTGCAGCCCTTTCCGACCGGTCCGACGCCTCGGCAAGGCCGCTCCTACAGGAAAGCATATCCGCCGCTTGCGGTGGATCAGATCGGGTTCGGGCAATCGATGAACAGGTGCTCGACCGCGAAGCGCCGCGCCAGGTAATCACCCAATGCCTGCACACCATAACGCTCAGTGGCGTGGTGACCGGCGGCGATGAAGCTGATGCCGTTCTCCCGGGCGCTGTGGAAGGTCTGCTCGGAGGCCTCGCCACTGATGAACAGGTCGACCCCGGCGGCAATGGCGTTGTCGATATAACCCTGGCCGCCGCCAGTGCACCAGCCGACCCGACGGATCATTTGCTCACCCTCGACCACCAACGGCTCGCGGCCCAGGGCCTCCTGCACGCGCCGGGCAAAATCGCGCACCGACAGCGGTTCGGCCAACGAGCCGACCAGGCCGACCACCTTGGGGTTGTTCGGGTCCAGCGGACCTTCGACGGTGATGTCCAGCTGGCGCGCCAGCTGCACGTTGTTGCCCACCTCCGGGTGTACATCCAGCGGCAGGTGGAAGGTCAGCAGGCTGATGTCGTGCTTGAGCAGGGTTTTCAGGCGGCGTTGCTTGATGCCGGTGATGCACGGGTTCTCGCCTTTCCAGAAATACCCGTGGTGCACCAGCACCAGGTCGGCCCCGGCGTCGACCGCCGCGTCCAGCAGCGCCTGGCTGGCAGTCACGCCACTGACGATACGGCTGACCTGCGGGCGGCCCTCGACCTGCAGGCCATTGGGGCAATAGTCCGGGATCTTCGCGCTGCCCAGGTAGCGCTCGGCTTCCTCGACCAGGGTATTGAGGGCGACGGCCATGAAAAATCTCCTCGAATTCGGCGTTGCGGCTGGGCGCGAGGCCCTATAATGGCCGCCATTATGGGCCGTCGCCGGCTTCGGGGAAACCGGCGGCAGTTGCCTGGGGCCAAGCCTGCGGCGTCGCCATTCGCGGGTAAACCCGCTCCCACAGGGTCGGTGTGATCTCTGTGGGTGCGGGTTTACCCACGAAGCAGCCACCGCGGTTTCGACCGTGCCGATCGACTTTTTCACGTGTATGATCGCGCGCGCTCGCTCCGGGCCGAACTGACATGGCCCCCGCCCTATTCCCAGGATTCATTCATGTTCAAGGCTCTGCGTTACTTCGGCTGGCCCCTGCTCACCGGCGTGCTGATCGCCCTGCTGATCATCCAGCGCTTCCCGCAATGGGTCGGCCTGCCCAGCCAGGACGTCAACCTGCAGCAGGCCCCGCAAACCACGAAGATCATGCAGGGCCCGGTGTCCTACGCCGACGCGGTGACCCTGGCCGCCCCCGCCGTGGTCAACCTGTACACCACCAAGGTGGTGAACAAGAGCGCCCACCCGCTGTTCGAAGACCCGCAGTTCCGCCGCTTCTTCGGCGACAACCTGCCCAAGCAGCGGCGCTGGGAGTCGAGCCTGGGCTCGGCGGTGATCATGAGCCCGGAAGGCTACCTGCTGACCAACAACCACGTCACCAGCGGCGCCGACCAGATCGTCGTGGCCCTCAAGGACGGCCGCGAGACCCTGGCCCGGGTGATCGGCAGCGACCCGGAAACCGACTTGGCGGTGCTCAAGATCGACCTGAAGAACCTGCCGGCGATCACCATCGGTCGCTCCGACAGCATTCATATCGGCGACGTCACCCTGGCCATCGGCAACCCGTTCGGCGTCGGCCAGACCGTGACCATGGGCATCATCAGCGCCACCGGCCGCAACCAGCTGGGCCTGAACAACTACGAAGACTTCATCCAGACCGACGCTGCGATCAACCCGGGCAACTCCGGCGGTGCCCTGGTGGATGCCAACGGCAACCTGGTCGGCATCAACACGGCGATTTTCTCCAAGTCCGGCGGTTCCCAGGGCATCGGCTTCGCCATCCCGGTCAAGCTGGCGCTGGAGGTGATGAAGTCGATCGTCGAGCATGGCCAGGTGATTCGTGGCTGGCTGGGCATCGAAGTGCAGCCGCTGAGCCAGGAACTGGCCGAGTCGTTCGGCATGCAGGGGCGCCCGGGCATCGTCGTCGCCGGGATCTTCCGTGATGGCCCGGCGGCGCGGGCGGGGTTGCAGCTGGGTGACGTGATCCTGAGCATCAATGGCGAACCGGCTGGTGACGGGCGCAAGTCGATGAACCAGGTGGCGCGGATCAAGCCCAACGAGAAGATCACCATCGAGGTGGTGCGTAACGGGCAGCAGCTGAAGCTGGTGGCCGAGGTGGGGCTGCGACCGCCGCCAGCGCCGGTGGCCACGAAGGAAGAGAAGTAAACCAACACAGGGTGAACCTTATGCGCGGTCCCTGTAGGAGCGGCCTTGTGTCGCGATGGGCCGCTACGCGGCCCCGGCAAAATGTGCTGCGAAGCTGAGATCCCGGGGGCGCTACGCGCCCCATCGCGACACAAGGCCGCTCCTACAGGGACCAAGTCAGCCGCCCCGGTGGGGCGGCCCCGATTGCATCAATGCAGGATCTGGCTCAGGAACAGCTTGGTCCGATCACTGCGCGGCCGGTCGAAGAAGTCGTCCGGCGCCGCCTGCTCGACGATCTCCCCCTTGTCCATGAAGATCACCCGGTTCGCCACGGTGCGGGCAAAGCCCATCTCGTGAGTCACGCAGAGCATGGTCATGCCGTCCTCGGCCAGGCTGACCATGGTGTCGAGCACCTCCTTGACCATTTCCGGGTCCAGCGCCGAGGTCGGTTCGTCGAACAGCATGATCTTCGGCTTCATGCACAAGGCCCGGGCAATCGCCACCCGCTGCTGCTGGCCGCCCGATAACTGCCCTGGGTACTTGTGCGCCTGCTCGGGAATGCGCACACGCTCGAGGAAGTGCATGGCGATTTCCTCGGCTTTGCGCCGCGGCATCTTGCGCACCCACATCGGCGCCAAGGTGCAGTTCTCGAGAATGCTCAGGTGCGGGAACAGGTTGAAGTGCTGGAACACCATGCCCACCTCGCGGCGGATCGCCTCGATCTGCTTGAGGTCGTTGGTCAGCTCCACGCCATCGACGACGATGCGCCCCTGCTGGTGTTCCTCCAGCCGGTTGAGGCAACGGATGGTGGTCGACTTGCCCGAGCCCGACGGCCCGCACAGGACGATGCGCTCGCCCTGGCGCACGTTCAGGTTGATGTCCTTGAGCACATGGAACTGGCCGTACCACTTGTTCACGCCCTGCATCTGGATGATGCCTTCGGGGCCGGCAGGCTGCTTGATCGCTTCACTCATTTCGAAACTCCTAACGCTTGTGGCCAGTGTCCAGCTTGCGCTCCAGGTGCATGGAGTAGCGGGACATACCGAAACAGAAAATCCAGAACACCAGGGCGGCGAACACATAGCCCTCGGTCGCCATGCCCAGCCAGGTCGGGTCGGCCGCGGCCTGCTTGACGCTGTTGAGCAGGTCGAACAGGCCGATGATGATCACCAGGCTGGTGTCCTTGAACAGGGCGATGAAGGTGTTGACGATGCCGGGGATCACCAGCTTGAGCGCCTGCGGCAGGATCACCAGGCCCATCGCCCGCCAGTAGCCCAGGCCCATGGCCGCGGCGGCTTCGTACTGGCCCTTGGGGATGGCCTGCAGGCCGCCGCGCACCACCTCGGCGATGTACGCCGACTGGAACAGGATCACGCCGATCATCGCCCGCAGCAGCTTGTCGAAGCTCATGCCCTCAGGCAGGAACAGCGGCAGCATCACCGACGACATGAACAGCACGGTGATCAGCGGCACACCGCGCCAGAACTCGATGAAGGTGACGCAGACCACCTTCACCGCCGGCATGTTCGAGCGCCGCCCCAGCGCCAGCAGGATGCCCAATGGCAGCGCACCAACGATGCCGACAGTGGCGATCACCAACGTGAGCATCAGGCCGCCCCACTGGCTGGTCTGGACCGTGGCCAGGCCCAGATAGCCGCCGTGCAGCAGGGTGTAGGCAAGCACCGGGTACAGGACCAGGAAGCCCAGGCCATACACCGCCTTGCGCGGGAAGCGCTTGATGAACAGCGGCGCGGCGCCGAGCACGGCGAGCCACACGCTGAGGTCGACGCGCCAGCGCAATTCCGCCGGATAGTAGCCGTACATGAACTGGCCGAAGCGCTGCTGGATGAACACCCAGCAGGCGCCCTCCTTGGTGCAGTCGGCGCGGGTGGTACCGACCCAGTTGGCATCGATGAACGCCCACTGCACCAGCGGTGGCACGATCAGCCACACCAGGTACAGGGCGAACAGCGTCAGCAGGCTGTTGAGCCAGCTGGAAAACAGGTTGGCCCGCATCCAGGCGAGCACGCCAACGGTCTTCACCGGTGGCGGCATGTCGGGTTTGAAAACATGGGCTGTCACGGAAGTACCCTCACCGCTCGATCAGCGCAATGCGCTTGTTGTACCAGTTCATCAACAGCGAAATGCTGATGCTGATGGCGAGATAGACGCTCATGGTGATGGCGATCACCTCGATGGCCTGGCCGGTCTGGTTGAGCACGGTACCGGCGAACAGCGAGACCATCTCCGGGTAGCCGATGCCGGCCGCCAGCGACGAGTTCTTCGCCAGGTTCAGGTACTGGCTGGTCAGCGGCGGAATGATCACCCGCAGTGCCTGGGGGATGATCACCTTGCGCAGGGTCGGGCCCTCGCGCAGGCCGAGCGAGCGGGCCGCCTCGGTCTGGCCGTGGCTGACCGAACGGATGCCGGAGCGCACGATTTCGGCGATGAACGCCGCGGTGTAGATGGTCAGCGCCAGGGTCAGGGCCAGCAGCTCGGGGATCAGCACCCAGCCACCGACGAAGTTGAAGCCCTTGAGCTGCGGCACTTCCCAGTGCACCGGGCTGCCGAACAGCAGCGCGCACACGCCGGGGATGCCGATGAACAGCAACAAGCCGACCCAGAACTTGTGGAACGGCTCGCCGGTTTCATCGAAGCGTTTGTTGGCATGGCGCACCATCAGCACGATGGCGACGATCGCCAGCCCCAGCGCCACCACGAACGGCCAGAACCCTTCGGCCATCGAGGCTCCAGGCATGTTCAGGCCGCGGTTGCTGATGAAGAAGGTGTCCTCGATATTGATGCTGCCCCGGGGCCCCGGCAGGGTCAGGAACACCGCGAAATACCAGAACAGAATCTGCAGCAGCGGCGGGATGTTGCGGAAGGTCTCGACATATACGGTCGCCAGCTTGTTGATCATCCAGTTCGGCGACAGCCGCGCCACGCCGATGACGAAGCCGAGCAAGGTGGCCAGGATGATGCCGATGAAGGTCACCAGCAAGGTGTTGAGCAGGCCGATGACGAACACCCGCGCGTAGCTGTCCGATTCCACATAGGGGATCAGGTGCTGGGCGATGCCGAAGCCGGCGCTACGCTCGAGGAAATCGAAGCCCGAGGTGATACCCCGGTGTTGCAGGTTGGTCTGGGTATTGTGGAACAGGTACCAGCCCAGGCCCGCCACGAAGACCACCGTGACGATCTGGAACAGCCACGCGCGCACACGTGGATCACTAAGGGAAAACCCTTTCCGTGCGCCGATTTGATTTTGCATGAAGTGCCCCGAAAAGAAGGGATTCGAACGACCCGCGGCGGCAGGATGCCGCCGCGGGGTGCAAGCATCAGCGCACCGGTGGCGCGTACTGGATGCCGCCGTTGTTCCACAGGGCGTTCATGCCACGGTCGATCTTCAGGTCGGTGCTCTGGCCCAGGTTCTTCTCGAACACTTCGCCATAGTTGCCGACTTGCTTGACGATCTGCACTACCCAGTCCTTGGGCAGCTTGAGGTCCTTGCCGTACTCGCCGTCAGCACCCAGCAAGCGGGCGTTGTCCGGGTTCTTGGTGGACTTGGCCTCGGCCTCGACGTTCTTCGAGGTGATGCCGGCCTCTTCGGCATTGAGCATGGCGAACAGGGTCCACTTGACGATGCTGAACCACTCCTCGTCGCCCTTGCGCACCACCGGGCCCAGGGGCTCCTTGGAGATGGTTTCCGGCAGTACCACGTACTCGGTCGGCGCGGCCAGCTTGGAGCGCTGGGCGAACAGCTGCGACTTGTCCGAGGTCAGCACGTCGCAGCGCCCGGATTCCAGCGACTTGGCGCTCTCGTCGGAGGTGTCGAAGGTGATCGGGGTGTACTTGAGGTTGTTGGCGCGGAAGAAGTCCGAGACGTTCAGCTCGGTGGTGGTGCCGGCCTGGATGCAGATGGTGGCGCCATCGAGCTCCTTGGCGCTGGAAACGCCGAGCTTCTTGTTGACCAGGAATCCGACGCCGTCGTAGTAGGTGACACCGGCGAACACCAGGCCCATGCCAGCATCACGCGAGCTGGTCCAGGTGGTGTTGCGCGACAACACGTCGACTTCGCCGGACTGCAGCGCAGTGAAGCGCTCCTTGGCGTTGAGCTGGCTGAACTTGACCTTGGTGGCGTCACCGAACACCGCGGCGGCCACGGCGCGGCAGACGTCGGCGTCGATACCGACGATCTTGCCCTGGGCGTCAGGCACCGAGAAGCCTGGAAGGCCGTCGCTCACGCCACACTGGACGAAGCCCTTCTTTTTCACCGCATCGAGGGTGGCGCCGGCCTGGGCGAAACTGGTGGCGCCCAGCGCGGCGGCGGCGGTCAGGACTGCCAGCGTGGTTTTCAACATCTTCATCAACAACCTCCAAATCGCTCTTGTTGTATGAGCCGGAATTGCACCGCACCCTTATGAGGCGCATCCGACCCCTGGTTGGCTTGTTATTGGGTCAATGGCGCAATGGGCTGTTCTATGACAGCCTTCTATCCATACGAGGGGTGTTACCGCGATGGGCCACCCCTGCGCATACCAAGGACATAGCAAAGCGCGTACCACAGTCTGGCGGCGAAGCGAGAAAACGCTCGTCAAGTCTGAAAAGTTGTAGAGTTGCGACATCCTTTTACTGGCATCGACGTCCAGCGCCTGTTTTTTACGCACTCGATCGATACACAAGCCCTCTTTCGGAGCAGTCATGACCCAACCGCTGATTCTCGAACCGCAGAAAACCGCCGACGCCTGTGTGATCTGGTTGCATGGCCTGGGAGCCGACCGTTACGACTTCCTACCGGTAGCGGAATTCATGCAGGAGCGCCTGCTCAGCACCCGCTTCATCATGCCCCAGGCCCCCACACGTCCGGTGACCATCAATGGCGGCTATGAAATGCCCAGCTGGTACGACATCAAGGCCATGACCCCGGCGCGAGCCATCGACGAAGCGCAACTGGAAGCGTCCGCCGACCAGGTCATCGCCTTGATCAAGGACGAGCAGGCCAAGGGCATCAACCTGTCGCGCATCTTCCTCGCCGGGTTTTCCCAGGGCGGCGCCGTGGTGCTGCACACCGCCTATATAAAGTGGCAGGAAGCGCTGGGCGGGGTGATCGCCCTGTCGACCTACGCCCCGACCTTCAGCGACGGCCTGCAGTTGAGCGCCTGCCAGCAACGCACTCCGGCCCTCTGCCTGCATGGCGTGCACGACCCGGTGGTGATCCCGTCGATGGGGCGCACGGCGTTCGAGTACTTGAATACCTGGGGCGTGGCCGCGCGCTGGCACGAATACCCGATGGAGCACGAGGTGGTGGTCGAGGAGCTCAACGACATCCACGACTGGTTGAGCCGCCAGTTGCAGTGAGCCTGTAGCCCACCGTGCATTCCACTACGCCGCGCCCGATTCTTGCATTACACTGCCCGGCGTACATTCCTTAACCAGTTGACGAGACGACCGTGCTCAAGGCACTCAAGAAAATATTCGCCAAGGGAGACGCCGCGCCACAGGCCGCCGAGCCCGTCGCCGTGCCCCAGGCCGCCCCGGCCGCGCAACCGACTGTCGCCCAGGCCCCGACACACAAGAGCCCCAGGCCCAAACCCGCGCCCAAGCCAAAGGCCGAGCCCCAACCGGCCGAGCAGCCGCGCGCAGAACAGCCCGCCAAGGACAAGCCACGCCGCGAGCGCAAACCCAAGCCCCAGGCCAGCCTGTGGAAGCCCGAGGACTTCGTGGTCGAACCGCAGGAAGGCAAGACCCGCTTCCACGACTTCAAGCTCTCCAACGAGCTGATGCATGCCATCCACGACCTCGGCTTCCCCTACTGCACTCCGATCCAGGCCCAGGTACTCGGCTACACCCTACGTGGCCAGGACGCCATCGGCCGGGCCCAGACCGGCACCGGCAAGACCGCCGCGTTCCTGATCTCGATCATTTCCCAGCTGCAACAGACGCCACCGCCCAAGGAGCGCTACATGGGCGAGCCGCGGGCGCTGATCATCGCCCCGACCCGCGAGCTGGTGGTGCAGATCGCCAAGGATGCCCAGGCCCTGACCAAGTACAGCGGCCTGAACGTGATGAGCTTCGTCGGCGGCATGGACTTCGACAAACAGCTCAAGGCCCTCGAGGCGCGCCACTGCGACATCCTGGTGGCCACCCCGGGCCGCCTGCTGGACTTCAACCAGCGCGGCGAGGTGCACCTGGACATGGTCGAGGTGATGGTGCTCGACGAAGCCGACCGCATGCTCGACATGGGCTTCATTCCCCAGGTCCGGCAGATCATCCGCCAGACCCCGCCGAAGAGCGAACGCCAGACCCTGCTGTTCTCCGCCACCTTCACCGACGATGTGATGAACCTGGCCAAGCAGTGGACCACCAACCCGGCCATCGTCGAGATCGAGCCGGAGAACGTGGCCAGCGAAACCGTCGAACAGCACGTCTATGCGGTGGCCGGCAGCGACAAGTACAAGCTGCTGTACAACCTGGTCACGCAGAACAAGTGGGAACGGGTGATGGTGTTCGCCAACCGCAAGGACGAGGTGCGGCGCATCGAGGAAAAACTGGTGCGCGACGGCATCAACGCCGCCCAGCTGTCGGGCGACGTGCCGCAGCACAAGCGCATCCGTACCCTGGAGAATTTCCGCGAGGGGCGCATCAGCGTGCTGGTGGCCACCGACGTGGCCGGCCGTGGCATCCACATCGATGGCATCAGCCACGTGATCAACTTCACCCTGCCGGAAGACCCGGACGACTACGTGCACCGTATCGGCCGTACCGGCCGCGCAGGCACCAGCGGGGTGTCGATCAGCTTTGCCGGTGAGGACGACTCCTACCAACTGCCGGCAATCGAGGAGCTGCTAGGGCGCAAGATCAAATGCGAGATGCCGCCGGACGAGCTGTTGAAGCCGGTGCCGCGCAAGCATCATTGATCAGCGGTGGCTTCTTCGCGGGTAAACCCGCTCCCACAGGTACTGTGCAGGCCTTAAGGCACACATAGGGCCTGTGGGAGCGGGTTTACCCGCGAACCGGGGCAACGCCCCGGCCATTCACCAGCGCCCTGCCGCATCCTGGTCGCTCTGCTTCCCTTCCACCCAGCGCGGCCCATCCTGGGTATTTTCCTTCTTCCAGAACGGCGCCCGGGTCTTCAGGTAGTCCATGATGAAATTGCACGCATCGAACGCCGCCTGCCGGTGCGCGCTGGCCACGCCGACGAAGACGATCGGCTCGCCTGGCTCCAGCGCACCAATGCGGTGCAGCACTTCGACCTTGAGCAATGGCCAGCGCCCCTCGGCCTCGACCACGATCTTGTGCAAGGCCTTCTCGGTCATGCCCGGGTAGTGTTCGAGGAACATCCCCGCCACCTCCAGGCCATCGTTGAAGTCGCGCACATAGCCGACAAAGCTGGCCACCGCGCCCACGCCGACATTGGCCGCGTGCATGGCGTTGACCTCGGCACCGGGGTCGAACGCCGCTTGCTGTACCCGTACGCTCATGTTCAACCTCCGGTCACCGGTGGGAAGAACGCGACTTCGTCGCCCTCCTCCAGTGGCTCATCGAGCCGGCACAACTCTTCGTTGCGCGCGCACATCAGGTTCTGCTCGGCCAGCAGCGCATGTTGCCCCCCCCTGGCCACCAGGGCCTGGCGTACATCGTCGACACAGCGGAACGCGCCTTCCAGGCGCTCGCTGTCGAGCCCCAGCAGCTCACGGTAGCGGGCGAAATACATGACCTTGACCTTCATCATCCCTCCACCTTGTAGTGGCCGCTCTTGCCGCCGGTCTTCTCCAGCAGGCGCACCTGCTCGATGACCATGCCTTTGTCCACCGCCTTGCACATGTCGTAAATGGTCAACGCGGCAACGCTCGCGGCGGTCAGGGCCTCCATCTCCACGCCGGTCTGCCCGGCCAGCTTGCAACGGGCGACGATATGCACCACATCTTCGCCTTCGGCGGCCAGTTCGACCTTGACGCTGGTAAGCATCAGCGGGTGGCACAGCGGGATCAGGTCGCTGGTTTTCTTCGCCGCCTGGATACCGGCGATGCGCGCCACGGCGAACACGTCGCCCTTGGGATGCTCGCCGTCGACGATCATGCGCAGCGTGGCAGGCAGCATGCGCACCCGCGCCTCGGCCAGGGCCTCGCGGGCGGTCACGGCTTTTTCAGTGACGTCGACCATGTTGGCGCGCCCCTGGGAATCAAGATGAGTCAGCACAGCTCTGCTCCTGGGTAGGGAGTACAGAGTGTAAACCTGCAGGTCAGCTTTGAGCAGAGGGCAGATCAGCGCATCGCGGGGCAAGCCCGCTCCCACGACGTATCGTGGGAGCAGGCTTGATTCACAGGTGGGACTCGGCGTACTCGGCCAGTACCGAGCGTGGCACGCCCTGCAGGGTGATGTGAACGCCGTGGGGGAAGTCCTTGAAGCGTTCAGTGAGGTAGGTCAGCCCGGAACTGGTGGCCGACAGGTACGGGGTGTCGATCTGCGCCAGGTTGCCCAGGCAGACCACCTTCGAGCCGGCTCCGGCACGGGTGATGATGGTCTTCATCTGGTGCGGCGTGAGGTTCTGGCACTCATCGATCAGGATCAGGCTCTGCTGGAAGCTGCGCCCACGGATGTAGTTCAGCGACTTGAACTGCAGCGGCACCCGTTCGAGGATGTACTCGACGCTGCCATGGGTGCTCTCGTCATCCATGTGCAAGGCCTCGAGGTTGTCGGTAATGGCGCCCAGCCAGGGCTCCATCTTCTCCGCCTCGGTGCCCGGCAGGAAGCCGATCTCCTGGTCCAGCCCCTGCACGCTGCGGGTGGCGATGATGCGCCGGTAGCGCTTACTGACCATGGTCTGCTCGATGGCCGCGGCCAGCGCCAGGATGGTCTTGCCCGAGCCAGCGGCGCCGGTCAGGTTGACCAGGTGGATATCCGGGTCGAGCAGGGCGAACAGCGCCAGGCTCTGATGGATGTCGCGCGGCTTGAGGCCCCAAGCCTCCTGGTGCAGCAGTGGCTCCTGGTGCAAGTCGAGCAGCAGCAATTCGTTGTCGCGAATGCCCTTGATCCAGCCGACGAAGCCCTGCTCGTCGATGATGAACTCGTTGATGTGCACCGCCGGCAGGTTGTCGATCATCTGCACCCGGTGCCAGGTGCGGCCACGCTCCTGGCGGGTGTCGACCTTGCTGACCCGGTCCCAGAACGAGCCGGTCACCGAGTGGTAGCCCTTGGACAGCAGGGAAACGTCATCGACCAGTTGATCGGTGCTGTAGTCCTCGGCGGCGATCCCGCAGGCACGCGCCTTCAGGCGCATGTTGATGTCCTTGGTGACCAGCACCACATCCAGGTCCGGGCGTTTGGCGCGCAGGTCGAGCAACTGGTTGATGATGATGTTGTCGGCGAGGTTCTCGGGGAGCAGGCGGTTGGGTTCGTTGCGCGTGCTCATGAGGATGGACAGGAAGCCCTTGGGCCCGCTCTTGCCACGCTGGATCGGCACGCCCTGTTCGACATCGTTGGGCGAAGCATCGCCGAGGGTCTGGTCGATCAGGCGGATCGCCTGGCGACATTCGGCGGCGATGGTGTGTTTACCGGTCTTGAGCTTGTCGAGTTCCTCCAGCACCGTCATCGGTATGGCGACGTGGTGCTCCTCGAAGTTGAGCAGGGCGTTGGGATCGTGGATCAGGACGTTGGTATCGAGCACATACAGGATTGGCTGGGTGGAGGAAGCGGTGCGTCCTTGGTCATCCATACTCGGTCACCTTATGTGAAAGCCACACGGCGCATACGGCTGCGCCGCAGAGTGACTGCCGTTCTCCCCGTATCCGCGTTGTTACGGGCGGGGAGCTCACCTGGCGAGGGGGCGTGGATGACGCCACCTGTGCTGCAGGATTCGGCTGTCTGGTTCCTTGATACCGCAAAAACCATGACCAAAAAAAGACTTTTTACGCTTGGGTGAAGTTTATTTTTCGGATTGACGAACAGGCCTTGGCGCGCAAGGCGCAGGGGACTACGCTCAGGGATCAGGTGGCTGTTATTGGGGTGGGAAACCTACTCCCGCTGCCCATATTCCCGGCAATCCTCCCAGCCAATCCCGCTCTGCGCGGTGTGCTGCAACAACCACTCCAGCGCCGGCTGCGCCTTGGGCTGACTGTCGCGGAACTGGATCACGCCCTTGCGCCACAGCAACATCAAGGTCAGTACCCGCTGCGCCGACGCCTCGGCGCTCAGCGGCCCGTCGTCCTGGGCGTCGATATCCCATAGCGAGACCCGCAACTGCTGGCTGGCCATGAACCCTTCGCCATCGGCCCGGCGCTGCCCGTAAGGCGGGCGGAACAACGGCACATACTGCTCCGGCAAGTCGGCCTGGACCCGCGCCTGACTGCGCCGCAACGAGTCCTGCCACCCCTGCCACTGGGCATGGGAGCGGTATTCCCAGCCCTGGATGCCCACGCATTGCCCGGCATACAGCGGCACCACCAGACCGGCGTCCCGCCGCTGTTGCAGGCGGTTGCCCAACACGAAGAAGATTGCGTCGAGCTTCTGTCGGCGCAAGTAGTCGGTCATCTGGTCGGTGCTGCTCCCCTCGGGGCCAGGTCCGCCAACGAAGGTCAGCAAGAACATCCGGTCATTGAGTTCCTCGCCATTGCGCTCACGCCCAGAGAGCTTTTCCACCTCGCTGGTGGTCTGCGGGAACAGCGCAGCCTTGCGCAGTTGCTCATCCAGGTAACGCGCGTGGAACTGATGGCTCGGCTCCACCCAGTCGCTATAGAACGTGCCGACATCAGCGGCGAACGTGGCCGACTGCGTACGCAAGTCGGCCATTGACTCAACCGGATAGCAAAACGACGCATCCTGCTCGCAACTCTGTTGTGCCTGCTGGTAGCTGGTCCACAGACGCTGCCACAATCGCGCACGCACGGCGCGGATCACCGGCAGGTTGACCTGGCGTAGCCCCAGCCGTGCAGTCAGTGCCTGTTCGTCGAGCATCTCGCTTTCGTGCAGGACCCGGGCAAATGACAGGATCTCGGCCCGCGAGGCGACATCGAACAGTGTCGGGCTGTCCAGCTGCTCCGGCCACAGGTTGCGGTCGAAGCTGACGAAATCCGCCGGGGCGGCCTGCGCGCCCAGGCTCAACAACCCGGCGAACAGGGCAAACGCGATACGCACGGTGGGCATTCTCCTTGAAGGCATGGCGCGCACTATAGCGCGAGCTCAGGCGATGTTCCGTGACTATCGTCGCCATAGTTTGGCGTTGCGCCATCAGCCCCGTAGAATTCGCCGGACGATTCCAGGAGCCGACCCGATGCTGACGGTGATTTCCCCCGCCAAGACCCTCGACTACGACACCCCGCCGGTCACCCAACGCCACACCCTGCCCCAGTACCTGGACGATTCCCAGGCGCTGATCGTGCAGTTGCGTGAACTGTCGCCGGCACAGATCGCCGAGCTCATGCACCTGTCCGACAAGCTCGCCGGCCTCAACGCCGCGCGCTTCGGCAGCTGGACCCCGGATTTCACCCCAGCCAACGCCAAGCAGGCGCTGCTGGCGTTCAAGGGCGACGTGTATACCGGGCTCGACGCTGAAACACTGAGCGAAGACGACTTCAGCTACGCCCAGGAACACCTGCGCATGCTGTCTGGTCTGTACGGCCTGCTGCGTCCGCTGGACCTGATGCAACCCTACCGCCTGGAAATGGGCACCAAGCTGGCCAACGCCCGCGGCAAGGACCTGTATGCCTTCTGGGGCACGCGCATCAGCGAATGGCTGAACCAGGCCCTGGCCGACCAGGGCGACGATGTGCTGTTGAACCTGGCCAGCAACGAGTACTTCAGCGCGGTGAAGAAGAGCGCGCTGAAAGCGCGGGTGATCGATGTCGATTTCAAGGACCTGAAGAACGGCCAGTACAAGATCATCAGCTTCTACGCCAAGAAAGCCCGGGGGATGATGAGCCGCTTCGTGATCCAGGAGCGGATCAACGATCCCGAGCAGCTCAAGGGCTTTGATGTGCAGGGCTACTACTACAGCGCTGAGCAGTCGAAGCCGGATCATCTGGTTTTCCTGCGCGATCACGCTGAGGGCTGATGGCCCTAGGGGGGCGCTTTGCGCCCCTTTCGCGGCGCAAGGCCGCTCCTACAGGGATCGTGCATCGCCCAATCCCTGCGCTCGCCTGGCTTAGTCACTGTGGGAGCGGGTTTACCCGCGAAGCAAGCAACACCGTTCCCACAGAGATCGCGCCAGATCGAAAAACCTCTACCGGCCCTGCAACTGGGCGCCTTTGTCCCCTCCAATACCGGCAAAAAACCGGCGTCAACAAAGCGTCTAATCAGTCCTTATCGCAAAACGCCATAAGACCGTTCGTAGTTTTTTGACGAATCTTGAAAAATATTTTTGCATGCTGGCATATAACCATCCCGCCTCGTTTTCGCCCTTTATATACGGGAGCGAAACTGGGCGGTGCTATCAATATGAAAGTATTTGCCACTGAAAAAATATTTAGAAATCTTTCATCTGCACGGAACCCACCTCGGAACTTCTACCGCGCCGTATGGCTCATAGCACCCGTAACGAGTTTCAAGCGCTGGCCGTGAGAGATGACTTACAGATGACAACCGAACGGTATCCACCGTCGGCCTTAACAAGTCAGGCAGCGCAACGGCAACCCCCGAACGCCCTGCCCCGAAGGAGAGACGCGCCCCTTACGAATCGTCCTAGTGGTTGATTTCAAAAGGTTTTTCCAATTGAAAAAACAAGCACAGCAATTCACCAAGTTTGAATTGCAATAAAGACGGCTGCATTTCAGGGCACGCCTTTTTAATACTGGCCTTTGACTGCCAACTTTGAGTGCATAGTGTTTTGCGCTCCGGATTTATTCATGCCTGCGTTCGGTGAAGTGTCAATTCGCCATGGATCCGTGCGCCCAAAAACTGTTGATCAATCAACCCGGCCGGCACTTCGCTGAAGGGCCGGCGTGATAAACAACGAGGTGAATGCGATGCGTATCAGCATCTTTGGTTTGGGTTATGTGGGTGCGGTCTGTGCAGGTTGCCTGTCGGCACGGGGCCATGAAGTGATCGGCGTGGACGTGTCCGCCAGCAAGATCGACCTGATCAACAAGGGCAAGTCGCCCATCGTCGAACCGGGCCTGGAAGCGCTGCTGCAACAGGGCATCGCCAATGGCCGCCTGCGCGGCACCACCGACTTTGCCGAAGCCATCCGCGCCAGCGACGTGTCGATGATCTGCGTGGGCACGCCGAGCAAGAAGAACGGTGACCTGGGCCTGGAGTACATCGAGTCGGTATGCCGCGAAATCGGCTACGTACTGCGCGACAAGACCAGCCGCCATACCGTCGTGGTGCGCAGTACCGTGCTGCCAGGCACCGTGAAGAACGTGGTGATCCCGATCCTCGAGGACTGTTCGGGCAAGCAGGCCGGTGTCGACTTCGGCGTGGCGGTCAACCCCGAGTTCCTGCGCGAGAGCACCGCGATCACCGACTACGACTACCCACCGATGACCGTCATCGGCGAACTGGACAGCGCCAGCGGCGACGTCCTGCAGGCGCTGTACCAGGAACTCAAGGCGCCGATCATCCGCAAGCCGGTCGAAGTGGCCGAGATGATCAAGTACACCTGCAACGTCTGGCACGCCACCAAGGTCACCTTCGCCAACGAGATCGGCAACATCGCCAAGGCCGTCGGCGTCGATGGCCGCGAGGTGATGGACGTGGTCTGCCAGGACAAGGCGCTGAACCTGTCGCAGTACTACATGCGCCCGGGCTTCGCCTTCGGCGGCTCGTGCCTGCCCAAGGACGTGCGCGCCCTCACCTACCGCGCCGCCAGCCTCGACGTGCGCGCGCCCTTGCTCGACTCGCTGATGCGCAGCAACGAGTCCCAGGTGCAGAACGCCTTCGACATCATCGAAAGCCACGACAAGCGCAAGGTCGCCCTGCTCGGCCTGAGCTTCAAGGCCGGCACCGACGACCTGCGCGAAAGCCCGCTGGTGGAGCTGGCCGAACGCCTGATCGGCAAGGGTTACCAACTGGACATCTACGACCAGAACGTCGAGTACGCCCGCGTCCACGGCGCCAACAAGGACTACATCGAGTCAAAGATTCCCCACGTGTCCTCGTTGCTCAACGCCAACTTCGAGCAGGTGGTGAGCAATGCCGAGATCATCGTCCTGGGCAACCGTGACGAGCAGTTCCGCGCGCTGGCCCAGCAAGCGCCGGAAGGCAAGCAGGTGATCGACCTGGTCGGCTTCATGAGCAAGCCGACCTGCGCCACCAGCCGCACCGAAGGTATCTGCTGGTAAACCCGGCCGGGCGGCGCGTCTCTCCCCAGCGCGCCGCCCGCCCTCCCCCGAATTCTCGACGGATGCCGAACATGCAAAGGTTCCAGACCATGCTGCTGCAATGCGCCGGCTGGCTGCTCTACATGAGCCTGCTCATGCTGATCGCCCTGGCCCTGCCCAGCGATATCTTCGACTCGCAGTCGAAGCACTTCATCTTCCTGGTCGGTGCCGTCGGCATCTGGCGCTACTCCATGGGCGCCACCCATTTCATTCGCGGCATGATCTTCCTGTACATCGTGTACCCCTACCTGCGCCGCAAGGTGCGCAAGCTGGGCCAGGCGGCCGACCCGTCGCACGTGTACCTGATGGTCACCAGCTTTCGCATCGAGGCCCTGACCACCGCCCAGGTGTACAGCTCGGTGATCCGCGAGGCGATCGACTGCGGCTTCCCCACCACCGTGGTCTGCTCGCTGGTGGAAAAGTCCGACGAGTTGCTGGTGAAAAGCCTGTGGGCCAAGTACAACCCGCCGTCCCACGTGACCCTCGACATCGTGCGCATCGCCGGCACTGGCAAGCGCGATGGCCTGGCCTATGGTTTTCGCGCCATCTCGCGGATGCTGCCCGATGACCACGCCGTGGTGGCGGTGATCGACGGCGACACCGTGCTCGCCGAAGGCGTGGTGCGCAAGACCGTGCCCTGGTTCAAGCTCTACCCCAACGTCGGTGGCCTGACCACCAACGAGTTCTGCGAAGTGCGCGGCGGCTACATCATGAGCGAGTGGCACAAGCTGCGCTTCGCCCAGCGCCACATCAACATGTGCTCGATGGCCCTGAGCAAACGCGTGCTGACCATGACCGGGCGCATGTCGATGTTCCGCGCCAGCGTGGTCACCGACCCCGAATTCATCGCCGATGTGGAAAGCGACTCGCTGATGCACTGGCGCCTGGGCCGCTTCAAGTTCCTCACCGGCGACGACAAGTCCAGCTGGTTCAGCCTGATGCGCCTGGGCTACGACACCTTCTACGTGCCCGATGCCGCGATCAACACGGTCGAGCACCCGCCGGAAAAAAGCTTCATCAAGGCCAGCCGCAAGCTGATGTACCGCTGGTACGGCAACAACCTGCGGCAGAACTCCCGCGCCCTGGGCCTGGGCCTCAAGCGCCTGGGGCTGTTCACCAGCATCGTGCTGCTCGACCAGCGCGTGTCGATGTGGACCAGCCTGCTGGGCCTGACCGTGGCGGTGATCGCCAGCTTCAAGTTCGGCCTGCAGTTCCTGCTGGTGTACCTGCTGTGGATCGGCATCACCCGCCTGATCCTCACCGTGATGCTGCTGTGCTCGGGCCACAACGTCGGCCCGGCCTACCCGCTGATTCTCTATTACAACCAGATCGTCGGCGCGCTGATGAAGATCTACGTGTTCTTCCGTCTCGACAAGCAGTCCTGGACCCGCCAGCCCACTGCCCTCAAGCGCGACCTCGCCAGCTTTCAACAATGGTTCAACACCTGGTCCTCGCGGACCATGACCTTCTCGGCCGCGAGCATCTTCGTCGCCGTGCTGTTCATGGTCGTGTGAGCCACCCCGGATCGGACAACAGGAACGAATATCGCCATGAATACCGCCGTGAACGTCAACGTCGTGCATGAATCCGAGGCCCAGCGCCAGCACGCCCGGGTGCGCATCCCCGCCAAGCTGCGCTATCTGGACGGCAACCGCGAGCCGCACGAGGTGAAGGTGGACGATCTTTCCGCCGGGGGCCTGTCCTTCCACGCGAAGCAGCCACTGGCCGAAGGCCAGGTGCTGCGCGGGCGCCTGCAGTTCGTAGTGGACAACCTCGGCCTGTCGATGGACGTGGAACTGCTGGTACGCACCAGCGATGCGCACAACGGTCGCACCGGCGCCGAGTTCCAGAACCTCGAGCCACGCGACATCGCCACCTTGCGCCACATCATCACCAGCCACCTGTCCGGCGAGCTGATCAGTGTCGGCGATGTGCTCAGCACCTTGCAGCGAGACAACTTCACCAAGGCGCGCAAGCAGAAGGATGGCGGCTCCGGGCTGTCGGCCTTCGGCCGCCTGCGCGCGGTGACCGTCACCGCCGGGGTGTTCGCCATCGGCCTGGTGGCCTTCGGCTTCGTCGCCAAGTCGCTGTATGGCCTGTACTTCGTCAGCCATGCCGAAGCCGGCGTGGTGGCGGTGCCCACCACCAACGTCACCATGCCCCGCGACGGCAGCGTGCAGAGCCTGGTGCAAAGCGGCGCCACGGTGGCCAAGGGCGCGCCGCTGGCGACCTTCAACACCAGCATGCTCGACCTGCTCAAGGGCCATCTGGACGACTCGCAGCTGGAGCCGGCCAAGGTCGAGGAGCTGTTCGGCAAGCAGCTCTCCGGCACCCTCACCAGCCCTTGCGATTGCGTGGTCTCGCGCCAGCTGGTGGACGACGGCCAGTACGCCAGCAAGGGCCAGCCGGTGTTCGCGCTGATCCCGCGCACCACTACCCCGACCGTCGAGGCGCGCTTCAGCTACCGCCAGTTCGATGAAGTGAAGCCCGGTACCCGGGTCAACTTCCAGGTCGCCGGCGAGGACGAGGTGCGCAGCGGCAAGATCGTCGGCAGCTCGAGCCTGGATACCGACAACCTGGCCGCCGACATCCGCGTGCAGATCCAGCCCGACGAAGGCCTGCCAGCCGAGCTCGCCGGGCGCCCGGCCGCGGTCAACAGCGACCGTGGCCCATCGCTCAACTGGCTGATCGACAAGGCCGTGGCCCGCGGGCTGTAAGAGGGAGCGGACGATGATCTCCAACAAGAACCGCTCCCACAGGGACCGTGCCGCTCTCGGGCTCTGCGCCCTGGCCATCACCCTGGCCGGCTGCGCCGGCCTGCCCGACCAGCGCCTGGCCAATGAAGCGCTCAAGCGCGGCGACACCGCCACCGCCGAGCGCAACTACAAGGCCCTGGCCGACCTGGGTTACAGCGATGCGCAAGTCGGCCTGGCCGATATCCAG
Source organism: Pseudomonas xantholysinigenes (assembly GCF_014268885.2). Classification (NCBI taxonomy): domain Bacteria; kingdom Pseudomonadati; phylum Pseudomonadota; class Gammaproteobacteria; order Pseudomonadales; family Pseudomonadaceae; genus Pseudomonas; species Pseudomonas xantholysinigenes. Next base: position 951,589 of record NZ_CP077095.1, on the reverse strand, counting down.
GTCGCCACCCGCGACCCGGCGCAACTAAAGGAGGCCGAAGCCACCTACCGCGCCGCTGCCGCCACCTCGCCCCGGGCCCAGGCGCGCCTTGGCCGGCTGCTGGTGGCCAAGCCCGACAGCACCCAGGCCGAACGTGAAGAAGCCGAGTCGCTGCTCAAGCTCGCGGTAAAACAAGGCGAAGGCAACACCTTGATCCCCCTGGCGATGCTCTACCTGCAGTACCCGCAGAGCTTCCCCAAGGTCAACGCCCAGCAGCAGATTGACCAGTGGCGCGCCGCCGGCAACCCCGAGGCGGGCCTGGCCCAGGTGCTGCTGTACCGCACCCAGGGCAGCTACGACCAGCACCTGGGCGACGTGGAAAAGATCTGCAAGGCCGCCCTGGCCAGCACCGACATCTGCTACGTCGAACTGGCCACCGTCTACCAGAAGCGCGCCCAGCCCGACCAGCAGGCCGCCCTGCTCGACCAGCTCAAGGCCGCCTACGCCCGTGGCGCGGTGCCGGCCACCCGGGTCGACAGCGTCGCCCGCGTGCTGGCCGACCGCAGCCTGGGCCAGACCGACGAGAAAACCGCCAAGGACCTGCTCGAGCAAGTGGCCCCAGCCAACCCTGCCTCCTGGGTGAGCCTGGCGCAATTGCTCTACGACTTCCCCGAGCTGGGCGACACCGACCAGCTCATGGCTTACATCGACAAGGGCCGCGAGGCCGAGCAACCGCGCGCCGAACTGCTGCTGGGCCGCCTCTACTACGAAGGCAAGACCGTGCCCGCCGACGCGCAGAAGGCCCAGGAGCACCTGCAGGCCGCCGCCGCTGCCGGCGAGATCAGCGCCGATTACTACCTCGGCCAGCTCTACCGCCGTGGCTACCTGGGCCAGGTCGAGCCGCAGAAAGCCGTGGACCACCTGTTGGCCGCCGCCCGCGGCGGCCAGAACAGCGCCGACTACGCCCTCGCCCAGCTGTTCAGCGAAGGCCACGGCATTCGCCCGGCACCGACCAATGCCTGGGTGTTCGCCCAGCTGTCACAGGTCAACCCAACCCCGCAGTCGACCGAACTGCTGCAACAGCTCGACCAGCAGCTCACGCCCGAGCAGCGCAACCAGGCGCAAAACCTGCTGGCGCAGGAGAAGCAGGCGCGCGGCAGCATGGCCAAGGGCGCCAACAGCACCCTGGCCATCGAAGCGCTGCAGGACGAGCAAGACGACGTAGACGCCGAGGATTCGCTATGACGCTCAACCCCTTCGTGAAAGCCGGCATCGGCCTGGGCTGCGCCCTGCTGTGGTCGATGCCGACCCTGGCGGCGGAAACCGCGCAGAAGAACTTCGGCCTCGACGTGAAGATCACCGGCCAGTCCGAGGACGACCGCGACCTCGGCACCCGCTCCGGCGGCGACGTCAACGGCCTGGGTCTGGACCTGCGCCCGTGGGTGTACGGCGAGCGCGGCCACTGGAGCGCCTTCGCCATGGGCCAGGCGGTAGCCGCCACCGACATCATCGAGACCGACACCCTGCGCCAGAACGACGACGGCACCACCAGCGACAACGGCGACGACAGCCGCAAGCCAGACAAAAGCTACCTGGCCATGCGCGAGTTCTGGATCGGCTACAGCGGCCTGACCCCCTACCCCGGCGAGCAACTGCGCTTCGGCCGCCAGCGCCTGCGCAGCGACGACGGCATGTGGCGCGACACCAACATCGAGGCGCTGAACTGGACCTTCGACACCACCCTGCTCAAGGCCGACCTGGGCGTGGCCCAGCGCTTCAGCGAATACCGCACCGACCTTACCGAGCTGGCCCCCGAGGACAAGGACCGCACCCATGTCTACGGCAACGTCGCCACACAATGGACCCCTGGCCACTGGGTCGGCCTGCGCGCCCATCACACCCACGACAGCGGCAGCCTGAAGCGCCCCGGCGAAACCGTCGACGCCCTCGACAAGACCCGCACCGGCGACCTGACCTGGCTGGGCCTTGAGGCCAACAGCGATGCCTACAACTGGCGCAACGACCATACCGTCAACTACTGGGGCAGCGTCACCTGGCTGACCGGCGATCGCGACACCCTCAGCAGCCAGGCGGTGGGCAACGACCAGGTCGCCACCGGCAAGCAGAGCGGCGACGTCAACGCCTGGGCCACCGACCTCGGCATCCGCCTGCGCCTCGACCCACAGTGGCAGGTCGGCGCGGCCTATGCCCGCGGCAGCGGCGGTGGTGGCAGCGACGGCTCGAACAACTTCGAACAGACCGGCCTTGAGAGCAACCGCTCCAACTTCACCGGCACCCGCTCGCGCGTGCACCGCTTCGGCGAAGCCTTCCGCGGCGAGCTGGGCAACCTGCAGGCAGCCACCCTGTTCGCCTCCTGGCAACTGCGCGACGACTACGACGCCAGCTTCATCTACCACAAATTCTGGCGCGTCGACGGCAAGCAGAACATCGGCTCCAGCGGCATCAACGCGGTGGTCGACGACGGCGGCATCAGCCGCCCACTGGTGCAGGGCGAGAAAGACCTCGGCCAGGAGATGGACGTGGTCGTCACCAAGTACTTCAAGCAAGGCCTGTTGCCGGCCTCGATCAGCCAGTCGATCGACGAGCCATCGGCCCTGGTGCGCCTGCGCGCTGGTGTGTTCAAGCCGGGCGACGCCTATGGCAAAGAGGCCGACTCGTACATGCATCGCGCCTTCGTCGACGTGATCTGGCGCTACTGAGGCCGGGAGAGGATTTGACATGAACCTGCACCCGAACCTTCGCCACAGCCTGCTCGCCAGCGCCCTGCTGCTGGCCGGCGGCCTTGCCCAGGCCGCCGAGCCCGAGATGGCCAAGGGGCTGCAAAAGGCCAAGACCTACACCGTCTCCAGCGCGCCCATCGAGCCGCTGCAGATGGCCCCGCCCAAACTGCCTGACCTTTCCGGCTACACCGCCGAGGCCGTGCAGAAGAAGATCGACCGCCGCCACAAGGGCAAGGTCAGCGTACGCCGCATGCTCCAGGAGGACACCCTCAAGGAGTTCATCGGCGGCGACAACAAGGGCGCCGAGTGGGTCCGTCGCCAGCACGGCATTCCCCAGGCGATCTTCGTCGACGATGGCCATGTCGACCTGGTCGAGCTGAGCAAGCAGGTCCCCAGCCAGTACCTGCGTGAAACCGCCCCGGGCGTGTACCTGGCGCGCCTGCCGATCGTGGTCGGGCGCAAGGGCGTGCTGGAGATCGACGGCAAGGTCAAGGAACTGCGCCTGTCCGAGGAGGGTGGGTCGTTCATCGTCAACGACGGCAAGCTGTTCGTCAGCGATACCCAGGTGACCGGCTGGCGCGAACAGGCCAACGGCCCGGCCACCTTCCGCAAGCCCGATGAATTCCGCCCGTTCCTGCTCAGCTGGGGCGGCACCGAGACCTACATCGTCAACAGCAAGATGGCCAGCTTCGGCTACGCCAAGTCCAAGTCGTACGGCGTGAGCATCTCGCAGTACACGCCGAACATGGCCAAGCAGATGGGCCGCCCGGAACCCACCGGATGGATCATCGGCTCGGAGTTCAGCGACATGTGGTACGGCTTCTACTGCTACGAGACCCAGGACTTCGTGATCAAGGACTCGACCTACCGCGACAACATCGTCTACGGCATCGACCCCCACGACCGTTCGCACCGCCTGATCATCGCCGGCAACACCGTGCACGGCACCAAGAAGAAACACGGGATCATCGTCTCCCGCGAGGTCAACGACAGCTGGATCATCAACAACAAGAGCTACGACAACAAGCTCTCCGGCGTGGTGATCGACCGTAACAGCGTCAACAACCTGATCGCCTACAACGAGATCTACCGCAACCACACCGACGGCATCACCCTGTACGAGAGCGGCGACAACCTGATCTGGGGCAACAAGCTGATCAACAACCGTCGCCACGGCATCCGCGTGCGCAACAGCGTGAACATCCGCCTGTACGAGAACGTCGCCATGGCCAACGGCCTGGTGGGCGTGTACGGGCACATCAAGGACCTCTCCGACACCGACCGCGATATTGCCCTCGACCCGTTCGACACCAAGGTGTCGCTGATCGTGGTCGGCGGCGAGCTGGCGGCCAACGGCTCGGGCCCGCTGTCGATCGATTCGCCGCTGTCGGTGGAGCTGTACAAGGTGTCGATGCTGATGCCGCGCAAGGCCAACGGCATCAGCTTCAACGGCGTGCTCGGCGAGCGCCAGGACGAAATCCTCGACCTGCTGGTGCGCCAGCAGAAGGCCGTGCTGATCGACCCGGTCGAACGCCAGACCGAAATGATCGACTAAGGAAGCCCAGACCATGACTCCACACCTGATGAAACTGCTGGGCCTGTCCGCCGCCCTCCTGGCCATCAGCCAGGGCGTGCGCGCCGATGAGGTCAAGGCGCCGACCTTCAGCGCCGAGCCCTGCTGCCAGCTGTGCCCCGAGGCCCACGACGCCAGCCGCTACACCACGCGCTACCAGCAGAACTTCACCACCCTGGTGCAGGCCCAGGGCGACTGGCTGTTCCGTACCCGCGAAGACCTGCGCACCGAATTCGACACCACCCCGGGCGGCTACAAGCGCCTGCAGCAGGTGCACGACGCGTTCAAGAAGCGCGGCGTCGAGCTGGTGGTGGTGTACCAGCCGACCCGTGGCCTGGTGAACCGCAACATGCTCAAGCCTGAAGAGAAGGCCGCGTTCGACTACCAGAAGGCCTTGCGCAACTACCAGGCCATGCTCCAGCGCTTCAGCAAGATGGGCTACAACGTGCCCGACCTGTCGCCGCTGACCAACGAGCAACTGGCCGCCGCCGACCAGGGCAAGGACTTCTACTTCCGTGGCGACCAGCACTGGACGCCCTACGGCGCCGAACGCGCGGCGAAGATCGTCGCCGACACCGTACACAAGATGCCGGCCTTCGCAGGCATCCCGCGCAAGGAGTTCGAGACCAAGAAGTCTGGACGCATGGGCAAGACCGGCACCCTGCACAATGTCGCCGGCCAGCTGTGCGGCACCAGCTACGCGGTGCAGTACATGGACCAGTTCGCCACCGAACCCAAGGGCGGTGCCAGCGGCGGCGACGACCTGTTCGGCGACTCGGGCAACGCGCAGATCACCCTGGTTGGCACCAGCCACAGCGGCAAGAACTACAACTTCTCGGGCTTCCTTGAGCAGTACATCGGCGCCGACGTGCTCAACGTTGCCTTCCCCGGTGGCGGCCTGGAAGGCTCGATGATCCAGTACCTGGGCAGCGAAGAGTTCCAGAACAACCCGCCGAAGATCCTGGTCTGGGAGTTCTCCCCGCTGTACCGCCTGGACCAGGAAACCATCTGGCGGCAGATCCTCGGCCTGCTCGACGACGGCTGCGACGACCGTCCCGCACAGATGAGCGCCAGCGCCACCCTCAAGCCCGGCAAGAACGAGCTGATGGTCAACGGCAAGAATGGCGTGATCAAGGACCTGGTCAACCGCAACCACCAACTCGACATCAAGTTCGAGGACAGCTCGGTGAAAGTGCTGCAGGCCACCCTGTGGTACCTCAACGGCCGTCACGAGGACATCAAGATCGAGAAGCCCACCACCTCTGACACCGATGGGCGGTTCGTCTTCCAGATGCGCGAGGACGAAGACTGGGCCGGCCAGAACCTGCTCGCCCTGGAGCTCCAGGGGCCGGAAAGCGGTACGCAGAAAGTCGAAGCGAAACTGTGCAAACGCAACAACTTTGCCAGCCCCGCGCAGCACACCGCGCAAGCTGGCCAGTGAGGCGACCATGACATCGATCAGCAGCAAGACCGCACCCGCCCTGCTCGCCCTCGCCCTGTTCGGCGGCGCGGCGCAGGCCGCGCTGGTGCCGCCCCAGGGTTACTACGAGGGTATCGAGAAACTCAAGACCAGCGACGGCGACTTCCGCTGCGAGGCGGCGCCCAAGCCCTATACCGGCGCGCTGGTGTTCCGCAGCAAGTACGAAGGTTCGGACAAGGCCCGGGCAACGCTCAATGCCGACTCGGAAAAAGCCTTCCGCCAATCCACCCAGGACATCACCACCCTTGAGAAAGGCGTGAGCAAGATGGTCGGCCAGTACCTGCGCGACGGTCGCCCGGCACAGCTCGACTGCGCCCTGGCCTGGCTCGAAACCTGGGCCCAGGCCGACGCCCTGGAGTCCACCGATTTCAACCACACCGGCAAGTCGATGCGCAAATGGGCGCTGGGCAGCATGAGCGGTTCGTGGCTGCGGCTGAAGTTCTCCAACGCCCAGCCGCTGGCCGCGCACCAGGCCCAGGCCGGGAAAATCGAAAAGTGGCTGGCGCGCCTGGCCGAACAGACGGTGCGCGACTGGAGCGACCTGCCCCTGGAGAAGATCAACAACCACAGCTACTGGGCGGCCTGGTCGGTGATGGCCACCGCCGTGGCCACCGACCGCCGCGACCTGTTCGACTGGGCAGTGAAGGAATACAAGGTCGGTGCCAACCAGGTCGACGAACAGGGTTTTTTGCCCAACGAGATCAAACGCAGGCAGCGCGCCCTGGCCTACCACAACTACGCCCTGCCGCCGCTGGCGATGATCGCCAGCTTCGCCCAGGCCAACGGCGTGGACCTGCGCAAGGAAAACAACTTCGCCCTGCAACGCCTCGGCGAAGGCGTGCTGGCCGGTGCCCGCGACCCGGTCCAGTTCAATATCCGCGCCGGTGCCAAGCAGGACCTGCACGACCTGAAGATCGACAGCAAGTACGCCTGGCTCGAGCCGTGGTGCGCGCTGTACCAGTGCGTCGGCGACACGCTCAAGCGCAAGCATGACATGCAGCCGTTCAACAGTTTCAGGCTGGGCGGCGATCTGACCCGGGTCTACGACCCGGGCGCGGAACAAAAGAAATAGTAGATCCCTGTGGGAGCGGGTTTACCCGCGAACAAGGGCGAAGCCCTTGCCAGGCACCGCGGTGTCTGTTTCGCGGGTAAACCCGCTCCCACAGGAACCGGATTGCTCCCCAGCCAAGCATGGGGGGTTTGGGGGGCGCTGTGCCCCGGATGCTGCAAACAACAAGGAGAACCGGGATGGTCTTCTCGTCCAACGTATTCCTGTTCCTGTTCCTGCCGGTTTTCCTCGGCTTGTACTACATCAGCGGGAACCGCTACCGCAACCTGCTGCTGCTGGTTGCCAGCTACATCTTCTACGCCTGGTGGCGGGTGGACTTCCTCGCCCTGTTCGCCGGGGTGACCCTGTGGAACTATTGGATCGGCCTGAAGGTAGGCGCCGCCGGCGTGCGCACCAAGCCCGCGCAGCGCTGGCTGCTGCTGGGCGTGGGCATCGACCTGGGCATCCTCGGCTACTTCAAGTACGCCAACTTCGGGGTGGACAGCCTCAACGCGATCATGACCTCGATGGGCCTAGAACCCTTCATCCTCACCCACGTGCTGCTGCCGATCGGCATCTCGTTCTACATCTTCGAGTCGATCAGCTACATCATCGACGTGTACCGCGGCGACACCCCGGCCACCCGCAACCTGATCGACTTCGCCGCCTTCGTGGCGATCTTCCCGCACCTGATCGCCGGCCCCGTGCTGCGCTTCAAGGATCTGGTCGACCAGTTCAACAACCGCACCCACACCCTCGACAAGTTCTCCGAAGGCTGCACCCGCTTCATGCAGGGCTTCATCAAGAAGGTGTTCATCGCCGACACCCTGGCGGTGGTCGCCGACCACTGCTTCGCCCTGCAAAACCCCACCACCGGTGACGCCTGGCTCGGCGCCCTGGCCTACACCGCGCAGCTGTACTTCGACTTCTCCGGCTACAGCGACATGGCCATCGGCCTGGGCCTGATGATGGGCTTCCGCTTCATGGAGAACTTCAAGCAACCCTACATCAGCCAGTCGATCACCGAGTTCTGGCGGCGCTGGCACATCAGCCTGTCGACCTGGCTGCGCGACTACCTCTACATCACCCTGGGCGGCAACCGCAAAGGCACCTTCAACACCTACCGCAACCTGTTCCTGACCATGTTGCTGGGCGGGCTGTGGCACGGCGCCAACTTCACCTACATCATCTGGGGCGCCTGGCATGGCCTGTGGCTGGCCATCGAACGCGCGCTGGGCCTGGACACCAACCCGCAGCGCTTCAACCCGATCAAGTGGGCCTTCACCTTCCTGCTGGTGGTGGTCGGCTGGGTGATCTTCCGCGCCGAAAACCTGCATGTGGCCGCGCGCATGTACGGCGCCATGTTCAGCCTCGGCGACTGGCAGCTGTCGGAGCTCAACCGCGCCAACCTCACCGGCCTGCAGGTCGCGACCCTGATCGTGGCCTACCTGAGCCTGGCGTTCTTCGGCCTGCGCGACTTCTACCGCAACGCCACGCCAGCACCCAAGGCCACCCCGCTGCAGATCAACGCCGATGGCTCGGTTGGCCTGGACTGGACCCGGATCATGACCCGCGCCCTGGTGCTGCTGCTGTTCATCGCCTCGGTGCTCAAGCTCTCGGCACAGAGCTACTCACCCTTCCTGTACTTCCAGTTCTGAGGCCCGACACATGAACCGGACACTTCGCATCACCTACTCCCTGTCGTTCATGGGCCTGCTGGTCGGCCTGGGCGTCTGGTCGCTCGGTGGGCTGGACGGCTTCACCCGCACCGGGCAGATGACCCTGCTCGACGGCAAGCTGGCCAAGGCCGCCGAAACCCACTACGACGAGCAGTTCCCGATCAAGCGCCTGGGCACCAACCTGTGGGCCGCGCTGGACTTCAAGCTGTTCAATGAAGGCCGCCCCGGCGTGGTGCTGGGCCGCGACCAGTGGCTGTTCAGCGACGAAGAGTTCAAGCCCAGCGTCGGCGCGCAACAGCAGATGCAAGACAACCTGGCGCTGGTGCGCGGCATCCGCGACACCTTGCAGCGCCAGGGCGTGCAACTGCTGCTGGCGATCGTCCCGGCCAAGGCCCGCCTGTATTCCGAGTACCTTGGCAAAGAGACGCCGGCCAGCCTGCACGACGACCTGTTCAACCAGTTCCACGCCCAGGTGCGCCAGGCCAATGTGTTCGCCCCCGACCTGCTGGCCCCGCTGGAGCAAGCCAAGGCCCGTGGCCAGGTGTTCCTGCGCACCGACACCCACTGGACGCCACTGGGCGCCGAGGTGGTCGCGCAAGCCCTGGCCGAAGCCGTCAACCGCCAGGGCCTGCTCAGCGGCGAGCCCCAGGCGTACATCACCGAGGCCGGCGCCAGCGCGCCGTACAAGGGCGATTTGACCAACTTCCTGCCGCTGGACCCGTTGTTCAGCAACCTGCTGCCCACCCCGGACACCCTGCAGCAACGCACGACCCACCCGGTGCAGGCCGAAGGCGAAAGCGGCGACGACGCGCTGTTCAGCGACAGCCGGATCCCGGTGGCGCTGGTGGGCACCAGCTACAGCGCCAACCCGCACTGGAACTTCCTCGGCGCCCTGCAGCAAGCCCTGCGCAGCGACGTCGCCAACTACGCCGAAGACGGCCACGGCCCGTTGCTGCCGATGCTCAAGTACCTGCAAAGCGATGCCTTCAAGAACGCCCCGCCACAGGTCGTGGTGTGGGAATTCCCCGAACGTTATCTGCCAATGAAGAACGACCTCAGCGCCTTCGATCCGCAGTGGATCGCGCAGTTGAAGAACTCCCGCAAATCCGAAGAAAACCTGGCCCTGTCGTCCAACCGGACGGACCACTGAAGATAGAGAGGAACACGCACATGACCCCCCAGACTTCCATTGCCAAAGCCCTCACCCTCGCGGCCGGCCTGACCTTGGCCTCAATGCAGGCCTTCGCCGGCGCCGACGCCGCCCTTTATGGCCCGAGCGCGCCGAAAGGTTCGACCTTCGTGCGCCTGTACAACGCCGCAAGCAGCCCCACTGCCGCGAGCGTGGGCAATACCCAGATCAAGCAGGTCGGTGCCCAGGCCAGCAGCGACTTCAGCTTCCTGCCCGGCGGCGACTACACCGCCCAGGTCGGCGGCAAGTCGGTGCCGGTCAAACTGGCCTCGGACAAGTACTACACCCTGGTCAACAACAGCGCTGGCAACCCGCAACTGATTGAGGAGCCGCCGTTCAAGAACAAGCAGAAAGCCCTGGTCCGGGTACAGAACCTCAGCGACCAGCCGTTGGCCCTGAAGACCGCCGACGGCAAGACCGAAGTGATCAAGGCCGTGGCCGCCAAGGGCCGTGGCGAACGTGAAATCAACCCGGTCAAGGTCAACCTTGCCCTGTATGCAGGCGACAAGAAAGTCGGCGACGTCAAACCCGTCGCCCTGGAGCGCGGCGAAGCCGCCGTGCTGTATGTCACCGGTTCCGGCAACAGCCTGTCGCCGGTGTGGGTAACTCGCCCCGTGGCTAGCAACTGATCCCCCTGCCTCTAAACGACTATTGGAGAAACACGATGATCCCGGTAATTCTTTCTGGCGGTAGCGGTTCGCGTCTGTGGCCTCTGTCGCGCAAGCAGTTCCCCAAGCAGTTCCTGGCCCTGACCGGCGAACACACCCTGTTCCAGCAGACCATCGAGCGCCTGGTGTTCGACGGCATGGACACCCCCATCGTGGTCTGCAACAAGGACCACAAGTTCATCGTCCAGGAACAGCTGAGCGCGCTGAAACTGCAAACCCAGGCCATCCTCATGGAGCCGTTTGGCCGCAACACCGCCCCTGCGGTGGCGATCACCGCGATGAAGCTGGTCAACGAAGGGCGCGATGAACTGATGCTGGTGCTGCCGGCCGACCACGTGATCGAGGACCAGAAGGCCCTGCAGCGCGCCCTGGCCCTGGCCACCGTGGCCGCCGAGCGCGGCGAGATGGTGCTGTTCGGCGTGCCGGCGACCAAGCCCGAAACCGGCTACGGCTATATCCGCTCCAGCCAGGATGCACTGCTGCCCGAGGGCGTGGCGCGGGTCGCGCAGTTTGTCGAGAAGCCCGACGAGAAGCGCGCCAACGAATTTGTCCGCGCCGGGGGTTACTTCTGGAACAGCGGCATGTTCCTGTTCCGCGCCAGCCGCTTCCTCGAAGAGCTGAAGAAGCACGATCCGGACATCTACGACACTTGCCTGTTGGCCCTGGAACGCAGCGCCGAAGCAGAGGATGTGCTGAGCATCGATGAAGCCACCTTCGCCTGCTGCCCGGACAACTCCATCGACTACGCAGTGATGGAGAAGACCCTGCGCGCCTGCGTGGTACCACTGGCGGCGGGCTGGAGCGACGTGGGTTGCTGGTCGTCGCTGTGGGACGTGCACGAGAAGGACGACAACGGCAACGTCACCAAAGGCGACGTGGTGGTGCAGGACAGCCACAACTGCATGATCCACGGCAACGGCAAGCTGGTGTCGGTGATCGGCCTTGAGAACATCGTGGTGGTCGAGACCAAGGACGCCATGATGATCGCCCACAAGGACAAGGTCCAAGGCGTCAAGCAACTGGTCAACACCCTCGACGCCCAGGGTCGCAGCGAAACCCAGAACCACCTCGAGGTGTACCGCCCGTGGGGTTCGTACGATTCGGTGGACATGGGCGGGCGCTTCCAAGTCAAGCACATCACCGTCAAGCCCGGCGCCAGCCTGTCGCTGCAGATGCACCACCACCGCGCCGAGCACTGGATCGTGGTGTCCGGCACCGCCGAGGTGACCTGCGACGAGAACGTGTTCCTGCTCACCGAAAACCAGTCCACCTACATCCCCATCGCCTCGGTGCACCGCCTGCGCAATCCGGGCAAGATCCCCCTGGAGATCATCGAAGTGCAGTCCGGCAGCTACCTCGGCGAGGATGATATCGAGCGTTTCGAGGACGTATATGGACGCACCTCGACGCCGACCGAGCGTGGGGTGTCGGTGAAGACCATCGCGCAGTGAGCACAACAAGCAGGCCCCCAATGGGGCCTGCTTTCGCTCGAAGGACAATACCTTGATGATTCACTTCGGCGGCAGTGTGAACTTTAACTCTACGTTCTGCGCTTGGTGAGTATGACTCACCCTGGCCGTGAAACTGTAACCCGAGAGCGTCAGTTCATTGCCTTCCAACTTGATCGTGCCCGTGACGGCACTGCCAATATGCAAACGGTTATCTTTGACAATGTACGCAGCGACTACAATGGGTGATTCTCGATCAAGACCTTCAATGTAAAAGGCTGTGCCCAGCTGCCACTGGTAGCCCGACTCTTCCGTAATTTCTTGCGGCGCAACCACGGAAATCGACGTACGAGTCCTTGTGTAGAGAATCTCATCCGTTTGATACCCAGACCGCTCACCAATAGAGGGGTCGAATGCTCCACGGGAATGTCCAGGGTAGATTTTTAGTTCAGTGTCGAAACCATAAGACGGTCCGGCGTCAACTGTAAACCCCATGAAAGTTTACTCCCTGTTTGATTACTTGATACCCATCTCTGATATGGCGTAGCCCCACACCGGACTTACCAGTTGATCCGATAGTGGCCGTTGCGCAGGTGGTGGTCCTGTCCCTTGTAAGTGACATCACATTCAAAGTTGAACGCCAGCACTGTACCAGGCGTCCAGTCCGTGACCTCAAAGCGAATGTTCCTTGCGTTAAGGACGAAGCTATCAATCACTACGGAGAGATACCTAGCGGCTACTTGCTCACCCGTATAACCTGCGACGAGAAAGATATCGAGCTGGCCGCCTGGAAGGCTGCCAACGGTTTTCGAGGCCCGGAAGTAGGTAGGTTTCTCAAGATCACCGCGGTAGCTCACCTTTTCGGTTGAGTAATCACTCACCCCTCCCAGAGCCGGGGTGATCGTCATTGAGGCAGAGCCTTGCGCGTTGTGTGTACTCGGCCTCACATCCACGACGACAAAGTCGCCCGTCAGCGCTTCGAAAGGTCCTGATATCGCTTGCCCTGCGAAATTAAACTTAGCGGCCTCAATACCTTCCTTACTGATCCGGACATCTTGCACCTTGCCCGAGTCGGCATAGCCATGTCGCCCCGCCACAGAGAAATATACCTTGGCTCCCGTCCCACTCTCCGGCGTAACGTCATAGTCCTTTAGCCGCGGGCTGTTGCCTGGCAATTCAGGGAACATGAACACCATGTATTCGCTGGTGTCCTCAAAACCTTCGGCGACCAGTATCCCTGAGTATATCGGCCCGAAAAACAACTCGAAACGCACCGGCTCGAATGTCCTACGGGGCTCCTTTAGTTCAATGGAAAATGTGCCGACTGCGCGCTGCACGGTATGAGGTTTTAACTGCTGGTAGACCTGTCCAATATTCTCAAATTTCATGATGCACACGTCCTATGCATGTATTGGCGAAATTGCCTGACACGAGAAAGTGTGCTGGGTAATCGCCACACTGAAAACTGGCAGAACTACCAGGCTGGCATCAAATAGAACACCACACCGAACGGCTGCACGCCCACAGGTATCGATGCGCTTTTTCGGTTTTTGAGCACCGTCCAGTTTCCCGTTAGGATGTATCGACCGGGATAACGGAGACTCACCTGTCATGCTCATCGGCGCTCTGCTCGTCCTCACCTGGCTGGTCCTGCTGCTGCGCTACCCGGCCAAGGCCTTGCCGATTTCCCTGTCCGCGGTCTGTGGTCTCGGCCTGGTGGCGCTCTGGGTAGCCTGGCAAGACACCCGCGAGGCCACGCAACTGGCCCGCCTCGATATCCGCCTGACCTACGCCCCCGAACAATGCCCCGCCGACCGCGCCCTGCAGGTGCGCATGAAGAACGGCAACAAGGCCCCGCTCACCGAACTGCGCTGGCGCGTCGGGGCCTATGCGCCGGGCGATACCGTCAACCTGGCCGAGAACACCTACGCTGCCCCGCGTTATCGCGGACCGGGCGAATTGCAGCCCGGCGCCGAGTGGCAGGACTGCCTGCCGTTGCCGCCGCTGCGTTCGGGGTATCGGCCGCAGACCCTGGAGTTCCGCGCCGAGCATCTGCAAGGTACATTCGCCAACTAACGTTTTGTCTTTGCTGGCCCCTTCGCGGCGGTTCGACGCTTCGCGGGTAAACCCGCTCCCACAGAGACGGCACCGCTCTTGAGGCCTGTGCAGTACCTGTGGGAGCGGGTTTATCGAAGCGTCGAACCGCCGCGAAGAGGCCAGGACAGGCGCTATCACAACCTCCAGACCACAGGCCCTCTCTATGCCCACCGTCCTCATCACCGGTTGTTCCAGCGGTATCGGCCGCGCCCTGGCCGACGCCTTCCACGAGGCCGGCCATGAAGTCTGGGCCACCGCCCGCAAGCCTGAAGATGTCGAACGCCTGGCCGCCGCCGGCTTCCATGCCCGGCAACTGGACGTCAACGATGCCCACGGCCTCGCCCGACTGGCCAACGAACTGGAACGCCTGGATATCCTGATCAACAACGCCGGCTACGGAGCCATGGGCCCGTTGCTCGACGGTGGTGCCGACGCCCTGCGCCGGCAATTCGAAACCAACGTGTTCGCCCCGGTGGCTGTCACCCGTGCATTGTTTCCCTTACTGCGCCACAACCGCGGCGTGGTGGTGAACATCGGCAGTGTCTCGGGCGTGCTGGTCACCCCCTTCGCCGGTGCTTATTGCGCCTCCAAGGCCGCGGTGCATGCCCTGAGCGATGCGCTGCGCCTGGAGCTGGCGCCGTTCGGCATCCGCGTCATGGAGGTGCAGCCGGGGGCGATCGCCTCGCAGTTCGCCAGCAATGCCGGGCGCGAGGCCGAGCTGCTGATTGCCGAGGACTCACCCTGGTGGCCCCTGCGCGAAGGCATCCGCGCCCGTGCTCGCGCCTCGCAGGATCGACCGACACCGGCCACGGATTTTGCCCACCAAGTGCTCAAGGCACTACAACGCAATCGCGTGCCGGACCTGTTACGCCTGGGCAATGGCAGCCGTGCGCTGCCCTGGATGGCCCGCTGGCTGCCCGGCGGCATGCTGCAAAAAGTCTTGATGAAGCGTTTCGGCCTCGACGTAACGCTTTGATCTTCCCGGTTTTACGGGGTTTGAGCAATCGATAGCTGACCCTATCGCTAACTATAAAGTGCACACCAGAGCATTTTCCAATGTTGCGCCAGGGCCAAGAATCCCTATCGCATTTGAACGGCCACACCAGACATTAGTGTCATCTCCCGCTGAAATTTGCCCTGCGGGGCCCATTTTGCGGGGGAGAAACACTGCCGGCTCAAAAGCAATCAGGGAGAAACCTCCAGGATCGGAGCCCCAAGGTCTGGCTGGCAGTCTTTCTC
Organism: Pseudomonas xantholysinigenes; assembly: GCF_014268885.2. Taxonomy (NCBI): domain Bacteria; kingdom Pseudomonadati; phylum Pseudomonadota; class Gammaproteobacteria; order Pseudomonadales; family Pseudomonadaceae; genus Pseudomonas; species Pseudomonas xantholysinigenes. The sequence goes on along the minus strand of NZ_CP077095.1, from coordinate 936,448 downwards.
ACAAATGCATACAGGTAAACTCTGGAGTCATTCGTGAAACACGCTCAACTTCCTCGCAAAGTCCCCACGCAAGCCCGTTCCAGGATGATGGTCGAGACCATCCTGAAGACCACCGCCACGGTGGTGGTCAAGCACGGCTATGCGGGAACCAACACCAACCTGGTCGCGGAACGCGCCGGCGTCAGTGTCGGTTCGGTCTACCAGTATTTCCCCAACAAGGACGCGTTGATCGCCGCCCTTTACGAGCGCCACGCCCAGGCGGTGAACCAGATCATCCTTGACGTCGCCGGACGCCAGGATGTGGCCGACCTGCCAAGCCACATCACCCTGCTGGTGCGTGGCCTGCTGCAACTGCACCTGCAGGAGCCCGAGCTGCACCGCATGCTGGACAAGGACTTCGCCTTCCTCAGCATTGGCAGCAGCGAGCACCAGGCACGTATTACCCATTCGATGGAATGCCTGCTGCAACGCTGGCGTCTGACCCAGGGCAACCTGCAATCAGCCGCCTGGCTGACCGCGCAGATGATCATGTCGATGGTTAAGGCTTACACCCTGGACGCGCCGCAGATCAGCCAGGCCGGCATCGAAGACGCGATCTGCTGTTCGGTGACCGGGCTGCTGTGCGCCAGTCCGCACAGCAGCTTCACCCAGGCCGGTTACCTGGCCAAGGGTGTTGTCACCCATTCACACCTGGGTGCCGCGTGACGCCTGGACCTGCAAGAGCTGCCGGTAGCGCTCGAGCAGCCGGCGCGACTGCAGGTAGCTAGGCACTTCCACCACCAGGCCATCGACCTCGGCGCGCACGCTACCCGAGCGGGTAGCGTGCTCGAAGGCGTCGATCTGGCGTTGCGCCAGCTCGGCCTCGGCGGCCGTCGGGGTCAGGTAGCGATTGGCCACGGCGACATGCGCCGGGTTGACCACGCCCTTGGCCTGGTAGCCGATGGAACGGGCGAATTGCATGTCCGCCTCGGCACCTTCATCGTCGGCGAAGGTGTAGGGCGAGTCGATCGCCAGCACGCCCGCCGCCGCGCACTCGAGCAGAAAGCGCGAGCGTGGGTAGAACAACTCGGTGCCGGCGCGGCTGCGGCCGGCGCCCAGATCGGCGACCATGTCCTCGGTGGCCACCAGCATCGCCTTGATGCGCGGGGTGGCATGGGCGATCTCGATAGCCCGGACTACGCCCAGGGCCGTTTCGATGTTCGGCACGATCAGGGTCGAACCTGGGGTGATGCCGTACTGGCCTTCCAGGCGGGTGATGTGCCAGTCCAGCAGGGCCATTTGCTCGCGCGACTCGACCTTGGACATCATCACCACTTGCGGACGCGCCGCCATCACCGCCTCGAGGTCTTCCAGGCCGCAGGTCTCGAACGGGTTGATGCGCACCGAGGCAATGCGCCCGCATTCACGCCAGTGCTGCATGACGCCCGCGGCGATCTGGCGCGCCTCGGCGCGTCGCTCAGGCGGGGTGAAGTCTTCCAGCTCCTGCACCAGCACGTCGCCGTCGCCGTTCAATGCATCGAGCAAAGCAGCCTGGTCGGCGCCGGGAATAAAAAGGAAGGTGCGGCAAAGCGCCAGGGGATTGTCCTTGGAAACAGCCATGATGACGTCCTGTAGTAGAGATAAAGAGGGGAATGCGTGGCAGCGCTAGAGCATCGCCAAACCGCCGTCGACGGCGATGGTGGTGCCACTGACGAACGACGACTTACCCGACAGCAGCCAGCCGATCACCTCGGCGGCCTCCTCGGCGCTGCCTTCGCGGCGCAGGGCTGTCATGCCATGCAGTTGCTCGAGCTTGCCGGCGACCCGGGTGGTGTCGTCGAGCATCGGCGTGCGGATCACTGCCGGGGCCACGCAGTTGACATTGATGCCGCGCGGCCCCAGTTCACGGGCCAGGCCTTTGCTCAGGGTGATCACCGCGCCTTTGCTGGTGGCGTAGCCCAGCGTACCGGCCAGGCCGCCGCCGCGGATGCCGGCGACACTGGCCACGGTGCAGATGCGCCCACCAGCGGGCATCAGCCGCACGGCCTGCTGGACCACGCTGAAGGTGCCGATCAGGTTGATGTCGAGCAACTGGCGCAGGCGCGCCACGCTCAAGGCGTCGAAGGCGCTGGTGTCGACCACGCCGGCACAGGTGGCCAGCGCATCGACACGGCCGAACACGCGTTCGATGTCGCTGAACGCCTGCGCCACGGCCTGTTCGTCACATAGGTCCAGGCAATAATGCCGATGCTGCGCGCCAATGGCGTCAAGGGTCGCGGCCAGGCCCTGGGCATCCAGGTCCAGGCACGCCACCCGGTAGCCATCGGCGGCCAGCAGGCGGGCGGTCGCCGCACCAATGCCACTGGCGGCACCGGTCACCACCGCCACCTTGGTTTGTTCCAACATATCGAAAGCACTCCTTGCGACAACAGTGCCCGCTCGCAGCTGGGCACGCTCTTCGACATGCTAAAAGAATGTATACAACTCAACTACTCGCATTCAATCCAGCCTAATAACAGGGCCCTCATCCAGCCCCACTGAATATAAACTCGCATTTTCAATTCGCGCTAAATAAACAGTGGCGATACTCGTCGCCACGGTGAAAACGCGAGCTTTTCCCAATTCATTTTAAATTTCCCTGCGCCCGATCGTCGCAGCGCGCAGGCAGGCCGTGACGCGCCTCGAAAAAACCCCGCAAGACCGCGTATTTCGTGGCCCACAGCGCCCATATAACAGAGCACAACAGTCAGTTATAAGAATGCGAGTAGCCATCGCCGGGCAAGCTGCTTAGGATTTAAAACACTTTGAAACTTTATATTTCAGTCGCACTTCACCGGCACTGACATGAGACAAAAAAGTTTCAAGATAATGACAACTCTCTCTCCACCCTCATATAAAAGGACGTTCACAATGAGCACCAAGGGTTTTGACACCGTCATTGAAATCAAATACCGCGACACCGACTCCATGGGCCATGTCAGCAGCCCGATTTATTACGACTACATGCAGCACGCCTACCTGTGCTACATGCACGACCTGCTGAACCTGCCCAAGCGCGAAAAACTGCCGCACATCATGGTGCGCAGCGAGTGCGACTACGTGGCCCAGGCCATGTACGGCGAAACCCTGGTGGTCACCAGCTCGGTGGTCAAGTTCGGCACCAAGAGCTTCGAGATCGAGCACATCATGCGCCGCTCGGACGACAGCAAGGAAATCGTCGCCAAGGCCAAGTCGTACCACGTGATGTTCGACTACGACAAACAGGCCACCGTGCCTGTACCGCAAGCGTTCAAGGACCAGGTCCTGGCATTCCAGGAAGGCTGAGCCCGGGCTCAGGGATGATGGTTTCGCCGGGCGCCTGGCGGCCGGCGAGCAGACTGCAAAGGAACTCTCGCGATGAAATTTTCCTGGACGCCCCAGCAACATGAACTGCTGGTGAAATACCGCGCCATCGGCGCCGAGCTGGCCGAAGCCCGCCGCAGCGCCGAACCTGGTTTCGATCATTACGGCTGGCAACGCCTGTGCGATGCTGGCCTCTGGCAATTGGTCATCCCCGCCAGCCATGGTGGCCTGGGCGAGGACTGGTGGGGCTTCACCGCCGCCCTCGAAGGCCTGGCCTCGTCGATCCGCACCCCCGAACTGCTGCTCTCGGTGATCGCCCAGGCCGGCATGGTCCGCGCCCTGATGCTGTACGGCAACGACGAACAGAAGGACCGCTACCTCACCGCGATCCTCAATGGCGCCCTGAGTGCCACCGGCATTGCCGAACCCGGCACCGGCACCGACGTGCGCAGCATCCACAGCCTGCTGACCCCGACCGCAGATGGCTACCGCCTCAACGGCAGCAAGTTCAACATCGCCCACGCCCCCGTGGCCGACTTCATGCTGATCGTCACCAAGCTGGACACCGACGCCAAGGCCAATATCGCCCTGGTGATGATCGACAAGGACACCCCGGGCCTGACCCGCGGCCAGCCTGACGACAAGCTCGGCAACAAGCACCTGCCGACCGGCCCTCTGCACTTCGACAACCTGCACGTGCCAACCAGCCAAGTGCTTGGCGAACCCGGCCGTGGCCTGCAGCAGCTGATCAAAATCATTTCCCTGGGCCGCCTGTACTACGGCCTGGTGGCGGCCAACCTGCCCACGCCGTTCCTCGCCGAGGCCATGCAGTACGCGGCCAAGCGCGAAAGCTTCAACAGCACCATCGACAACCACCAGTACGTGCAGAAGCGCCTGGTCGACCTGGCCATGGGCATCGAACGCAACCGCTGGATGGCCTATGCCGCCCTCGACCAGTTGCTCAACGACCAACCCCAGGCCCTGATGAACTGCTCGATCGCCAAGCTCGGCGCCGCGCAGGACTTCATCAACAGCGCCATCAGCCTGCTCAAGCTGTACGGCAGCCTGGGCTACCACGAAGGCGACGTCGCCAACCTGGTCAAGGATGCCCTCGGTTTCGCCAGCGTCGGCGGCACCGAAGAGATGCACCAGAAGAACATCTTCAACCAGCTGCTGCGCCTGACACAGGCCGTCTGAAACGGTCGAGACCGCAGCCCGCAAGCCCTTTCATGCCCTGCCGGCACGCCAGGTGCGCCCCTTCCGGGGTGGGCCTGGCGTGGCCCGGCACTGGGGCTTTGCCTGCCTTCCATTGCGCCCAACACAAAGAGAGCAGACCCGATGCCCATCCCATCGATGCCCTTGCACAGCACCTCGTCCGCCGCCTTCGCCGAGCCGGTCGACGACCGCTTCGAACACGCCAGCGTCGACCAGCTGCGCGCCCATCAACTGCAACGCCTGCGCGTCACCCTGGAGCACGCCTACGCCAACGTGCCCTGGTACCGCGAGCAGTTCCAGGCCCTGGGGATCCACCCCAAGGACATGAACAACCTGGAAGACCTGGCCCGCTTCCCCCTGACCAGCAAGGCCGAGCTGCGCGAACACTATCCGTTCGGCCTGTTCGCCGTGCCCATGGACCAGGTGGTGCGCCTGCACGCCTCCAGCGGCACCACCGGCAAACCCACCGTGGTCGGCTACACCCGGCATGACATCGATGTCTGGTCGTCGCTGGTAGCCCGCTCGATCCGCGCCGCCGGCGGCCAGCGTGGCGACCGCATCCACATCGCCTACGGCTACGGCCTGTTCACCGGTGGCCTGGGCGCGCACTACGGCGCCGAGAAGCTCGGCTGCACGGTGATCCCGATGTCCGGCGGCCAGACCGAGAAACAAGTCCAGCTGATCCGCGACTTCCAGCCCGACATCATCATGGTCACGCCGTCGTACATGCTCAACATCGCCGAAGAGATCGAACGCCAGGGCCTGGACCCACGCGCGTTGTCGTTGCGGGTAGGGATTTTCGGCGCCGAGCCGTGGGGCCAGCAGATGCGCGGCGAGCTGGAGCAACGCCTGGGCATCCAGGCCCTGGACATCTACGGCCTGTCGGAAGTCATGGGCCCAGGCGTGGCCATGGAACACCTGGACACCAAGGACGGCCCGACGCTCTGGGAAGATCACTTCTACCCGGAAATCATCGACCCGGTAACCGGCGAAGTGCTGCCCGACGGCGAGTTCGGCGAGCTGGTGCTCACCACCCTGAGCAAGGAAGCGCTGCCGATGGTGCGCTACCGCACCCGCGACTTGACCCGCCTGCTGCCCGGCAACGGCCGCGCCATGCGCCGGCTGGACAAGATCACCGGACGCAGCGACGACATGCTGATCATCCGCGGGGTCAACGTGTTTCCCAGCCAGATCGAGGAACAGCTGCTGAACCTGTTCATCTTCAGCCCCGTGCACGAGCTGCACGTCAGCCGCGAAGGCAACCTCGACGCCCTCACCGTCCAGGTCGAGCTGCGCCCGGAACACAGCCGCCTGAGCAACGAAGAACAACATGCGGCGTGCCAGCAACTGAGCCACCGGATCAAGGTGCATGTCGGCATCAGCACCCGCATCGTGCTCAACCCCTGCCATTCCCTGAAACGCTCCGAAGGCAAGGCCGGCAAGGTCTTCGACCTGCGCGGCACGCGCTGACGGCCCGGTAACCCTCCGTAACGGACCCACGAGGTTGATTCCAACATGGACATGACCATCGGCGACTTTCTCCTGCGTCGCCTGCAGGAACTCGGTATCCGCCATCTGTTCGGCGTGCCCGGCGACTACAACCTGACCTTGCTTGAACAAGTCGAGGTCATGCCGGACCTGCGCTTCATCGGCAACTGCAACGAGCTCAATGCCGCCTACGCCGCCGACGGCTATGCCCGCGCCCAAGGTTTCGGCGCCGTGCTGACCACCTATGGCGTCGGCGACCTGAGCGCCCTGAACGGCATCGCCGGCGCCTATGCCGAGCGGGTCCCGGTGGTCATGATCTCCGGCATGCCGCCTTTGCACGCGATCATCGACCGCGCGCTCATGCACCACACCCTGGCCGACGGCAACTACGACAACATCATGGTTGCCGTGCGCCAGTTCACCGTGGCCCAGGCGCGCATCACCGTTGAAAACGCCGCGCAGGAGATCGACCGGGTGCTGCAGACCTGCCTGCGCGAGCGCCGGCCGGTGTACCTGCAACTGCCGTCGGACCTCGCCTACCTGCACATCGAAGTGCCCGACACCCCGCTGCAACTGTGCGAAGCCCGCAGCGAGCCGGGCCAGCTGCAACATGTGGTGGCCCAGCTGCGCGAACGCCTGGCCAAGGCCAGCCACCCCGTGGTGCTGGTGGACATCGACGTCGAACGCTTCGGCCTGACCGACCAGGTGCTCGAGTTGATCGAACGCCTCGAGCTGCCGTTCGCCAACCTGCCGCCGGCCAAGGCCATGCTGCCAGAAACCCACCACCTGTTCCTCGGCACCTATGCCGGCGCTGGCAGTGCCCCAGCGGTGCGCGAGGCGATCGAGCAGGCCGACTGCGTGCTGAGCATCGGCGCGCGTTTCACCGATGTCAGCACCGCGCTGTTCTCGCAGAAATTCCAGGATGGCGCGCTGATCCAGCTGCAGCCCTACGCCGCGTCGATGGCCAAGGTGCACTACAACGCGGTGAGCATGCGCCAGGTGCTGGAAACCTTGGTACAGCAACCTCCGCTGATGCAGGCCGCGCCACGCCAGGTGCCACCGTTCAGTGGCCCGGCAGCGTTCCGCGCGCTGCCTGAACACCCGCTGAGCCAGCTGCGTTTCTGGCAGCGCATCGCCCACCTGATCCGTGGCGACGAGCTGATCATCGCCGAGAGCGGCACTTCCTCGGCGGGTCTCAACGGCCTGCGCATGCCGCGTGGGGTGACCTACCTGACCCAACCGATCTGGGGCTCGATCGGCTATACCCTGCCAGCCCTGCTCGGCACCCTGCTGGCCCAGCCGCAGCGCCGGCAGATGCTGTTCATCGGCGACGGTTCGTTGCAGATGACCGTGCAGGAACTGTCGACCATCCTGGCCCACGATCTCAAGCCGATCATTTTCCTGATCAACAACGATGGCTACACCATCGAGCGCCTGATCCTCGGCGAGAACTCCAGCTACAACGACATCAACCCATGGCGCTATGCCCAGTTGCCCAAGGTGCTCGACACCCGCGAGCGGGCCCGGCATTTCACCGTGCATACCGAGGACCAACTGGAAGTGGCGTTGATCGAGGCTGAAGCCTGCGACACGCTGGTATTCATCGAAGTGGTCATGGAGCGCATGGACGCGCCGGAGTCGCTCAAGCGCTTCGCCCGACTGTTCGCCGAGTTCGACTATGGGCTGCCGGCCCTGAGCCAGCCAACCTTGGCGCATTGACCCTGCGCCGGTGCTCTCCGGCAATCGCGACAACAACAAAGCCCGGGCGGCAATGACCGCCCGGGCTTTTTGCATCAGGCGATCGAACGCACCACGCCGCCATCCACGCGCATGGCCGCGCCGGTGGTGGCACTGGCCTGGCGCGAGGCCAGGTAGACCACCAGGCTGGCAACCTCTTCCACCGTGGCCAGGCGCTTGATGATCGAGCTGGAACGGTGCTCGGCAATGAAGCTGGCTTCCAGTTCCTCGACCGGCTTGCCGGCCTCGTCGGCCATCTTCTCGAAGTAACCACCCACGCCCTCGGAGCGGGTTGGCCCCGGCAACACGGCGTTGACCGTCACCCCGGTACCGGCCAGGGTCTCGGCCAGGCCACGGGACACCGCCAGCAACGCGGTCTTGGTGGTGCCGTAGTGGATCATCTCGGTCGGAATCTGCAGCGCCGACTCGCTGGACATGAACAGCACCCGCCCCCAGTTGCGCACTTTCATGCCCTGGGCGTAATGCCGCGACAGGCGCACCGCGCTCATCACGTTGACCTCGAAGAAATGCTGCCAGTCTTCATCGCTGATCTCGAAGAAGCCCTTGGGCTCGAAGATACCCAGGTTGTTCACCAGGATGTCGGCTTCCGGCTCCTTGGCGATCAGCTTCTTCACACCTTCGACCGTGCCCAGGTCGGCCACCACGCCGGAGACCCTGGCGCCGGGCAGCTTGTCGGTGATTTTCTTGATCGCGCGCTTGACCCGGCCTTCGTCGCGGCCGTTGATCACCACATTCGCACCCGCCTCGGCCAAGCCAAAAGCGACGGCGAACCCTATGCCGGCCGTGGAACCGCTGACGATTGCACTTTTGCCGTGCAAGGAAATATTCATACCTGCGTCCTTTTTCTGGATGATATCTGTTCCCAAAAACGACACGCCGCCAACAACGCAAGCATTGTTGGCGGCGGGCCTCATGGCTCTTTGAGCGCTGCGTTCAATCGCGTTCAACCTTGGCTTGCATCATCGGCGCAAACGATTGCCAACCGCCGCCCAGGGACTTGTACAACCCCACCATGGACAACGATGTGGCGGCGCTGCTTTCCACCCACTGCTCCTGGTTGGCCAGCAACGCGCTCTGCACCGTCAGCACGTTGAGGAAATCCACCGCGCCCTCCACGTACTGGCGCTTGGCGTTGTCCAGGGCCACCCGGCTCTGGCGCACCGCCTCCTCGAGCAGGTCACGGCGCAACTGGCTGGCGTTGTACTGGCGCAGCACATCGTCGACTTCGTGCCAGGCGCGCAGCACCGTCTGCTGGTACTGCAAGGCCGCTTCCTGTTGCTGCGCCTCGCGCAGTTCGAGCACGCCCTTGAGCCGCCCACCTTCGAAGATCGGCAGGTTCAACTGAGGCCCGATGGCAAAGCGCCGTGAGTCCCAGTTACCGAAGTCCGACAGTTGCATCGACTGGAACCCAGCGCTGCCGGACAGGCGGATGCTCGGATAGAAATTGGCCTTGGCCACGCCAATGCTGGCAGTAGCCGCGTGCAGCCGCGCCTCGGCCTGACGGATGTCGGGCCGGCGCTCGGCCAGCTCCGACGGCAGGCCCATGGCGAAGCGCTGAGCCGTGCGCGGCAGTTCGCCGGGGGTCAGCAACTCGTTCTGCAAGCTGCGCGGCGGCTCGGCCACCAGCAGGCTCAGGGCGTTGATCAACTGGGCCTGGCGCTCTTCGAGGGTCGGCAGGCGCGCCTCGACCGCCGCCACCTGGGCGGCGGCCTGGGCCACATCGAGGTTGGTCGCCACGCCGTCGCTCAGGCGCATCTGCGACAGGCGCAGCGAATGCCGGGAGACGTCGAGGTTCTCGCGGACCACGGCCAGGGTGCTCTGCACCGAACGCAGCTGGATGTAGGTGCTGGCGGTGTCGGCCAGCAACGACAGCAGCACGCCCTGGCGGTCGTTTTCGGCGACCTCGACACTGGCATCGGCCGCTTCCACTTCGCGGCGTACCCGGCCCCACAGGTCCAGCTCCCAGGCCGCGACGAAGTCGCCCTGCCACAGGTTGAACGCCGACTTGCCATTCTTGCCGGACGGATCGGCAAGGCCCTCGGCACTGTTGCGCGTGCGGCTGTAGCCGGCGTTGACGTCAACCGACGGGTACTGCTCGGAGGCGATGCTCATGCGTAGCGCACGGCTCTGCATCAGGCGCGAGGTGGCGATTTGCAGGTCCAGGTTACGCTCCACCGCGCGCTGGATCAGCGCCGTCAGTTGCGCATCATGGAAGGTCTCCCACCAACGCGCCTCCAGCGGCGTGCTCTGCGGCTGGCTGGGCGCGGCCTTTTCCTGCAACGCAGGCCAGGCCGCCGGCGCAGTCGAGGCGGGCTTGTGGAAGTCCGGACCGAGGGTGCAGGCACTCAGGGCCAAGGTGGCGCCCAACAGCAAGGGCGTGCCGGTGCGTGCAAGCTTCATCGGGCGCTGACCTCCTGGTTGGCCTTGCCCCGGGTGTCCTGGCCCGCTTCGCTACGGGTGTCGATGTCGGCGATCACCGACATGCCCACGCGCAGGCGCTGCAGCAACGGCTGGTCGGCGTCGAAGACGATTTTCACCGGGATCCGCTGCACCACCTTGGTGAAGTTGCCGGTGGCGTTGTCTGGCTTGACCGCCGCGAACGTCAGGCCGGTGGCCGGCGCGACGCTCTGCACGTAGCCACGCAGACGCTCGCCGGGGAAGGTATCGACGCTCACTTCCACGCGTTGGCCCGGCAGCACATGGGTCAGTTGGGTTTCGCGGAAGTTGCCGATCACGTAGGCGCGCTGCAGCGGCACCACCGAAAGCATCTTCGCCCCGGGCTGCACATAGGAGCCAATGCGCACCGCGCGCTCGCCGACCATGCCGTCGATCGGCGCGACGATGGTGGTGTAGGACAGGTCCAGGCGAGCCCGGTCCAGTGCCGCATCGGCATGCTTGCGCCCGGCCTCGGCGGCCTGCAGTTGCGCGCTGAGGATATCGGTCTGTTTACGCGCCGCCGCCAGGGCCGCGCTGGAGTTGGTCAGGCGTGCCTGGGCCTGGTCGACCCGGCTGCGCGCCTGCTGGGCGTTCTGCACGGTGCCGGCGCCCTGCTCGGCCAGGCGCGTGTGGCGGGTCAGCTCATGGCTGGAGAACGCCAGTTCGGCTTTGTCGGCGGCCACGGCGGCCTCGGCCTGGGAAATCAGCGAGGCCTGGCGCTCGAGGGTGGCCTTGGCATTTTGCAGTTGCGCGCGAGCCATCTGCGCCTGGGCCTCGGCCGCCGCCAAGGCGGCCTGGAAGTCACGGTCGTCGATGCGCGCCAAGGTCTGCCCGGCCTTCACCTGCTGGTTGTCTTCCACCAGGACCTGGGTGATGAAACCGGCCACTTTCGGCGCGACCACGGTGTAGTCGGCCGAGACATAGGCGTCGTTGGTCGACTGCACGCCGCCGGCGCCGAACAGCGAAGGCAAGGCGCTGAAGGCGATGCCGCCGACGACGATGACCGCCGCCGCGATCAAGGCCAGTTTCTGGTTTTTACTTATGCTCATGATGTCTTTCTCTCTCAACAAGAACGCTATGCCACCGCGCGGGGTGGATAGATCCGGGTAGGCACGAAGGGAATCAGCACGATCAGCGCCAGCGCCAGCAGTGCCATGCACAGGTAGAGGTCAGCCGAGGTCAGGACCACGGCCTGTTCGTGAATACGCTTGGCCAGGCCGGCGGCGTTGCCGTCGACCAGCGGCGAGTTGCCCAGGTTGTCCACCAGCATGTTCGAGTGGAAATGCCGGCGGCTGGTGGTCAGCGCGTCCAGCACCCCGGCGGCGACCACCGAGGCCAGGCCCTTGATGGTGTTGAACCAGGCCGAGGCGAACGGGCCGTCCTGCGGTGTCATGCCGCCGGTGGCGAGCATCAGCAGCGGGATCACCGCCATGGGTTGGCCGAAGATCTGGAACAGCTGCAACACGTAGAAGTTGTCGCGGATCCACTGCGAGGTGACGAAGGTGCCGCCGAAGCAGGAGATCGCCAGCATGCCCAGGCCGGTGGCCAGGACCCAGCGGCAGTCCACCGCGCGGATGTTGCACAGCGCCGCGGTCAGCGGCAGGGCCAGCAGTTGCGGCAGGGCCACCAGTAGCATCACCGGGCCGGTCTGTGCCGGACGGTAGCCCTGGATCTGGGCGAGGAAGCTCGACGGAATGATGATCACCGCCGACAGCACCACCAGCACGCCGCCCAAGGTGATCAGCGCGTGGGTGAGGTTGCGGTTGGTGAGCATCTGCAACTTGAAAAACGGCAGCGGGTGGGACCATTCGTTGATCATGAACAGCACCAGCAGCGCCAGGCCACCGCCGAGCAGCCAGCAGATCAGCGGTGAGTTGAACCAGCCGTAGCGATCACCCTGGGACAGGCCGATGACGATCGAGCAGATCGCCGGCAACCCCAGCAACAGGCCGCGCCAGTCGAACTGCTTGAAACGTTCCAGGCGCAGGGGATCCTGTGGCAGGCCCCAGGCCACACAGGCCATGGCCAGCAGCGAGGGCACGATGATCTGCCAGAAAGCCCACTGCCAACCCACGTATTCGGTCCACAGGCCGGCCAATGGCAGGCCAAGGCTGGGGCCGAAGGTGGCGGTCAGGGCATAGCCGGCCAGGCCGTAGAGCTTGATGCCCGGCGGCAGGAAGCGCAGCGCCACGCTCATCAGCATCGGCGGCAGGGCGCCACCGGCGAAGCCTTGCAAGGTGCGCAGCACCATCAAGGTTTCCTGGTTGGGCGCGAACGGGCACAGCAGGCCGAGCACGGCGAACGCACCAATGGCACAGAGGGTGAAGCGGCGCAGGGAAAAGGTCACCGAGCACCAGGGCGCGAAGGCCATGGCCGACACCGAGGTCGCCGAGTACAGCGCCACCAGCCACGAGCCTTCATCGGCGCCGATGCCCATGCCGCCACGGATATCGGCCAGGGCCATCTTGGTGACCATCTCGTTGAGGCCGGCACACAGCACCGCCAGCAACACGCCAACCAGGCCGACCACGATGCGCGGGCCGAACGCCGGTGGCGCGGCCGGCTTGGCCGGGGCCGGGGCTGCGGCGGCCGCCGGTGCGGCCACGCCAGCCGTGGCGGCCAGCGACGTCATGGCCTGGCCCCGGCGGCACGGGCAGGGGCGGGGCAAGGCAGATAGGCACGCATGGCTATAGAACTCCGGGAAAAGTAGATACCCGGCAAGTCTAGGGAGGCACAATGCTGACGAAAACTGACATATTCGCAGCTTTATGCTGCATGCTATGCAACTATAAAGTCACTTAATCATAAGTGCGACGGCAGGCCCGGCAGAGCGCCCTGCGCAGCCGGTGCCAGGAGGCGCATGGCTTGGAGCCTGCGCGATCCCTGTGGGGGCGGGTTTACCCGCGAACACCGGCACAGCCGGTGCCATGCACCGCGCCGCCCGGTTCGCCAGCAAGGCTGGTTCCTACAGAAAAATGCGCATGGCTTGCGGCCTGCGCGATCCCTGTGGGAGCGGGTTTACCCGCGAACACCGGCGCAGCCGGTGCCATGCACCGCGCCGCCCGGTTTGCCACCCCACATTGCACTCAATGCCTGCTGCAGCACTCCTTGAGCGTCTGGCGCAGCCAGCGGTGCGCCGGGTCGTTGTCATAGCGCGGGTGCCAGGCCTGCATGATCGCCACCGACTCCAACGCGATGGGAATGCGGAACGAGCGCAACGGCAAGCCGAGGCGCGCGACACTCAGCAGCACATGCTGCGGCAACGGCAGCAGCAGGTCGGACTCGGGCAGCGAGAACATCGCCGAGTGGAAACTCGGCGTGATCAACGCCACTCGCCGGCTCAAGCCCATGCCCGCCAGCGCCTGGTCGATCGGCCCGGTGGCGCGACCACGACGCGACACGCTGATCTGCTCGTAGGCGGCGAAGCGCTCCGGGGTGATCTCGTCATTGAAGATCGGGTGATCGACCCGGGCCAGGCCGACGAAGGTGGTGGAGAACAGGCTCTGCACCTTGATCTCCGGCCCCAGGTTGCGGGTGGCGCTGATGTACAGGTCCAGGCGTCCATCGCGCAGGCTTTCGTCCTCGTCGCCACCCTCGCCCTCAGGCACGAAGCGCAACACGGTACGGGGCGCCTGCTTGCGCATGGTTTCCAGCAACGGCGTGGCGAAGGGTGCGATGAACACATCGTTGGCCCGCAGGTTGAAGGAACGCTCCAGGGTCGGCAAGTCGACCTCGTCACTGGAGCTGAAGACCTGGCCGGCCTGTTCGACCACGCTGCGCACCTGGCTGCGCAAGGCCATGGCCTTGGGCGTGGGCACCAGCCCACGGCCGGCGCGCACCAGGATCGGGTCGCCGACGGCGTGGCGAATCCGCGTCAGGGTGCGGCTCATGGCCGCCGGGCTGAGGTTCATGCGGCGCGCCGCTCCGACCACGCTGCCCTCGTCGAGCAGGGCGTCCAGTGCGACCAGAAGGTTCATATCCGGAAAGTGCATGGTAAGCATCCATTCAAGAATTTCGGTGAATCCGCTGCAATATTACCAGTCTTTGCCGGTTTTCCTGCCTTTGCATACGACGCAACTTGTGATTGCACCGCACACCATTTACCCCGCCGCAATCATTACCAAAAATAGCTGCCTCTCGCATAACCAATGGACTTGCAACCATGTTCCGCTCGGTACTGATCGCCATCGATGGCACCCCGCGCAGCCTTGGCATCCTCGACACCGTCAAGCGCTTCTGCGACCCCGAGCAGTACTTGCTGCACGTATTGCTGGCCGTCGACAGCGCCTATGCCCTGGAAGAATTCGACCAGCGCCTGAGCCGCTTCGACCAGACCGAATACCCGGCCGCCGCCCAGGAGCAACTGCAGGCGGACAAGATCATGCAAGAAGCCATCCAGGCCTTTGAGCAGGCAGGTTTCTCGACCACCGGCAGCCAGGAGCTCGGCGAGCCGGCCGACGCCATCATCAAGGCTGCCAAGGCACGTAACATCGACCTGATCGTCATGGGCCATCGCCACCTGTCACGCCTCAAGCGCATGCTCGACCCTTCGATCGCCAGCAAGGTCATCGACGAAGCCAGCTGCCCGGTGCTGATCGATGCCCACCCTCAATCCCCACGCCACTGAACCGAGACGACACGGATGAAACTCGACTACCTGCAACTGGAACAGTTTGGCGCCGTCGCGCTGCTGCGCCTGAGCCGCCCCGAAGCCCTCAACGCCCTCTGCGTCGAGCTGATGGAAGAGCTGGCCGGCGTGCTCGAGCGCCTGGAACAGGACCGCAGCGTGCGCGCCCTGGTGCTGACCGGCGGCGACACTGTGTTCGCCGCGGGCGCCGACATCAAGGCCATGCGCGATCGCAGCTACATGGACGTCTACACCAGTGACTTCGTGACGGTGAACTGGGAACGCCTGGCCAGCTTCCGCAAGCCCAGCATTGCCGCGGTGGCCGGCTACGCCCTGGGCGGCGGCTGCGAACTGGCGCTGATGTGCGACATGATCATCGCTGGCGAAAGCGCCCGCTTCGGCCAGCCGGAAATCAAGATCGGCACCATCCCCGGTGCCGGTGGCAGCCAGCGCCTGGCGCGCTCGATCGGCAAGGCCAAGACCATGGACCTGGTGCTGACCGGGCGCACCATGGACGCCGAGGAAGCCGAACGCTGTGGCCTGGTCAGCCGCCGGGTCAGCGACGCCACGCTGCTCGACGAAGCGCTGCAAGCCGCCTCGCGCATTGCCGGCTATTCGGGCCCGGTGACCATGATGGCCAAGGAAGCGGTCAACCACGCGTTCGAAACCAGCCTGAGCGAAGGCGTGCGGGTCGAGCGCCGGTTGTTCCACTCCACCTTCGCCATCGACGACCAGAAGGAAGGCATGGCAGCCTTCGCCGAGAAACGCGCTCCGCAGTTCATGCACCGCTGAGCCCCGGCGCCAAACCCTAGGCACCGGCTATGCCGGTGTTCGCGGCTGAAGCCGCTCCCACTGGGATCGCGCCGACCTCAGGGCATGCACCACACCTGTGGGAGCGGGCTTGCCCGCGAAGCAGTCGACGCGGTGTTTGGCACCGGCTGCGCCGGTGTTCGCGGCTAAAGCCGCTCCCACAGCGACCGCGCCAACCTCGGGGCATGCACCATACCTGTGGGAGCGGGTTTACCCGCGAAGCAAGCGAAGCGGTGCCTGGCACCGGCTGTGCCGGTGTTCGCGGACAAGCCCGCTCCCACAGGGTTCGCGCTAGCTTTAGCAGTTGAGCAAGACAGTTGCTCCCACAGGATACGCGCCACTTTGATGTTAGGCGCTGTACCTGTGGGAGCGGGTTCACCCGCGAAGCAAACGCCCGCGGTACCCGGCACCAAAGCGCGTCAATCGCCCTCCGGCGTGACCACCACGGTGCAGGTGGTACCCGCCGCCAGCAGGAAGCCCTCGGGCACCTCGTCGATGTGGATGCGTACCGGCACCCGCTGCGCCAGGCGCACCCAGTTGAAGGTCGGGTTCACATCGGCGATCAACTCGCGACTCTGTGGGTTGTCGCGGTCGTAGATGCCCCGGGCGATGCTTTCCACATGCCCCTTGAGACGCTCACCGCTCATCATCTGCAGCTCGGCCTGGTTGCCCACCTTCACATGCGGCAGCTTGGTTTCCTCGAAGAAGCCGTAGACCCAGAACGAATGCTCGTCCACCACCGCCATCACTGCCTCGCCGGTGCGCGCGTAGTCGCCCCGGTGGATGTTCAGGTTGGTCACGTAGCCATCGACGGTGGCGATGATCTGCGTGCGCTTGAGGTTCAGTTCGGCCGCAGCCAGCTGCGCCTGGGCATGCTGGTAATCGGCCAGGGCGGCGTTGGCGATGTTGCTGGCATCGTCGCGGTTTTCCTTGGAGATCACCAGGTTGTCCATGTCGGCGCGGCGCTTGGCGTTGACCTTGCGCATCTCCCAGGTGGCCTTGCGCGCGGCGACCAGGGCCTTGGCCTGGTCCACCGCCAGCTGATAATGCTCGGGGTCGATGCGCATCAGCACATCGCCCTTCTTCACCCGCTGGTTGTCCAGCACCGGGACATCGACCACATAGCCCGGCACGTCGGCGGCGACGTTGATGATGTCGGCACGCACCCGGCCGTCGCGGGTCCACGGTGTGGTCATGTAGTGCAGCCACAACTGGCGGCCGATCGCCACGGCAGCGGCCAGCACCAGCAGGGTGGCGATCAGGCTGAAGAACTTTTTCATCGAAGGATTCTCACCAGTAGAGCGAAAGCGCCAGGGCGCCGAACAGGCAGACGAACAGGCAAAGGCGCAGCAGCGCCGGGTGCCAGAAGAAGCGATAGCCATCCACGCTGGCGATGAACCGGTCCAGGCCCCAGGCCAGGCCCAGGGCGAACAGGAACATCAAGGTCATGGTGGGCATGTACACGCCATGGAAGGCGATTTCACGGGGCATCGTGCAGTCCTTTCGCCGGTGCCAGCGGCGACTGTGGGTCGAGCAGGGAGGAACGGATGAAGTGCAGGTAGCTTTGCGCGCGGCGCAGCACCGAGGTGTCGAAGTGCCGGGCGAAGGGTTCGTCGGTGGCCTGCACACGGCTGATGGCGTGGTCCACCGCCACCAGGGCGCGTTCATGGTTGCTGGCGCTGGGTTGCAGGAACAGCCGCGCCAGGGCGCGCCCCATCACGCGGATGGCCTGGCGCCAGGGCTGCGACTCGGCGTACGCCGGATGGACTGGCGCCCGTGCCTGCTCCTTGCGCAGCTCGATGATGGCGTGGCCGATTTCCAGCACGGTGAACATCCAGCCCATCAGCTCGCTCTGTACCTGTGGCTTGCCGGCGGCCAGACCATAGGCCTGGTGCAGCAGGTCGCGGGTACGGCTCTCGAACGCCGAGCCCAGGCCGCGCAGGCGTCCGCCGATGGCGAACAACACCTGCTCGCGCAGCTCCTGTTCCAGGCGGCTCCACAGCCAGCGGCTATTGGGCGGCAGGATGATCGCCCCGGCGGCGGCGCAGACGAACATGCCGATGACCATGCCGATGTAGTCATTGATGAAGGTATAGGGGTCGTAGACCGTCAGGTTGTTGGGCACCGTGCCGATGGCGAAGAACACCAGCAGGCCCAGGCCGTAACCGGCATAGGCCGGGCGCGAGGCGAGGAACGCGCCGAGCACGAACACCGGCGCCAGGACCATGCACAGCAGCGCAAAACCGTCGATCCAGGGGAACACGAAGAAGGTTTCGAAGAAGCCGACGAAGGCGCCGATCGCCGTGCCGCAGGCCATCTGGAACGACATGCGCTTGGGGTTCGGCGAAGCCGCCGACAGGCACACGGTGACCGTGGCGATCAGGGTCATCATGCCGCCGCTGGGCCAGTCACTGAGCAACCAGTAGCTGCCCAGCAGCAACAGCACCGCCGAGGCCCGCACCCCGGCGGCCAGCGACACCAGCCAGCTGGTCTGGGCCACATAGGGCTCGTCCCACTGCTCGCGCTCATGCTTGTGCACGGCCAGCGAGGCGTGGGTTTCGGCGTAGCTGTACATCTCGTCGACGAAGCGGTAGAGCAGCTCGAAGGCCGTGTGGAAGTCGAGCAGGTCGGACTCGCTGGGGTTGGTCTCCAGGTACTGGGCGCGCAAGCCACGTACCTGCGCTTGCAGGCCCTCCTTGTAGGTCCCCAGCTCCAGCGCCAGGCGCAAGGCATCGGCATCGGTCAGGGCGCGACCGACGTAAGGCTGCAACAGTTGCGCAAGGGTCTCGATCCCCGGCTCGATGGCCCCGACGATCTGCAGCGGCCCCCGTGCGCGCAGGCGCTCGAGCAAGCGGTGCAGGGCGTTGAAACGGGTGGTGATGGCCATGAACTCGCTGTTCATGCGCACCAGGCGGCCGGAACGCCGGCGCATGTGCGGGTCTTCGAAGGCAGTGACGTTGCGCAGGCTTTCCAGGCCCACGGCCTCGGCGACGAAACGCACGTTGCTGGTCTCGTAGCGGTCGCGCTGGCTGTCGCCGCGCAAGGCCTCGACCACCACCCCGGCAAACACGCCGAAGCGCTGGTACAGGGCATTGCGCATGGCGGCGCTGGCTGACTGCGGCAGGATCGCGGCGCTGACGAAGGTCGATACCAGGATCCCCAGGGCAATCTCCAGCACCCGCCACACCGCCGCCATGAACGCCTGGTCCGGGTGCTGCAACACCGGCAGGCCGATCATCGCCGCGGTGTAGCCGGCCAGCACGAAGCCATAGGCGCGGAAGGTGCGGTAGCGCATGGCGCCGGCCGAGCACAGGCCGACCCACAGGGCCAGGCTGGGCAGGAACAGCTCGGTGTTCTGCGGGAAGATCGCGATCAAGGCGACCATCATCGCCGAGCCGGCCAGGGTGCCGAGCACCCGGTAGAAACTCTTGGCGAACACATGGCCGCTCTGCGGCTGCATGACGATGAACACGGTGATCATCGCCGTGCGCGGTTGCGGCAGCTCCAGGCGCATGGCCAGCCACAGGGTGATGAAGGCGGCGGCCAGGACCTTGAAGATATAGACCCAGGTGACCCCGTCGGTGCGCGCCCAGGCAAAGAAGCCCCGGCGCCATTCCAGGCTCTGCAGCCAGCGCAGGGGCAAGCTCGATGTGCTCATTCGGCGTGGTCCGGGGTGTCGAAGATGGCCAGGGTGGCCGGGGTTTTCGGTGCGCGCTGGCGCTGCTCGTCAGGCACGTCCTTGCCCGCCTCAAGGCCCCCGCCCAGGGCAGTGACCAGCTCGGCATGAGCCACCAGGCGCGCGGCCTGGACCTGCTGCTGCACCTGTTGCTGGCGGAACAGCAAGGTCTGCGCGTTGAGTACGTTGAGGTAGTCGGTCAGGCCGCGCTGGAAGGCAATCATGGCGATGTCGTAGGTTTTCTGCGCGGCGGCGACGCTCTCGGCGGCGAAGTGCGACTGCTCTTTCATCGATTCACGGCGAATCAGCTGGTCGGAAATGTTCTTCAGCGCGCCGATCACTGTCTGGTTGTAGCGCGCCACGGCCACGTCATAGCCCGCCGCGGCCACGCCCAGCTGCGAACGCAGGCGACCGCCATCGAAGATCGGCAGGCTGATGGCCGGGCCAACGTTGTAGTTGAACTTGCGCCCGGTGAGGAATTCCAGCGGGCCGCCGCCGGTGGCCATGAAGCCGAGGCTGCCGACCAGGTCGACATTGGGGAAGAAGCCGGCGTGGGCCACGTCGATGCCCCGGGCCTGGGCCGCGACCTGCCAACGGCTGGCGACCACATCGGGACGCTGGCCGACCAGTTCGGCGGGCAGGTTCGATGGCAGCTTCAGCGGCGCAGCAAGGGCCAGGCTCGGGCGCTGCAGCTTTGCGCCCTCCCCCGGGCCCTTGCCGGCCAGCGCCGCGAGCTGGTTGCGGGTCAGGGCGATGTCTTCGTTGAGGCTGTCGATCTGCCGGTGGGTCTCAGGCAAGGGCGCCTCGGCCTGGCTGACCTCGAAATGGGTACCGATGCCGCCGTCGAGACGACGCTTGGCCAGGGCGACGATCTGCTCCTGCTGGGCCAGTTCGGCCTGGACGATGTCGCGTTGGGCGTAATGCAGGCTGAGCTGGATGTACGCACGCACCACGTTGTTCTCAA
Organism: Pseudomonas xantholysinigenes; assembly: GCF_014268885.2. Classification (NCBI taxonomy): domain Bacteria; kingdom Pseudomonadati; phylum Pseudomonadota; class Gammaproteobacteria; order Pseudomonadales; family Pseudomonadaceae; genus Pseudomonas; species Pseudomonas xantholysinigenes. The sequence goes on along the minus strand of NZ_CP077095.1, from coordinate 916,153 downwards.
GCTCCAATTGGGCCTGGCGCGCCTCGGCGACGCTCATGTGCGCCTGGTCCACGGCCTGCTCGCTGGCATTGCGCTCGCGGCCCCACAGGTCCAGGGCGTAGCTGAAACCGATGGAGGCATTGTTGTCCCAGGTGTTGGCGCCAGACAGCGCGCCGGGGCCGTAGAACTGATCCTCTGGCCAGTTGTGGCGCTTGAGCGTGGCATTGCCGTTGGCCTGGAGCTTTTCCGCCGACTCGACCACTCCGGCCAGGGCCTTGGCTTCACGCACCCGCGCGGCAGCCATGGCCAGGCTCGGACTGCCGGCCAGGGCCTGGTCGATCCAGGCGTCGAGCTGCGGGTCGCCATAGCCGCGCCACCATTGCTGGGCCGGCCAGTGGGCGTCGCGCGCGGCCTCGCGGATCGCGTCGTCGGTGGTCAGTTGGTTGGCTTGAAGGGTCTTGCTTTGCGGGGCGATGCCCCAGGTTCCGATACAGCCGCTCAAGGTGAGACAAAGGGCACAGGCACTGAACGCATGGAGCGCTCTGATGTGGCGACGCGGCACAGCTGCGATTTCCCGAGGAAGAGGTGGAGGGGCCGAACAATTCTAGGGGCGGGTTTCATTGGCGATAAGCGCATAATCCTGCGAATCTTTGTTACCAAAACAGCGATAATCCGGCTTTAGTCGGAAGCGACATCACCTTGCTTCATGTCACAATTTTGTCCTCTAAACCGAGAGTGACCCATGGACACCCTGCAAAACATGCGTGCTTTCAGTTGCGTGGCCCAGCTCGGCAGCTTCACCGCTGCCGCGGCGCAACTGGATACGACCACCGCGAACGTGTCGCGGGCGGTCTCCAACCTGGAAGCCCATCTGCAAACCCGCCTGCTCAACCGCACCACGCGGCGCATCGCGCTGACCGAGGCCGGCAAGCGTTACCTGATGCGCTGTGAACAGATCCTCACCTTCGTCGAAGAGGCCGAGGCCGAGGCCAGCGATGCCCACGCCCGCCCCGCCGGGCAGTTGAAGGTGCACTCGATGACCGGGGTCGGCCAGCATTTCGTGGTCGACGCCATCGCCCGCTACCGCGAGTCGCACCCGGACGTCACCTTTGACCTGACCATGGCCAACCGTGTGCCCGACCTGCTCGACGAGGGTTACGACGTGTCCATCGTGCTGGCCAGCGAGCTGCCAGACTCAGGCTTCGTCTCCCAGCGCCTGGGCATCACCTACAGCATCGTCTGCGCCTCGCCGGACTACGTGGCCCGTCACGGCTTCGCCCACAAGCCCGCCGACCTGCTCAAGCACGCCTGCCTGCGCATGGTCAGCCCGGTGATCCCGCTGGAAAAGTGGCTGTTCGACGGCCCCGAGGGGCAAGAAATGGTCAACATCACCACCTCGCCATTCCAAGTGAACTCGGCTGACGCGATGAAAACCGCGATCCGCAGCGGCATGGGCGTGGGCGTGTTGCCGATCTACACGGCCATCGACGGCCTGCGCGACGGCAGCCTGGTGCGGATCCTGCCGCAATACCGCCTGCAGGAGCTGAACCTGTACGCGATCTACCCGTCGCGCCAGTACCTGGATGCCAAGATCAAGACCTGGGTCGAGTACCTGCGCAATTCGCTGCCGGAGATCCTCGCCGCCCACGAGGCCGACCTGAAGACCCACGAGTTGCTGGTCGCCAATTGAAAGGGCAGCTGCAAGCTGCAAGCTGCAAGCTGCAAGACAAAGTGTAATTACACACATCTTGCTTTTGCTTATGGCTTGCAGCTTGTAGCTTGTAGCTTTTTCCAGGAGCAGCCCGATGAAAAAGACCGTCCTGGCCTTCAGCCGCATCACCCCGGCCATGGCCGAACGCCTGCAGCAAGACTTCAACCTGATCGTGCCTAACCCGAAACTGGGCGATATCGCCGCCCAGTTCAACGAAGCCCTGCCCGAGGCCCACGGCCTGATCGGCGTCGGCCGCAAACTCGGCCGCGCGCAGCTCGAAGGCGCGGGCAAGCTCGAGGTGGTGTCCAGCGTCTCGGTGGGGTACGACAACTACGATCTGGACTACTTCAACGAACGCGGCATCGCCCTGACCAACACCCCCGACGTGCTCACCGAAAGCACCGCCGACCTGGGCTTCGCCCTGGTCATGGGCTGCGCCCGGCGCACCGCCGAGCTGGACGCCTGGACCAAGGCCGGCCAGTGGCAGGCTACCGTGGGCCCGGCGCAGTTCGGCAGCGATGTGCATGGCAAGACGCTGGGCATCGTCGGCCTGGGCAACATCGGCGCGGCCATCGCCCGGCGTGGTCGCTTCGGCTTCAACATGCACGTGCTGTATGCCGGCAACAGCCGCAAGGCCGCGCTGGAGCAGGAGCTGGGCGCGCAATACCGCAGCCTGGACCAACTACTGGCCGAAGCCGATTTCGTCTGCATTGTGGTGCCGCTGTCCGACGCCACCCGCAAGCTGATCGGTGCCCGCGAGCTGAAGCTGATGAAGCCCAGCGCATTCCTGATCAACATCGCCCGCGGGCCGGTGGTGGACGAGGCGGCGCTGGTCGAGGCGCTGCAAAACGGCACGATTCGCGGCGCCGGGCTGGATGTGTATGAGAAGGAGCCGCTAAGCGATTCGCCACTGTTCAAGCTGCCCAACGCCCTGACCCTGCCGCACATCGGCTCGGCCACCGCCGAGACCCGCGAAGCCATGGCCAACAGGGCGCTGGACAACCTGCGCGCGGCGTTGCTGGGTGAGCGGCCGCGGGACCTGGTGAATCCTCAGGTGTGGAAAGGCTGAACGCTTTTCGCTGCCTACACTGGCCCTTTCGCGGGTAAACCCGCTCCCACAGGGACCGCGCCGACCTCAGGGCATGCGCCACACCTGTGGGAGCGGGTTTACCCGCGAATGGCATCACTGCGATTACCGCCGCCTACCCAAAACCTTGCGCACCACATAGCGCGGCCGGTGCTTGGTTTCCTGGTAGATCCGCCCGATGTACTCGCCCAGGATGCCAATCCCGATCAACTGCACCCCACCGAGAAACAGGATCGCCGTCATCAGTGACGGATACCCCGGCAGGTCGTTGCCGAACAGCAGTTTGTCCAGCACCAGGAACGCCGCGTACAACAGCGCGAACAACGACACACCGCCACCGATATAGGTCCACAGCCGCAACGGCACCGTGCTGAACGAGGTGATGCCGTCCAACGCCAGGTTCCACAGGCGCCAGAAGCTGAACTTGCTGTTGCCCGCCGCCCGCTCCTGGCGGTCGTACTCGATGATTTCGGTGCGAAACCCCACCCACGACAGCACTCCCTTCATGAACAACTGCTGCTCCGGCATCTGCCGGATCGCGGCCACCACCTTACGGTCGAGCAGGCGAAAATCGCCGACGTTTTCTTCGATCGGCACTGCGGCAATAGCGTTATGCAGGCGATAGTACAGCCGCGCCGTCCAGCGTTTGAACCGCGTATCGGCAAGCCGGCTACGGCGCTTGGCCAGCACCACGTCGGCGCCGCCCTGCCAGCGCTCGATCATCTGCGCGACGACTTCGATGGGATCTTGCAGGTCGACATCGATCGGCACCACCGCGTCGCCTTCGGCGTGCTCCAGCCCGGCGAACAACGCCGACTCCTTGCCGAAATTGCGCGAGAAGGTGATTGCCGTGACCCACTCGTCCCTGGCCGCCAGCTCGGCGCAGATGGCCTCGGTGTCGTCGGTGCTGCCGTCGTTGACGAAAACGATTTCCACGGTCTTGCCCTGCAACGAGGGTTCGCCACGTACCGTTCGGTAGAAACGCTCCAGGGTTTCCTGCTCGTTGTACAGCGGCACCACCAAGGTAATGTTCATGGGTCCCTCCTCTTGAACACCACGGTGTGTGAAAAGGTATAACCGACAACAAGACTGACCATCGAAAAGGTCACCAAGGTCAACCACGGAGACAGACGGACAGCATCAGAAAACGCACCCAGGGCCAGGCTCAGGCTACCCATGCCGATCAGGAACACCAGGTAGCGCCTCGTGCGAGCCCTGACGGCAAAGGTGTAGCGGGCATTCATGAAATAGGACAGGCTCGCCGCCAACAGAAACGCCAGCAGGTTGCTCGCCCCCTGCGACAACCCCATCAGCAGGTGGAGCAGCAGAAAGGTCAGCCAATGGATCAGCGTGTTGCCGACGCCAATCAGGGCATAACGGTTGAAGCGCACCAGGCTCATTTGTGAAAAGCCTCTGCGTCGATAATCGGCTTCATCAACACATAGCCGACGTCGCCGACCCGATGAATGGCAAAGAACTTTCCATCCACTTGGGGCTGAGGGCTGGACGCCAGCACTTGCGCCTTTTGCAGGGGCGGGTGGCTGCCGAACGTCGTCATGCCCACTCTCGGCATCATTTCGGGCAGCACCTGGTAAGCGATGGCGAACACATACCGCAAGGCTGGCATGGCCTGGAACGAGCCGCTGCCGGCGGGCAACCACACTTGACGGCTGTCATGGCCGAGGATGTAGAAGCGCTTGGCGTCATACACCGCAGGGTTGGCCTGGATGGCTTGCGCGATACTGGAGGTCATGACCCGCTCCATTTCCTTTTGCGCCACCAGCAGCCGCCCATAGGCATAGGAAAACGACAGCATGAACACCAAGGGGATGACCGTGAACCAGGCCAGTCGCCCATGCAGGCCAGCAAGCCGCTCATGTGCCAGCAACAGCACCAGCACCATGGCGGGGCCCACCCCCATGAGCAATCGCGCGCCTTGGTTGTAATAGTCGAACAGCAGCGAGATGCCCGGCACCAGGAGCATGAGCGCCACCAAGGAGCACCAAAGCAACGCCAACAACGCCACCCTCGATATCACCGGGCGCGCACTGCGCAGCACCTGCCAGGAGCGCAGCACCAGCGTCGCGCCAGCCAGGCCAGCGAGGATGAGGAACAGCCAGGCTGTACCGGTCGTGACCAACAGGCCCACATGCTCGAAGGCCAACAGCAGGCGCCGCGCCAGGGTTTCCGGCCATGCGTGGTCCAGTGGAAGCAACGCCGTGCGTGGAACATCAATCAGTCGATATCCCGTGAGCAGGTAAAGCAGGCCGCCCCCCAGCAACTGAACCAGGCGCCGCGCCAACTGCCGCACCACCTGCCGCAAAGGCGCATGCGCGGCGACCTGACGAATGACTTCGATGCAGCACAACCCTGCGAAGACATTGACACTTATCTGATAAAGGCTGGCCGCCGCCGCAACCAGCACCATCGCCAGGCCTGTGCCCCACCGGTGCCGTGCCCCTTGCGTGATGGCCATGACACTCGCGGCAAGGGCCAATGCCATGGCGGCACCGTCGTACTGGTAGGACAGGTTCTGCAAGAAGAAGGGGTTGTACCACAGGGGCAAGACCACCAACAGCGCTGTGCCCGTGGGCGCCTCGAAGTAGTGAAACGCCAGGTCCGACAATGCCTTGGCAGCCACCACCATGGCCAGCAGCAGTGGCAGTGGATAAATGTTCGGCGTCGCCTTGTCGAAACCCAGCCCGCTGTACAGCACATCCACCAACACCCTGCCCTGGCCCGTCCAGGAATCCCCCGGATCCTGCAACTGCCCCGCCAATTGTGAACGCCAGACATCGTCGATGTAGGCCAGGTCTGCCAGCACCAGAGGCAAGATATGCAACCCGATAGCCATACAGCACAACAGCCACGCATCCCTGCGAGACAGTCGATGGTCCATAATTGCCAAAACGGCCATTGCGCTCCCCAGTCAGTCACCCCTGGGCTAGTCTAGCCACCCGCTGGCTGGCCGCACCTGTCAGGAATACCAGCTGTACCTGACTAGCTTCTGGCCAGGGCGCCCTGGCCACGTTGCGACGGCTTGCGAAACACCAGCACGTTCCCCGCCATCACCGCCACCAGCCCCAGCAACGCCGGCGCCGTCCACTGGTAGCCCTCGGCCAGCGCCGACACATTCAACGCCACCAGCGGGAACAGCACCGTGCAATAGGCCGCGCTGGAGCAGGAGCTGGGCGCGCTGTACCGCAGCCTGGACCAACTGCTGGCCGAAGCCGATTTCGTCGGCATCGTGGTGCCGCTGTCCGACGCCACCCGCAAGCTGATCGGTGCCCGCGAGCTGAAGCTGATGAAGCCCAGCGCATTCCTGATCAACATCGCCCGCGGGCCGGTGGTGGACGAGGCGGCGCTGGTCGAGGCGCTGCAAAACGGCACGATTCGCGGCGCCGAGCTGGATGTGTACGAAAAGGAGCCATTCGCCGATTCGCCATTGTTCAAACTGCCCAACGCCTTGACCCTGCCGCACATCGGCTCGGCCACCGCCGAGACCCGCGAGGCCATGGCCACCCGGGCGCTGGACAACCTGCGGGCGGCGTTGCTGGATGAGCGGCCGCGGGATCTGGTGAATCCGCAGGTGTGGCAGAAGTAAGGGACAGGCATCGCCGGCTGCGAGCGATACCTTTTACTGACTATTATCAATAGCCTACCTTTCACTCGTTGCCCCCCAGACAAACGCCGAGACCTATCATTTTCACCAGTTTCGGCGATCGGCCAGCCACGATAAAACGATATCTCCATCTATCGAGGGCAAGGCAATGAGCAACGATAAGAACGACAACCAAAGCGGGATCAGCTTCAATCAGCTGGTCTCATTTGCAGAGAGTGACGAAGGGTATATCAAGCATACTGACGCGCTGGCGGCTTTTGAGAATGGTAAGCTTGAGTCCTTCTGGAAGTATAAAGAGCTAGAGTTGCTCGACGAGGGAGTAGCAAACCGTTTTCGGTTACCGATCATCGTAAACGAAAAACCTGCAATGTACTTAGTCAGCGAAACCGGGAAGCCGTCAATTTTCTTTCAGACCGACAACAACCAGCTTAATAGAGCGATTTCCAGGGAGGATGTTCTCCACCTTTCTGGAAACAAGCCTCCGTTCACAATTAAAAAAATTGGCGCACTAAGCTCACCTAAGAAACTGGTCATCGATATTGAAAAAAATGCCGAGTTCTCCGCCAAATCCAATGGAGATCTTAGTCTGAATTGGAAAGACCACGACATTAAATTCTCCGTAGAATCAGGAGGAAATGTTTCTGACGGACACCTGTACCAAAGCATTTTCAGGAACTTCGAGATCCATAATGACTCACTGCCCAGACTGCCATCGGACGCCCTTCCAAAGGACGTTACCTTCCAGGCCTATGCAGACGCCGTAAATCCAGATCAGATTCTCGCATTTGTATCCCCTACTCTGCTTCCCCCTCCATCAGTAAATAACCTCCTGCTGGTGGGAGAAGGCGCGGGGCTGAACTTTCCTGGGCCCTACACTACACCGCTGGGCGCCTCTGTGATCATCAACAAAGATGTCCCTTCTCCTGAAAAACTATGCACTGCCATCCCGCAGTTGCTCATGCCTGGGCAGAAGTTCAACACGCAACAGAAAGTCGTACAAGGCCCGGCGGTGCGGGTTGGCGTGTTCGAACCAATCGGAGGAAAGAGTCAGCCTGGGAAGCATGAACCCTCAGGTCTGCCCTACTATCCTCTTTTCGTGCTCCCACCTGGTGCTCAAGTTGACCTTGGTCTGTTCCCTGAAGGCACGGGTGCCTGGGAGCTTGAGGCCGGAGCAAAAGGTAAAATTGAAAACAATAGCTACTCTTCGCCATCGCCCTCGCGCGATGAATTCTTCATCTATGAAACAGCAACCGCACGGTACAACAGCTCAACCTATGAAACAGCATTCCTCACTACAACCAGCAGCGCGCTGAGCTTTAGTATAGACATAACCGACAACGCGTTGAAGCTGGTGCCTGAATTCGAACTTTATCCCGATGACATACTCACATGGAAAATCATTCATGGGGGCGGCAGCATCAACGAAGAGGGCGTATTTTTCCCTCCGGCTAAGGGAGGCTCATCGTTTTCCGTGGCCAAGCTCACCCTCGAATTCCAAGCGAAGGGCAGGATTACCGACAATGCCCGAATGGTCGAAGGACAGTCCGATCTCTACGTCTTGGAGGGTTTCTATGTCCTCCCTGTCCCACTACTGAGTGCTGCGGAAGCTTATGACCTCCTTACTGCTGAAAAACAGAATCAGAAAATTTTGGATAAAAACTCTTGAACACGGTGTCTTCTTGACACGCGGTTGACCTGGAATACATGACCCAGTACAGCTGAACAGCAGTCACCACAAGGCTCGGCATAACACCGCACCGAGTGGCGACTGCCGTTCAGCGCAACACGTACAGACGCTTGCCTGTGCTCACCTGACCAGCGCCATCCCCGTCTTGCGCGTCGGCTTGCGAAACACCAGCACATTCCCCGCCATCACCGCCACCAGCCCCAGCAACGCCGGCGCCGTCCACTGGTAGCCCTCGGCCAGCGCCGACACATTCAACGCGACCAGCGGGAACAGCACCGTGCAGTACGCCGCCCGCTCAGGCCCCATGCGCCCGACCAGGGTCAGGTAGGCGGTGAAGGCGATCACCGAGCCCGGGATCACCAGGTACAGCAGCGCGCCGACGTAGCGGGCATTCCATTCCATGGTGAAAGGGATGCCGCTGAGCACGCAGTACAGCGCCAGCATCGAGGCGCCATAGAGCATGCCCCAGGCATTGGTGGTCAGCGGCCTGAGCCCGGCCTTTTGCTGCACACTGGAAAGCATGTTGCCCGCCGAGAAGCACAGGGTGCCAAGCAGGCCCAGCCCCAGGCCGTACAGGGTCTCGCGGCTGGCGGCGTGGTGCGACAGTTCCGGCCAGAACAGCAAGCCCAGCCCGAGCAAGCCCAGGGCGCCACCACCGAGGACATTGGCGGCGATCTTCTGGCCGAAGAAAATCCGCGCATTGATGGCGTTCCACAGCGTCGCGGTGGAGAACACCACGGCGATCAGGCCGCTGGCCACCCATTGGCTGGCGGTGAGAAAACACATGAAGTTGACGCAGAACAGGCACAGGCCTTGGGCCAGGCACACCAGGTGGCCACGCCGGTTCATCGGTTGCAGGCGGCGGGTGAGCAGCAGGAAGGCGAACAGGATCAGCCCGGCCAGGGCGAAGCGGTAGACGATCGACACCGGGATGGCGACCGTGCCCAATTGCCACTTCAGGGCGATCCAGGTGGTGCCCCAGATCAGGACGGTGAGCAGATAGAGCGACAGGTTCATGCTGATACCTCGAAGGCCAGGACCGGCCCCTTCGCGGGCAAGCCCGCTCCCACAGCTTTGTGCAATCCCTGTGGGAGCGGGCTTGCCCGCGATGCAGGGCCACACGATTGTGCGTTCAGTCTCCATCCACACCCTGTGCAACCGCTTGCATAAACTTGCGCTTTTCCTCCAGCCGTAGCTGCCAACCCAGCGCTATCGCAGTACGATGGCCCGCAGAGGAATCGCCCATGCCCCCACTCGACCACCTGCAGGTCTTCAATGCCCTTAACGCCTCGCCCCACACCCGGCTGGAGCTGAGCGCGCAGCTAGGCGATGGGCTGGCCGCGGCGTTGTGGAGCAACCGCGACGATGCCCGCGACTACCAGGCCCCCAGCCACCACACCTTGTCGTGCTATATCGCCGACGGCACCGGCACCTTCCGCCGCCAGCGCCCGAGCGACCGCGGCGCGCCGGACAAGCTGTGCGTGATGCCCGCCGGCCACGAATCGAACTGGGTGATCAACGGCTCGATCCGCCTCGCCCACCTGTATATCAGCGAGGAACAGTTCGCCCTCGGCTGCACCCGCCTGCTGGACCGCGAGCCCCGGGAGCTGCAACTGCGCGAGGCGACCTTCCTCGACGACCCGCAACAGGCCCGGCGCTTTCGCCAGCTAATTGGCCTGGACTGGGCCGAGCCCGCCGAACGTCTGCTGGCCAGCAGCCTGGCCCACGCCATCATTGATCACGCCGTGCTCAACCAGGTCGGCCTGCGCCAAGGGCTGAAACTCAAGGGCGGGCTGGCGCCGCACCAGCGTCGGCAACTGCTGGACTTCATCGAGGCCAACCTCGAGCAGCCGCTGACGCTGGAAGAGCTGGCGCTGCGCTGCAACCTGTCCGCGTACCACTTTGCGCGGATGTTCCGGGCGAGTTTCGGCCTGCCACCGCACCAGTACCTGCTGGCTCGACGGCTGCACCGCGCCTGCCAACTGCTGCGCATGGGCGCGTTGCCACTGGGTGAAGTGGCGTTGTCGTGCGGGTTTGCCAGCGCCAGCCATTTCAGCAACCGCTTCAGGCAGGCGCTGGGGGCGACGCCGGGGGCGTACCGGGCAGCGTTTTCCTGTTGAATTTGGGGGCCGCTTTGCGGCCCTTTCGCGGCACAAGGCCGCTCCTACAGTTGATTGCGGTCTCCTGTAGCGGCCTTGTGCCGCGAAAGGACCGCAAAGCGGTCCCAGTCCTTAGAACTCCAAGGTACTCGACAGGCTCACCTGCCGCGCATCCCCCACCGCGACGAAGTACCGGTTCACCGCCGAGCTGTAGTACACCTTGTCGAACAGGTTCTTCACGTTCAATTGCAGGCGCACCTTGTGCTCGTCCAGCTTCGTTTCGTAGCTGGCGAAGGCATCGGCCACGGTGTAGGCCGGCAGGTCGAAGTCATTGGTCGCGTTCCCCGCACGCTCACCCGCGTAGCGCGCGCCAGCCCCCAGACGCAGGCGGTCGCCGCCCAACAGGCTGCCATAGTCATACACCGCCGACAGCGAGCCACTGTGCCGGGCCACGTTCTGCAGGCGATTGCCCTTGAGTTGCGGGTCCTTGGTCACCTCGGCGTCAGTGAAGGCGTAGGCGCCGATCAGGCTCCAGCGCTCGCTGAGCTGACCGCTCAGGTCCAGTTCGACACCGCGCGAGCGCACCTCGCCCGCGTTGCTGTAGAGGATGGTGCCCGGCAGGCTGTCGCCGTCGGCCACCAGCACATTGCGCTTGGTGATGTCGAACAGGGCCAAGGTGCCAGTCAGGGCGCCCGGCATGTCGAGCTTGGCGCCCACCTCCCAGGCCTTGCCTTGCTCCGGGGCGATCCCGGAGTCCAGGGTCAGGGTGCGATCGCCGCCGATGCTCAGTGGCGCGATGGTCGAGTTGGGTTTGAACGACTCGCTGTAGCTGCCATACAACGACAGCTGCTCATCGACCTTGTACACCACCCCGGCATGGGGCACCCAGGTCTGGTCGCTGGTGTCGGTGTTGACGTTGAACGGTCGCCCACGCCCGGCGTACTGGTCGTATTGCTGGAAGCGCCCGCCGGCAACCAGGATCCAGTGCTCGTCCAGGTGCCAGGCATCCTGCATGAACAACGCGTCGGTACGCAGCTTGTCGGTCTGGTCGCTGTCGGTGGCGCGCACCGAGGTGCCTTGCACTTCGCGACCATAGACCGGGTTCAGGTAACTGAAGGTCGAGCGGCTGTTCTGGCGGATCAGGTCGGCGCGATAGACCTTGCGGTCTTCGTGGTCGGCACCGAATACCAGGTCGTGGCGCATGCCTGCCAGCTCGACGCTGCCATTGAGGCTCACGCTGGCGAACTGGTCGCGGCTCAGGGCGCCCCGGGTGCCATCGATACTGCGCGACAGGGTGCCCTTCTGCTCGTTGACACCGGTCACCCGCACCTGGCTGGCATCGTAGGTCTCGCGGTTGAAGCTGTAGCCCACGTGCAGCTTCCAGTCCTCGCTCAACCTGTGGTCGACCTCCAGCCGATACAGGTCGGAGCGCCCTTCCATGTCGTTGAACGGTTCGTCCAGCCGGCGGCTGGCCGGGATCGGCAGCGGATGACCGTCGCTGCCAAAGGCCGTGCCGCGGTCGAACGGGTAGAGAAACTCGCGGTGTTCGTAGGCCAGCACCACCTGGGTATCCTCGCCGTACCAGGCCAGCGACGGCGCCACCAGCGACTCACGGTGCACACCGTAGTTGCGCCAGTAGTCCTCGTCCTCATGGTCGACGATCAGCCGGTAGGCCAGGTTGCTGTCACCCAGCGCGCCGGTGCTGTCCAGGCCGGCGCCGCTGCCGTTCTTGCCGCTGCCATAGCTCGAGCCACGCAGGGTCAGGGCATTGTAGGCCTGCAGCTGCGGGCGCTTGCTGACCACGTTGATCACCCCGCCCGGATCCTGGATGCCGTACAGCAACGAGGCCGGGCCCTTGAGCACTTCGACCCGTTCGGTGCTGGCATTGAGCGCGCGCCCCTGCACCACCGGCATGCCATCACGCATGATCGAGCCGTCGCGGTTGTCGCCAAAACCACGTTTCATCACCGTGTCGGCGGTGCCACCAAAGTTGTTGCCCTGGGTGATGCCGCTGACGTTGTACAGCGCGTCGTCGAGGTTGCGCGGGGCCTGGTCGCGCAGCACCTGGGCCGGGACCAGGTTGATGGCCTGGGGAATGTCCTGGCTCGGCCCCTGCCCGCGCATGATCGCGGCGCTGGCCGGTGGCTGGTAGCTGTAGCTGTCCATCTGCGCGTCGATGTTGATCGCCTGCAGGTCGAGCGCGCCGCCGGTGTCCAGCGGCTCCAGGGTCAGGGTTCGCGCATCCAGGCGGCGCCAGGTCAGGCCGGCGCCAGCCAGCAGTTGCTGCAGCGCCTGCTCGGCGGCATAGGTGCCGTTCAGGGCCGGGGCTTGTCGGTCTGGCAGGCTGAGGGTGTAGACCACGCTCTGCCCGGTGACGCGGCTGAAGGCGTTGAGCGCCTGGGCCAGCGGCAGGCCAGGCTGGGCGAAACTGTAAACCTGGCTCTGCTGCGCGGCCAGTGCCTGGGGGGCGCAAACCAGGGCGGGCAAGACGCTGAGACCGAACCAGAGCGGAGCGCAACGCGGGGTGAACTTCATGGACGCGGACCTGTGCAGGGATTGTTTTTTGCGAATGAATCGCACTTTCAATCACTACACGGATACCGAGATGAAGTACCTCACCCCACTGATCAATATTTTTTGTGCCGCTGCGCGTTCGCCGGCGCTATCGGTTAACGCAATACGGTCAACCGCCCGAGCACCGTCTGCCGCGAAAAGCCCAGCACCTGGCCCAGCGAATCCAGTGCAGCCAACGGCTCGGCCGCCGGGAAGCTGCCGCTGACCTTGCGCTGCGCCAGCTCGCCGTCGAGCAACAGGATGCGCCCGGGATAGTAACGGCCAAGGTCCTCGACCACCTGCCCCAACGGCACCTGGTAGTAGTTCAGCCAGCCCTCGCGCCAAGCCAGGCGGCTGTCGCTGTCCACCGCCTCGACCGCGCCGGCCAGCCCATCGGCGTAGTCCAGCTGCTGGTTGGCGATCAGTTCGCGGGGCTGTTGCCCCTTGGCCGGCGTCACCGCCACCCGTCCACTGCGCACCGTGACCCGGGCGCCCTGCCCCTGCTCGCGCACCTCGAACTGGGTGCCCAGCACCCGCACCTCGCCACCCTGGGCATCGACCAGGAAAGGCGCGCCGGTGTGGCTCACCTCGAAGAACGCGGCGCCACGCAGCAGGCGCACCCGTCGCTCGCCGTGCTGGAAGTCCAGTGCCACGGCACTGCCGGCGTCCAGGGTCAGCCGCGAGTGGTCGGCCAACGTCACCTGGCGGACCTCGGCGCCGCTGCTGTAGTCGGCGCGCAGGTCCTGCAACCAGAACTGCGGCTGCCAACCGGCCACACAGCCCAACGCCAGCAGCAAGCACGCGGCCACGGCCAGGCCGCGCCACGGACGCCGACGCGGTGGCTGGCGCATGGCCTCGAGGTAGCGACCCAGGTCACCCGCCTCCTCCTGCGCCAGGCGCGCCGCCGGCGCCTCGCTCAGGTCCCACAGCGCCTGGGCCTGGGCATAGGCCCGGCGATGGGCCGGGTCGGCCAGCAACCAGCGCTTGAAGGCCGCGTCCTGGGCCTGTTGCGGCTGTTGGTTGATACGCCCCAACCAACTGAGCGCGGCACGGGACTGTTCGGCGGTGATCGGCGGCTCAGCATTCATCGACGGGCACTCCCTGGCCGGCGCAGTAGGGACGCGGGCTCGGCGACACTCGCCTTGCACGCTTCGAGGGCGCGCATCATATGCTTTTCCACCGCGCTCTGGGACAGCTGCATGGCCCGGGCGATCTCGCCGTAGGTGCAACCGTGGATGCGGTTGAGCAGGAAGATCTGCCGGGTGCGCTCGGGCAACGCGCGCAGCGCTGCCTCGATGCGTTGCAGGTCGTGTTCGGCGGCCAGGGCCTGTTCCGGCGCCTGGCTGCCCCGGGCCTCATCGTCCGCATGCAGCCCTTCGGCGGCGCGGTCGCGGCTGCCCTCGCTGCGCAGGTAGTCGATGGCCAGGTTGCTGGCGCTGCGCAGCAGGTAGGTGTCGAGCGCCTCGACCTGCACCTCGGGGCGGCGCCAGAAGCGCAGGAACAAGTCCTGGACCAGGTCCGCGGCGGTAGCGCGACAGCCAATGCGCCGGCTGACCAGCGCCTCCATGCGCGCGCGCTGGGCGAGGAACACCTGGACGAAACGTGCCCGGCCGCCGTCGTTCAAGGGCTCACACCGACAACAGGGCCAGCAGCGGCCCCAGTATCAGGCTGAGCGCAGCCGCCGCCAGCAACAGGCGCGGTTGGTAGGGCAAGCCAAACACCCACAGCGTGCCCCCGGCCATCAGCACGGCGATCCACTGCACCAGGCCCAGGGCCCAACCGCGCAGGTGCACGGCCAGCACCAACGCCACCAGCAACAAGGCCCAGCCGCCTGCGCGCAGGGCCCGCTGCTGGAGCAGCGTGGGCTTGCGCCCGAGCAGATCGTTGCAATGTTTTTCCATGGCCAGGCACAAGCCGGCGAACCCGGCAAACCCGAGCAAGGCGATGCCAAGCATCAGCTGGCCTCCACGACAGTGCCGGCGCGTGGCGCGCGCTTGGCGGCAGGCTTGGGCGCACGCAGCATCTTGCCGGCGGCCCAGGCGAGGAACAGGCCGGTGGCCAGCGCCGTGAGATCGAACCCGGCCATGACCCAGTCGCCACTGACCAGGGAGTGGTCCAGGCCCTTGCCCGTGGTCAGCGCATTGAGCAGGGGCAACAAGGCAAACGCCAACGCTCCCAGGGCCAGTTGCTCGGCCCAAGCTCGACGCCCGGGACGCAGCAACGCATGCAGCAGTGACAGCGCCCAAACCCACAGGAAGCTGTCGATTTCCCAGTCGGCACGCCCTTGCAGGCCTACCGGGAACAGGCGGTTGGCCCAGAAAAATGCCGCCACCGCGAGCATCAGGCCGCTCATGCTGGCGATATTGAGCACCTCCACCAGGCGCAATTCGCCCGGCATCTGTGCGCTCTTGGCATGCTTGAGCTGGCGCTTGCCCAGCCACATCACCAGCCCGGTGCCGATCACCGCCGTGCCGGCGACGCCGAAGACGAAGTACAACCAGCGCAGCCAGGGCCCGGCGAAGTTGCCCATGTGCAGGCCGACGAAGGTGAACGAGGTCTGCATCGCCACGCTTTCCGTCGCGCCTTGGTTGAGCAGTTCGCCGCTGACACCATCGAAGGTCCAGCTGGCGCTGCGCTGGTAGGCCACGCTGTCGGGGGCGGACCAGGAGAAACTCACCCTGGCATTGGCGTCGCCTGGGTTCTGCACCTGAATGAAGCCCAGGCGCGCGCCCGGCACATGGGCCTGGACCTTGGCGTACAACTCGCCCAGTGGCACCAGCGGTGCCGCCTGGGCCGAGGCCGCGACAGACTCATCGCGACCGAACAAATCGTTGAAGTAGCGATCACTGTCGCCATAACTGGCGAGGATGCCGGCCGGCATGACCATGTACATGAAGATCACCAGGCTGCTGTAGCTGATCATCAGGTGGAACGGCAGCACCAGCACGCCAATGGCGTTGTGGCCATCGAGCCAGGAACGCTGGCCCTTGCCCGGACGGAAGGTGAAGAACTCCTTGAAGATCTTCTTGTGGGTGATGATCCCGGTGACCAGCCCCAGCAGCATGATGAAGGCGCAGAAGGTCGACAACCAGCGGCCCCAGGGGTGCGGCATCTGCAACTGGAAATGGAACCGGTAGAAGAACTCGCCGCCGCGGCTGTCGCGGGTCTGCACCTCTGCGCCGGTCTGGGCATCGAGGTCTTTGTTGGTAAAGCCACGCCGCCCCCCGCCGTTGGGGTCGCGCCAGGTGACGCCGAGCGCCGCCTCTCGCTCGCTGGGCAAGCGGATGAACCAGGTGCTGGCATGCCCGGCGTTGGCCTGCAGGTAGCGCTGGGCCAGGCCTAGGCTGGTCGCCGGGTCCAGCGGATGGCCCTGGATCTCGGGCTTGGTCCAGTGGGTGATTTCTTCCTTGAAATAGGACAGCGTCCCGGTCAGGAAGATCGCAAACAGCAACCAGCCGAAAATCAGGCCGGTCCAGGTGTGCAGCCAGGCCATGGCCTGGCGGAATCCTTCTTTCATGGCTGCTTCATCCAGTAGGCCAGCGCATTGACCACCCCCAGCACCAGGCTCGGCAGCAGCACCCCCTGCCAGGCGCGCCAGGCGCTGCGGCAGGCGAAACACCAGAGGAAAGCCAGCAGGTAGAAGACGAACGACAGCATCATCCCGGTCAACGCGGCATCGACCTGGCTCATAGGCGCCAGCAGGGCGACGCACACGCTGACCATCGACGCCAGCAGGTAGCCACCCAACAAAGCGGCCAGGCTGCGTGAGGTCACGGCCAGGCGGTAGCTCAGGGGAAGGCCGGCGGCTTTGCTCTTCATGACGAGGGTCCGGGGAATGGGGCTGCAATAGTAATGATTTCAATTCTCATAATCAAAGAGCACGCGACCACCGTTGGAGCCGGGAGAACATCATTGCCGAAGCATGGTCCGCCGAATACAATGCGAACAATTCTTACTTCCAATTGCGCCATCGGGCGCCGGAGTCGCATCGGTGCCCAGCGCGCTTTCCGCCACCGTCGAAGGCCTCTACCTCGCCCACCACACCTGGCTCACCGGCTGGTTGCGCCGGCGCCTGGGCTGCCCGCAAAGTGCCGCCGACCTGGCCCAGGACACTTACGTGCGCCTGCTCCAGGCCCGCGAGGCGCCGCAGCTGGTCGAACCGCGCGCCTTCCTCGCCACCGTGGCCAAGCGTGTGCTGTGCAACCACTTCCGCCGCCAGGAACTGGAGCGCGCCTACCTTGAGGCCCTGGCCCAGGTGCCGGAACAGGTGGCGCCGAGCGAAGAGCAAAAAGCGATCATCTTCGACACCCTGCTCGAACTCGACCGCTTGCTCGATGGCCTGCCACCGCTGGTCAAGCGCACCTTCCTGCTGGCCCAGGTCGATGGCCTGGGCCAGGGCGAGATCGCCCGTGAACTGGGCATTTCCCTGGCCACGGTCAAACGCTACCTGCACAAGGCAGCGCTGCGCTGCTACTTCGCCCTGTGAACCCGTCGTTCTCCGCGCACATCGCCGAGCAGGCGGTGCACTGGCTGATCGAGTCGCAGAGTGACGATTTCGACCAGCATCAGGCCCTGCAGCACTGGTTGCAGGCCGACAGCGAGCACCAGCGCGCCTGGGCGCATATCCAGCAGGTCAACCAACGCCTGCGCGGGGTCGCCTCGCCGGTGGTGCATGCCACCTTGCAGGCGCCGCCCTCGCCGGCCCGGCGTCGCGCGCTCAAGGCGCTGTTGCTGGTCGGGGTGGCCAGCGCCGCCGGGCTCGGCCTGCAGCCACACAACCCGCTGCCGGGGCTGCTGGCCGACTATCGCAGCCCAGTCGGCCAGCGCCGGCGCCTGACCCTCGATGATGGCAGCCAGTTGCACCTGAATACCCGCAGTGCCGCCGATGTACGCTTCGATGGCCAGCAGCGTCGAGTGCGCTTGCAGGAGGGCGAGTTGCTGCTGGAGGTGGTCAACGACCCACGCCCGCTGCACCTGCTTACCGCCCAGGGCGAGCTGCGCCTGGGCAGTGGCCGTTTCGACGTTCGCCAGTTCGATGGTTTCAGCCTGGTCTCGGTATTCAGCGGCAGCGTCAGCGTGGCCGGGCAACCGTTGCTGGCCGGGCACCAGGCGCGTTTCGCCGCGGGCGGCTGGCAAGCGGTCGCGCCGTTGGACCCCAACCGCGCGGCGTGGGTGGACGGCATGCTGGTGGTGTCACAGATGCGCCTGGGCGATTTTCTCGCGGAGTTGTCACGCTATCGCCTGGGCCAGCTGGGTTGCAGCGAGCGGGTGGCCGACCTGCGGATCTCCGGCTCCTACCCGCTGGCGGACAGCGAACGGATCCTGGCCATGCTCGAAGTGGCGTTGCCGGTGCGGGTGCGGCGCTTCACTCGCTACTGGGTCAATGTTGAAGCGGCCACAAGCTGAACACCCCTCTCCCCTGTCGGAGCCAGCGCAGAGCGTGACGCAACTTTTTTCCATCCACCTGAGCCATTTCCCGAACCTCGCGTGACAGACAAGGCAGAACCCCTTGTCACAGGACTTCCGCCACATGCGCCCCAGCCCCCTCGTCTACGCCCTGATGCTCGCCGCCCCGTTCGCCCTGGCCGGCGAAACCCGCGACTACCACATCGCCGCCGGTACCCTGGAGCAGGCGCTCAACCAGTTTGGCCACGAAAGCGGCGCGCTGATCTCGTTCAGCCCGGCCCTCACCCAAGGCCTGAGCAGCCCTGGTCTGGACGGCCAGTACGAGACGGCGCAAGGCCTCGACGCGCTGTTGCGCGGCAGTGGCCTGCAAGCCCACCAGCAGACCGACAACGCCTTCAACCTGCAACCGGCGCAAGCCGCCGGCGGCACTGGCAGCGTGGAGCTGGGCGCCTCGACCGTGGTCGGCGACTGGCTGGCCGAGGCGCGCCAGGACAACGTCTTCGAACATCCCGGCGCCCGCGACGTGGTGCGCCGCGAGCAGTTCGAACGCAGCGGCGCCAGCAGCGCCCGCGAAGTGCTCAACCGCATTCCCGGGGTCAATGCCCCGGAAAACAACGGCACCGGCAGCCATGACCTGGCGCTGAACTTCGGCATCCGTGGCCTGAACCCTCGCCTGGCCTCACGCTCCACCGTGCTGATGGACGGCATTCCGGTGCCCTTCGCCCCTTACGGCCAACCGCAGCTGTCGCTGGCGCCGATCAGCCTGGGCAACATGGACGCGGTGGACGTGGTGCGCGGCGGCGGCGCGGTGCGCTACGGGCCGCAGAACGTCGGCGGCATCGTCAACTTCGTCACCCGCGCCATCCCCGAAGAGGCCACCTTCAAGGCGGCGATGCAGAACCAGATCAGCCCGTCGTCCAGCCAGGATGGCCTGAAGAACAGCGCCAACCTGTTGATCGGTGGTACCAATGCCAACGGCCTGGGCGGCGCCCTGCTCTACTCCGGCAGCCGAGGCAGTGACTGGCGCGAACACAGCGACACCCAGATCGACGACCTGATGCTCAAGGGCAAGCTGCAACTGGACGAAGCCAACAGCCTGCACGCCATGGCCCAGTACTACGAGGGCGAGGCCGAGATGCCCGGTGGCCTGAGCGCGGCCGACTTCGACGCCGACCCGTACCAGTCGACCCGCCTCAAGGACAAGTTCTGGGGCCGCCGCACGCTGTTCAACCTGGGCTACGACTACAAGCAGGACGACCGCCAGTTCAGCGTCAACAGCTTCTTCACCAAGACCCTGCGCAGCGGCTACCTCGACCAGGGCAGCTTCGTCTCGCTGTCGCCCCGCGAGTACTGGGTACGCGGCATCGAAACGCGTTTTTCTCAGGGCCTGGCCCTGGGCGACAGCTGGCACGAACTGGGCATCGGCTACCGCTACATCAACGAAGCCGGCCACGAACTGCGCTACCGCGAGCCGACCCGCGCCAACCTGCTGCCGACCACCAACAGCCGCAATGACCGCGACACCCGCGGCAGTACCGAGGCCCACGCGATCTACCTGGACGACCGCATCGACATCGGCCGCTGGACCATCACCCCGGGCATCCGCTACGAGATGATCGACTCCGAGCAGAACAACAAGCTCAGCGGCCAACGCTACCAGGGCAGCTACAACACCGCCCTGCCGGCACTGAACGTGATGTACCACCTGACCGACAACTGGAACCTCTACGCCAACACCGAAGGCTCGTTCGGCAGCGTGCAGTACAGCCAGATGCCCAACCGGGTCAGCAGTGGCGAGGTGAAGCCGGAAAAGGCGCGCACCTGGGAAGTCGGTACCCGCTATGACAATGGCGACCTGCAAGCGGAGATCGGCGCGTTTCTGATCAACTTCGACAATCAGTACGAAAGCAACCAGACCAACGATTCGGTAATCGCCCGCGGCGAGACCCGCCACCAAGGGATCGAGACCAGCGTGCGCTACGCCCTCGATGGCCTGAGCCCGGCACTGGCGGGCTTCGACGTGCATGCCGGCTATGCCTTCGTCGATGCCAGCATTCGCGAGGACGGGCCGAACAAGGGCAACCAGGTGCCGTTCTCGTCGCGCCACAAGGGCACCCTGGGGCTCGGCTACACCCAGGGCCCGTGGCAACTTAACCTCGACAGCAGCTTCCAGAGCAGCCAATACGCCGACAACGCCAACACCGGTAGCGAGAGCGCCGACGGCAGCACCGGACGCATTCCCGGCTACATGCTGGTCAGCAGCCGCGCTGGCTACGACTTCGGCCCGCAGCTGTCGAACTTGAAGGTGGCGGTGGGGGTGAAGAACCTGTTCAACCGCGAGTACTACACCCGTTCGTTCGACGACAACAACAAGGGCAAGTACGTGGGTGAACCTCGTACTTTATACCTGCAAACCTCGGTCGAGTTCTGATCGACGGCAAGAAAAGCCCGGCAATCGCCGGGCTTTTTGCAACAACACATTTTTCTTCGACAGGGGCTTGAATTCGTCGCGCCGATGCCTGACCTTAGAGTCAAGAGGCGCAGAAAACCCAACGCCCTCAGTGGCCTAGGCACGCCTCTCGCGAGCAAGCTGAATAAGGATTGAATCATGCAAATCCAGGTCAACAGCAGCAACCACATCGAAGGCAACATCCGTCTCGACCAATGGGTGCGCAGCACCCTGCAAAGCAGCCTCGAACGCTACGAGGACGACCTCACCCGCATCGAGGTCCACCTGCGCGACGAGAACGGTGCCAAGCCCGGCCCGCATGACAAACGCTGCCAGATGGAGGCTCGCCCGAAAGGCCACCAACCGATTTCCGTGACCCATACCGCCGCCTCGCTGGACCAGGCGGTCGATGGCGCCGCCAGCAAGCTGAACCACGCCCTGGAGCACTTCTACGGCAAACTGCGCAGCAAGCGCGGCGCCCTGGAACTGAGTGATCCGGACGCCTGATCCGGCCTTGTGTCACACACCAACGCCCGGCCTTGCGCCGGGCGTTTTCATTGCACTCTTCATTGCGCACCGATCAACGGGCCTGAACCAAGCCCAGACGGCCCCGGTCAATTCCTGCAGTCATTCATTGCAGATGCCGACCATGCACAACCCCTTCGAACAAATCAGCGCCGCCTTCGCCCCGGAATACCGGGTCAACCTGAGCATCGAGCGCCTGGACGGCAGCATCATGCTGACCCTGTCCGACGACAGCGGCGTAGTAGCCAAGCGCCTGGTCAGCGAAGCCCAGCGCAACGACCCGATACGCCTGCAGCGGGTCATCGACAGCATCCGCCTGGGCCTGGCCATCGAGCTAGGGCAGAACCCGCTGGAGGTCCTCGCCGCCCTGACCCGCAGCCAGCACGGCGAACAGCGCTTTCCCAGCGCGGGCCTGGCCAACTGAGGCCTACTTGCCCTCATCCACTTCCTTGCCGCTGGCATCCAGCGCCTTGGTCGATGGGTAGCGATACGAGGCGTAGCGCACCACCAGAATGGCGAAGGCCAGCAGCAGGATGCCGCCGCACACATACAGCAAGCCGACATCCGGCGCCTTGTGGTGCGACACGTCGCCGATCAGCAGGCGGGTCAGCGCGGTGATCGCCACATACAGCAGGAAGCGGATCGGCATGTGGTTGGTCTTGAAATAAATCCCCACCATCGCGCCCAGTTCCAGGTAGATGAACAGCAGCAGGATGTCGTCGACGCTGACCCCGCCCTTGCCCAGCATGTCGAGGAATGTCACCACTGCCGCATAGGCGGTGATCGCGCCGATACCGAACAGCGCCAGGTAGTGGAACGCCTCCACGCACAGGTTGCCCAGCGAGTCGGCCGAGCCATGCAGGCCCTTGCGCAGTTTTTCTGCCCATTTGATGTTCACGATGTTCGATTCCCCGATACGGCTGAAGG
Organism: Pseudomonas xantholysinigenes; assembly: GCF_014268885.2. Taxonomy (NCBI): domain Bacteria; kingdom Pseudomonadati; phylum Pseudomonadota; class Gammaproteobacteria; order Pseudomonadales; family Pseudomonadaceae; genus Pseudomonas; species Pseudomonas xantholysinigenes. Next base: position 894,108 of record NZ_CP077095.1, on the reverse strand, counting down.
TCTTGTGGCATGCAGTTAAAGGGCCAGGCCCTTGCCTTGGAAGGCGGCCGATTGCCGCAGGGCACCTGTGGGCTACGCTGTTTTCAGCATAAAGGGCCATCATTGCGGTTGCGGGGCGGTGGCTTGAACCTGTACTGTATAAAAATACAGTTATCTGCCAACCCAACCAGCAAAAAGGCATAGAGGTGATGAATGGCCGTCGAAGTGATGTACCGCAGCAGCCGCGACCCGGAGCGCTTGTTCATGGATAAGGCCGAAGCAGACCGTCACGACAAGATGCTCGAGCTGGCCGAGCGCCTGGCCGAGGTACTGCACAAGGCGGTGCCGTCGCTGAGCGAGCAGCAGGTCGAAGAGGCCGGTATCTACATGGCCAAGAACCGCGATGTGTTCGCCCGCGCGTTCAAGAGCCAGCCTGATGCGCTGGCCGAGCTGCTCGAAGGCGGCGCGGCCGAGTAACTTCGACACTACCCCAGTGCCTTGCGCGCCCCCTGTGGGAGCGGGCTACCGCGAAGCAAGCAACGCGATGCCTGGCACCGGCTACGCCGGTGTTCGCGGCTAAAGCCGCTCCCACAGGGATCGCGCCGACCTCAGGACATGCACTGCACCTGTGGGAGCGGGTTTACCCGCGAAGCAGGCGACGCGGTGCCTGGCACCGGCTTCGCCGGTGTTCGCGGGCAAGCCCGCTCCCGTACGGATCGCGCCAGATTCTAGAAATTGAGCAAGACAGTTGCTCCCACAGGGATCGCGCCCGGTTGAGCAATCTCAGCAAGACCGTTGCTTGCACTGGGAGCATGACAGCACACAGCACCCGTTTTTCAGCCGTACAACAAGCGCTCGGCCAGCATCTGCGCCACCCTGGCCGGCGAGCGCTTCTCGGCCTGGGCATGGGCGAACACCTCGGTCAGGCGCGTGGGAATTCGCGCCAAGTGCGCCGTGATGGTCCCCACCGCTTCCCCTCTATGGGTCAACGCCACATAGATCAACCCACCTGCATTGATCACGTAATCCGGCGCGTACAGGATTCCGCGGCTTTCCAGTTGATCAGCCACCTGCATCGTGGTCAGTTGGTTGTTTGCCGAGCCCGCCACCGCCGCACAGCGCAGCTGCATCACGCTCTGCCCGTTCAACACCGGCCCTACGCCGCAAGGCGCAAAGATGTCGCACGGCGTGCTGACCAGGGCTTCGTGGGGCACGGGATGGGCATTGAACTGCTCCACGGCCAGGCGCACCCGCCCCGGGTCCAGGTCGCTGACCAGCAACTCGGCCCCCGCCGCATGCAGTTGCTCGGCCAACGCATAACCCACGTTCCCCAAGCCCTGCACCGCCACCCGCAAGCCTTCCAGGTTATCGCTGCCCAGGCGGGCCATCGAAGTCGCGCGAATACCGGCGAACACGCCCAACGCCGCGTGGGGCGAGGGATCGCCCGAGGCGGTGGTGCTGGTGACGTAAGGCGTGGACTGGGCGATGCAGTCCATGTCCAGGGTCGACGTGCCACTGTCCACCGCGGTGATGAAGCGCCCCTGCAAGGTATCGACGAAGCGGCCAAACGCCTCGAACAGCGCCGCGCGGTTTTCCACATGGGGATTGCGCACGATCACCGCCTTGCCGCCACCCATGGGTAGCCCGGCCAGGGCGGCCTTGTAGCTCATGCCCTGGGCCAGGCGGATGGCGTCGCTCATGGCGCTTTCGTCGTCGGCATACGGCAGGTAGCGGCAACCGCCCATGGCGGGGCCCAGCTGTTCGCTGTGGATCACAACCACCGCCTTCAGGCCCGTGGGCGGGTCGATGAACAGGTGCAATGACTGGGTACGGGTGCTTTGCATGAGCGCGAACATCGACGGGCTCCCCCGTGAGGTGCTGCTACCAGTATAAACAGGTCAAGCCCAGTCACCGCGCGGGCGGACCACTGGACGAAAAGCCCGGCCAGGGCTACAAGTTAAGCGTGATGGAGAAGCCCCCATGAACCCACGCCAAGCCTGCCTGGCCTGCCTGGAGCGCGAGCCGGTCGCCCTGCTGGAAGCCGCGCTGTGGATCGCCGCCGAGCATGACTGCAGCGTCGAACCCGCTGCCAGCCTCACGCACCTGCACACCCTGCAGCGAGAGGTCAGCACCCAACTGCCGATGCTGCCATTGAACGAACTGGCGCAACCGCTGCTGCGCCAGCTCAATGCCTTGGGTTACCAGCAGGATGAGTACCTGCCGCTGCGTCCACAAGCCGCGCTGATGGACAAAGTGCTGCAACGCCGGCGCGGGCAACCGCTGCTGCTGGCCATCCTTGCCCTGGAGCTGGCGCGGCGCCTGTCGATCCCGCTGGAAGGGGTCAATTTTCCCGGCCATTTCCTGCTGCGGGTGCCCGGCGCCGATCATCTGCTCGACCCCTGCGGCGGCCGCCGCCTGTACCCCGCCGATTGCCGCGAGCTGCTCGCCCGCCAGTTCGGCCCGCACCTGCCACTGACCGCCGAACACCTGCGCGCGGCCACGCCGATGCAGATGCTCCAGCGCCTGTCACGCAACCTGCGCCAGCTGCACAGCAGCAACGACAACGACCTGGCCGCGCTGGTCGACGCCGAGCGGGTCATGCAGTTAGGGCCGGTGCAGGTCAACGATTATCTGGCCCGTGCCACCCTGTACCAGCATCTGGACTGCCCGCAGGCCGAACGCTTCGACCTGGAGCATGCCCTGCTGCTGACCGACGACCCGGTACAACGGCTGAAACTGAGCGAACGACTCGGCCAACTGCCCGCCAGCAAGCGCTCAATCCACTAACGCTTGGGCCTTGACCGCCACCTCATGCGAGCGAGGCGCACGCACTTGGCAGATCAGCAAGGCGCCAAGCAATGCCGGCACCGCACAGAAATAGAAAATCTGTTCCACCGGCATGTGCAAGGTCAGCAGCAGGCTCCCCAGCAACGGCCCGAGGATCGAGCCGAAGCGCCCCACGCCGAGGGCCCAACCGGTGCCGGTGGCGCGCACCTGGGCCGGGTAGAAGTTGCTGACAAAGGCATTGAGCGTGAGCTGTCCGCCAATGATGCAGAAGCCGGCGGCGAACACGCTCGGCACCAACCAGCGCGGGTCTGCATGGTTCAAGCCCACCAGCACGCTGAACAGCGCCGCCCCCAGCAGCACACCGGCCAGCAGGCGTGCCTTGTTGAGCATGCGGTCGGCGCACCAGGCCATGCATACCGCGCCCAGGGTGCCGGCAAACAGGAACAGCGAGGTCACCAGGTTCGCCTGGTTCAGCGCCAGGCCGCTGTCCTGCAACAGCGACGGCAGCCAGCTGATCATGAAGTACAGCAGGATCAGGCTGACGAAGAAGGTGCTCCACAGCAGCAGGGTTGGCCGGGCAAAACCGCCACGGAACAACGCCACCACGGTCAACTTGCCGGGTGCTGGCTCATCGGCGTCCAACTGCGCCTCCGGCACCTTCCAGCCGGGCAGCAGCCGCGTGCAGATATGCTGCAAACGCCAATAGGGCGGCGCGTCGCGCAACAGGCGTGGCAGTGATTCGGGCAAGAAGAAATACAGGAAGGGGAACAGCAGCAACGGTGCCACGCCACCGGCCAGGAACACCGCCTGCCAACCATGACGGTCGATGAAGCCTGCGGCGACAAAGCCTCCCGCCGCGCCGCCCAACGAAAAACCGCAGGCAGCCAGGGTCACCATCAGGGTGCGCAGGCGCGGCGGTGCGTAATCGGCCATCAGTGCCATGGCGCTGGGCATGGCGCCGCCCATGCCGATACCGCAAAGAAAGCGCGCCAGCATCAGGCTATCGAGGGACGTAGCGAACACCATCAGCACCGTCAGGCTGGCATACAGCAGCACGCAGCACAGCAACACCCGCCGCACGCCGAAGCGGTCGGCCAACGGCGTCACCGCCAGCGAACCGAGCGTCAGGCCCAGAAGGTTGGCGCTGAACACCGGCCCGAAGGCGGCCTTTTCCAGGCCCCAGTCCTGGGCCAGCGCGGGGATCACATAGCCCAGCACCTGGGCATCATAACCATCGGTGACCAGCAGCAGGACCAACAGCAACAACAGGCACCACTGGTAGGGGGACACCGGGCGCGCGTCGAGCGCCGCGCGGAAGCTGGCTATCTGGTTGTTCATCGCAAGGTACCTGTCTTTTATTGTTATGCCATGGGAGCGCGATGGTATCCGCAGGTGCCGGCTTGCCGGCTCCTGCCGGTTGACACGGTCTCTTTGGGAGCCGGTTTACCCGCGAAAGCGTCGGTGGCCTCACCATTGCATTCGCGGGTAAACCCGCTCCCACAGAGTCCCAGCCAACACCAGGAGTTGGTGTTCAGTTGGGAGTGTCGGGCTGCCTCGCTGGGTGGGCTTGCTGGAAGGCTGGGTGCTGCTCGGCCAGGGCGGCCACGCGGCGAATGCGCGGGTAACCGCCGAGGTCGATGTTGAATCGCTCGGCCGCATACAACTGCGGGATCAGGTAGATATCAGCCAGCCCCGGCGTGGCACCGAAGCAAAAGCCATCATCGCCAATCAACTGCTCGATCGCCGCCAACCCTTGGCTGATCCAGTGACCAATCCACTGGTTGACCTGGGTTTCGTCATGCCCCAACTGACGCAGCTGGTTGAGCACGCTGACGTTGTGCAATGGATGGATATCGCAGCCGATGATCGCCGCCACGCCACGCACCTGGGCCCGGGTCTTGGCACAGGTCGGCAGCAGCGCGGGCTGTGGATAAGCCTCTTCGAGGTACTCGATGATTGCCGGCGACTGCACCAGCAACGCGCCGTCATCGGTACGCAGGGCCGGCACCCGCCCTTGCGGGTTGAGCGCCAGGTAATCCTCACCGCGCTGTTCGCCCTTGAGCAGGTTCACAGGCTTGGCCTGGTACTCAAGGCCTTTGAGCGCCAGGGCGATGCGCACCCGATACGACGAGGTGGAACGGTAGTAGGTGAACAGCTCCATCGCCTGCCTCCTCAGTTGGCCGCGACGATGGTGCCGCGGCACTCGCCGAAGCCGATGCTGGCCACGCCGTCAGACACGCAGCGGGCCCGCAGGATGATCTCGTCGCCGTCCTCGAGGAACTTGCGCACCTCGCCACTGGCCAGCTGCACCGGGTGCTTGCCGCCCTCGGTGATCTCGAGCAGGCTGCCGAACGAACCCGCCGCTGCCCCCGACAAAGTGCCCGAACCGAACAGGTCGCCCGGTTGCAGCTGGCAGCCGTTGACGCTGTGGTGGGCGACCATCTGCGCCACGGTCCAGTACATGCTGCGGGTGTTGCTCAGCGTAAGGCGATGAGCCGGCAGGTTCTGCTCGCGCATGCGCGCGGTCAGCAGCAGCACTTCCAGCTCGATATCGAAGGCACCGCCGGCCTGGTCGCGCTTGTCCAGAAGGTACGACAGCGGCTGCGGGTCGCCCTCGGGGCGCGCGGGTTGGGCGCAACGGAATGGCTCCAGGGCCTCGGCGGTGACCACCCAGGGTGAGACGCTGGTGATGAAGCTCTTGGACAGGAACGGGCCTAGCGGCTGGTATTCCCAGGCCTGGATGTCCCGCGCCGACCAGTCATTGAGCAGGCAGTAGCCGGCCACGTGCTCGGCGGCGTCGCCCACCGCAATCGACTGTCCCATCTCATTGCCCTGGCCGATCCAGATACCCAGCTCCAGCTCATAGTCCAGGCGCGCGCAGGGACCGAAGCTCGGCTCGGTCTGGCCGGCCGGCAAGGTCTGACCCTTGGGGCGGCGCACGTCAGTGCCGGACGGGCGAATGGTCGAGGCGCGGCCGTGGTAGCCGATCGGCACGTACTTGTAGTTGGGCAGCAGCGGGTTGTCCGGGCGGAACAGCTTGCCGACGTTCTTGGCATGCTCGATGCCCACGTAGAAGTCGGTGTAGTCGCCGATCCTCGCCGGCAAGTGCAGTTGGCACTCGCTGGCCGGATACAGGGCGGCTTTCAGCGCATCCTGGTGCTCGCTACCCTCGCCCAGCAGTGCCAGCAGGCGCTCGCGCAGGGTCACGCGGGCGGTGCGGCCCAGGGCGAAGAAGGCGTTCAACGCGCCACCGACGGTGGCCTCGACAGCGGCCTTGGCCGCGCCATCGAACAGCCCGGCGGCCAGCACGGCTTCAAGGTCGAGGATGGCGTCGCCGATGGCCACGCCGCAACGCGGTGCCTGGCCTGGCCGGCTGAAGATGCCCAGCGGCAGGTTCTGCAGCGGGAAGTCGCGGTGCCCGTTGGCGTGCTCGACCCAGCTACGGGCAATGGCGGTGTGGTTCATCGGTTATCTCCGGTTCGGGTTGAAGGTGCTCGGCAGGGTCGCCCAGCAACTATCGTAGTCGGCCTGCAACTGCGGGCTTTCGAGGGCCTGGAGGCTCGGACGCAGCACCTGGCTGGTCTCGAACATGAAGGCCATGGTGTTGTCGATCTTGTGCGGCGCCAGCTCTGCGGCAATGGCCTTGTCGCAGGTTTCGGCATCCGGGCCATGGGCGCTCATCACCCCGTGTAACGAGGCGCCGCCGGGCAGGAAGCCTTCGGCCTTGGCATCGTAGGCGCCCTGGATCAGGCCCATGAACTCGTTCATCAGGTTGCGGTGGAACCATGGTGGACGGAAGGTGTTCTCGGCCACCATCCAACGTGGCGGGAAGATCACGAAGTCCATGTTGGCCATGCCATGCACGCTGGTCGGCGAGGTCAGCACGGTGAAGATCGATGGGTCGGGGTGGTCGAAGCTGACCGTGCCGATGGTGTTGAAACGGCGCAGGTCGTACTTGTACGGCACATTGCTGCCGTGCCAGGCGACCACATCCAACGGCGAATGCTGCAGCTCGCAGCCCCAGTGTTCGCCGAGGAACTTCTGCACCAACTGCACCGGGCCGGTGGTTTCTTCGTAGTGGGCCACCGGGGTGAGGAAATCACGCGGGTTGGCCAGGCCGTTGCTGCCGATCGGACCAAGGTCTGGAATACGCAGCGGTGCGCCATGGTTCTCGGCGAGGTAGCCACGAGCCTGGGCATCGAGCAGCTCGACACGGAACTTCATGCCCCGCGGGATCACCGCGATCTCCAGCGGCTCGACCTCGAGCACGCCCAGTTCGGTGGCGATGCGCAGACGGCCCTGCTCGGGCACCAGCAGCAGCTCGCCGTCGGCGTTGAAGAACATCCGCTCCATGGAACGGTTGGCGCGGTAGATGTAGATGCTCACGCCAGCCGGTTTTTCCGATGCCGAGTTGGCCACCATCGGCAGCCAACCGTCGATGAAATCGGTCGGTTCGGTCGGCATCGGCTGGGGGCTCCAGCGCAGGCGGTTGGGGTTGATCGGGCCCAGGGCCCCGGTCAGCGGCTGGCGCACCAGGCGCTCGAAGCGCGGGTGCAGCGCCGATGGGCGGATGCGGTACAGCCAGGTACGGCGCAGCTCGCTGCGGGTCATGGTGAACGCCGTGCCCGACAGCAGTTCGGCATACAGGCCATAGGGCGCCTTCTGCGGCGAGTTCTGCCCCACCGGCAGCGCACCGGGCAGGGCTTCGCTGGCGAATTCGTTGCCGAAGCCGCTCAGGTACTGGAGTTCTGGGGATGTAGCGCGGGTCATCGGTGCCTCCGGGCTGCTGGGAGCCGTTGCGGGCAGTTGGCTGCGTAGCCCGATCCTGAAACCGGCACCAAGGGCGGCAGCGCGTCTGCATTGTTTTTATCGTAATCAGATTACGAATAACGTAATTTGCTCCCGCGCAGGCGTCAAGCTATAAAGGCGCCACCCCACGAATTCCGTATAGAAGCCCCCCATGGCCAAAGCCAGCAGCAACACCGACAACGGCAAACAGAAGGTCCGTTCGGCGGAAGTCGGCACCGATATCCTCAAGGCCCTGGCCGAACTCTCCCCCTCCACCTCGCTGTCACGCTTGGCCGAGCATGTCGACATGCCCGCGAGCAAGGTGCACCGCTATCTGCAGGCGCTGATCGCCAGTGGCTTCGCCGAACAAGACCCGGCCACCAACCACTACGGCCTGGGGCGTGAGGCGCTGCGGGTGGGCATGGCGGCGCTGGGCAGTATCGATGTACTGAAGGTGGCGGCGCTGCCGCTGTCGCAACTGCGCGACGAACTGAACGAAAGCTGTTTCATCGCGGTATGGGGCAACCAGGGCGCGACCGTGGTGAGCATCGAGCCCGCCGTGCGCGCGGTCACGGTGGTGACCCAGATCGGCTCGGTGCTGCCACTGCTGAGCTCATCCACCGGGCTGGTGTTCGCCGCCCATTTGCCTGAGCGGGAAACCGTGGAACTGCGTGACCAGGAACTGGCCCAGTTGAACCAGACCGCCGAAGACTATGCATCGTTGCTGACGCAGATCCGTGAGCGCGGACTGCACCACGTCCACGGCCTGCTGATGCCTGGGGTTGACGCGCTGTCGGCCCCGATATTCAACGCCATGGGCCAGATCGCCGCGGTGATGACCGTGGTCGGGCCGACGTCGATCTTTCATGCCGATGAACAGGGGCCTGCGGCACAACGCCTGCTGGCGGCGGTGGAGGCCGTCAGCAGGCGGATGGGTTACCAGCCTTAGGCCGGCAGGCGATCAGGCTCACGCCCCAAGGCGATGTATGCGGTGTAGAGCAACAGTTCCTTATCGAACTTCTCGTGGAGCCCCGAAACGATTTCGCCGCCTATCTCCATGGTGATTCGTCTTTCCAGCTTGTGGGTCAGGATGAACGTCTTGAGTTTGCTGAACCAAGGCGACGATGGGCCTGGGAACAGATGCGACCAAACCTTCATGACTGGCGTGATGAGCACCGTTTGCGCCAGCGGTTTCAGTGCATCGACAATGCCCGGGAAGGCGAGCACGCCGGTCACATAGAGCTTGATTGCCTCGAAATGCTCGCCATCGCGAAGCGCCACGGCCGCCTTGTAGAAGGCGTAGACCGCATCGACGAATGCAATGGCCAGCCGCGCTGGCGGAAATGGCAATGTCACGATCTTGAGGATAGTCCACAGGTGCGAGTAGATCTGCCAGCCGATACGCGCCAGCACACCCCGGGCATTGCGTTCGGCCTCATCGAGCAGTTGCCGCAGTTGGCCACGTAGCGAAGCCCCCAGGTGGTCGATATTGCGATAGGTCCGCAACGAGAAGAGTATTCGCTCGTGCCCCTTGAAACCCGTCGGATCGTTCTCGTTGTCGTCCTCAAGGTCCCTGATCAGCGCATAGATTTTTTCCTCCTGCGCCACCGGGATATGCTTGAACATCCAATCCTGGATGTCGTCCCCCTGCCATTGCTGGGCAAAGTCCCATGCAGTCAGCAAAGACCGCCCTTGTGGACCATCGCTCAGATAGACCAACGTGCCTCGCGCCGCGTCGGACTCAAGCAGATAAGCCCCTTGCACCGGGCACCCATTGATCATCAGCTCGGCCAGATTGCAGTCCTCGATGAAGCTACCCTCGTTGAACTGCGTACACACCTTGGAAAGCCACTGGACATGTGCCGGATCCTCGAGTGATCCACGCATGATCTCGACCAGGCAATCACGTTGCATAGTCAACCCCAACAAGAACCGATGCAGCTCCAGCGCGGGGGTGTCGATTCGCTCGTCGTCCCCAAGGTAGAGGCGCTCCAGTTCGGCCTGATAGTTCTTCTGGATCGTGCGCTCGCGCATGCTGCGCTCGATCACCCTCCTGTTAAGATGCGACAGGTCCTGACCAATGGTGGAGTGAAGCCGGGCGACCCTGGGTGTGAAGAAACTCTCCCCGGACTCGATCAGCAGGCTGACCAACGCCTGCCTCTCCCCATCGCCCTGCTCGACCACGACGGTGTCGGGGTCGATCCATGGTCCCACTCCCCCTACATTGAGCAGGTCATCCGCAGCCTTGTGGAAGTACTCTTCGGCGGTGGGGATGTTCACGGTGGCCTGATATTCCAGCGCCAGCACCCGCAGTTCATGGCCAAGGTCCGTCACACGTTTCAGCTTGTCCGCGTCGGCATGGGGATACGCTTCAGGCCTGATCGCCTTGAGGTCATCCTCGATCTTCTCCTTCTTCATTACCGCCCACGTATCAACCACTTCATCCCAGCGTTTGGCCTGCGCCTCCTGCAACGCCACGGTTTGCCCAGACCAGGCAGATGGCAGACGCTGGATCAGCTGGAGTAACCTGCCCAGCTCAAGACGGTCGTCATGCAGCCCATGCTTCAACAGATAGGCGTTACCCTCGGCGGTCGCGGTCAGCTCACCCACGCCGAAGCTCAATGCCTCCAGCGAAGTGAAGAAGCGGAAGTCGCCTTTCGGTGAGCCAGGTGCGTAGAGAAGGTAACCCTCGTCGTTGTGCAGGCACAGGTGGTCGGTGAGGGCAAACTGATGATCGTCGTGCAGGATGCACACTCTCGCGACCCCCATCGCCGAGCCGGACCAGTCGTTTTCCAAGGCAGCATCGAGCAGTGCCACCCCATGCCGGTCCAGCCCTTGATAGTCGGCCGCCTGGATTGCCAGCCGTAGCTTGGCGTCCAGCGTTTCGCGCAACAGCGTGTCAGCGGTATCCCCCTGGTAAGCGTTCTCGACCATTTCGGCATAGCTCGCCTGAAGGTCCAGCGCCTGCGCCATTTGCACTAGGTGCTCCGGCGTCAACACATCCCGCAGGTCTTCACAGGTGCACACCACCGTCAGGTGATCCCCGAGATAGGCGCCGCCACATACCCACTCCAGCAAGCTGGTCGCATGCGTCTGCCCCTCGGCAACGAAGTCATGGCTGACGTGCAGTTCGATGTCCTGCGCGAAAACATCCATGACACCGGCCGCCTCGAGCCATTTGTTCATTTTCTCCAGGGCATACCCGTGAAAGTCAGTGTGCCCGGTGTGCTGCACAAGGGCCTCCTGCGCCTGGGCCAGCGCCTTGTCGAGCTCGACGATCCGCTCACGCTCCTTGTCCGACAGGTTGCGCATCCACTCCGGCATCCGCCTGCGCCGGAAGGTTTCGAGTAGATCGGCCACCGCCTTCTGGGTCCGCCCGGCCAGTGGGTACAGCGACACCGCCGCCTCGATATCACCCACTTCCTCATCCAAGGCCTGCTCGACCAGCCATGCCTGAAGCACCTGCATGTCCCGAATCAGATAGTCTTCAAATGGCTCGTCCAGTTGTTCGAATTCAAGCTCGACGGCGTCCGCGCTCGACAAAGCCTCATGTTCTTTCGGCAGCAAGTTAGCTAACCATTGCTCATCCTGCTTCAAATCCCAAAGCATCTGCTTGGCCATGTCCTGATCGACACCGAACCACTTACCCAGACCCAAGCCGTAGACCACTTTGGGCGCCTTGCTGTCCACCCCAGGCGCAAGCATCGCCACGCATCCCGGAATCCGAATGCTCAGGTCGTCCTGTGTGCGCAGCGAGACGGAAGCGATGACCGGGTTGGCCTGGTCATTGGGCAACAGTGCCTCGATGGCCAGCCTTTCAGTGCGGCGTTGCATCGCCCAGGCCTGGAGCTCAAGCGCCACATGCTGCTGAAGCTGCTGGGATAACACCTCCGACTGCTCCGACCACCACTGTTCGATTTCCTCGGGCGGCCTTGGCGCGCTGCTCAGCTGTGCCTGGAGCGCCAGCGTGCTCAAGGCCAGTGCGCCGAGCACATCGTCCTTGAATTGCAGTGCCTGCGTACCGGGGTGGCTCAGGTTGGCGGCACCGAGCATCTGCCCGGGAAAGTCAGCGGCATCGGTGATTCCGGCTAGGAAAATCGGCTCGAAGTTCATGTTCACTCTCCAATATTTGTGTAGGAGCCTGGACAATGAACAATGTGAAAGAGGGAGGGAGGAGGGAAAGCCTGACAGGCCAAAGTTCAACTAGCCTACGCTGACTGAAGAATGCTCTGGACCTACAGCCTGAAAACGGAAGGATTATCACGGTCGATGTAATAGAGAATGTCAGAAGCCGGTATTTTTCCCACAGCAACAAGTGCTTATTCTTACCTCACTGGTCGGCACGAAGTGCTCTCCCCCCCGCCTTTCGGGCCACCATGGTTCACCGACGTTGATTTTGAAGCTCCTTGATCTACGTCTCGATTGGCCGCTGCGGTTGCAGCGGCCTTTTTTATTTCTGCAAGAATCACCGGCTTTTTCATGGCCTTATGGGGGGCGGTACAAGGCCCGCTCCTTGAGCTGTGCAAAATCATCTGTAGGAGCGGCTTTAGCCGCGATTCAGGCAACGTGGTGTCTGGCCCCCGCTTCGCGGGTGATCGCGGCTCAAGCCGCTCCTACAGAGGTCGCACCCTCTCAGAGATGTTGCTTACACCAACGGGAACCGCTGCAAGTTCGCCATCATCTGCTGCAACGCCTGCAGGCTGTCCTGCGGATGCACCGCGTCTGCGAAATCGCCGATCCGCTCCCAGTTGTCCGCCACCTGTTCCGGCGTGAAGCCCTCCCGCGGATCGAAGCCCACCCCCAGGCTGCGCTCCCAACGCACTTTGCCGACCCAGCCACCACCCACCTCGAACAACTGGCCGCTGTCCTGGCACTGCTCGCTGCCCAGGTACACCACCAGCGGGCTGATCAGTTCCGGCTTGAGTTGTTCGAACACCTGGGGTGGGATCAGCCCTTCGGTCATGCGGGTCGCGCCGGTTGGCGCAATGGCGTTGACCAGGATGCCATTCTTGCTCCCCTCGATGGCCAGGGTGCGAGTCAGTCCGTAGAGCCCGAGCTTGGCCATGCCGTAGTTGGCCTGGCCGAAATTGCCGTAGATGCCCGACGTGGACGAGGTGAAGATCACCCGCCCCCAGTTCTGCGCGCGCAGGTGTGGCCAAGCGGCGTGGGTGAGCTTGTAGGCACCCTCGACATGTACGCGGTAGACCAGTTCCCAGTCGCTGTCTTCCATCTTGTGGAAGGTCTTGTCGCGCAGGATGCCGGCGTTGTTCACCAGCACATCGACCTGGCCGAAGCTGTCCAGGGCCTGCTCGACAATGCGGGCGCCATCGGTCACCGAATCATGGTTGGCCACTGCCGTGCCGCCCGCGGCGCGGATCTCTTCCACCACCCGGTCGGCCGCCGAGGCATTGGCGCCTTCGCCATGGGTGCTGCCGCCCAGGTCGTTGACCACCACCCTGGCGCCCCTTGCCGCGAACAGCAGCGCATGGGCCCGGCCCAGGCCACCACCGGCCCCCGTGACAATCACCACTCGATCTTGCAGACGTACCGGCTCGCTCATGCTCAGGGCTCCAGGCAATGGATGGATTCAACCAGTCTCCGCCTGCCATGGGCGCCGGGCAATCAAGCCCACCGTGGCGAATGCCGGGCGATAACGCCCGGCGATGTTCGTCCGGTCACGACCAGGCAACCTTCTGCGGGATGAAACTCAACGGCTGTTCACGAAACGCCAGGTAATGGCGCAACACCTGCACCGGCGCCTCGGTGTGCGGGTAATGGCCGATCCCCTGCAGCACGACGGTGTCCGGATCCGGCACCACCTGCCGGTAACGCTCGACCATGTGCATGCCCGACAACGGGTCTACCGCGCCATTGATGAAGCGTAGTGGCACGCTCGCGCGCTGCAAGGCGCTGACCCAGCGTTCACGCTGGGCCCGACGTTCGGGCAGGAAGTTGATGAGTTTGTGCAGGATGCGCGGGCCGTGATTGGCGGCGATCAGGCTCCAGTAGTCATCCAGGGCGCTCTCGCTGGGGTGCGTGCAGGGCCCGTAGACCTGGGTGACATTGCGCACCAGGTCGTCGCGCCCGAACGAGCGCCCGACCAGCCAGCCCAGGCGGCTGAGCAACAGCTTCTGGATCAGCAGCACCCGGCAGCTTTCAGGGAACAGCCCGCTGTTGAGAAACACGCAGCTGGCAATCTCCAGACGCTGCTCATGATGCCGCGCCAACAGCTCCTGGGCCACGCTGCCACCGTAGTCGTGGGCCAGCAGGTGCACCGGCTGGTCGATCTGCAGGTGAGCAAGCAGCGCCTGTTGCAGGTCGGCCTGCTCCAGCAGGCTGTAGTCGTGGTCCGGGGGCTTGGCTGAATCGCCGAAGCCCAGCATGTCGCAGGCCACCACACGGTAGCGTTGGGTGAGCGGTGCCCACAGGTAGTGCCAATCCCAGCTGGCGGTGGGGAAACCGTGAAGCAATAGCAGCGGCTCTCCTTGCCCTGCCGTCCAGTAGCGGATGCTCTGGCCTCGGAAGCTGAAACTCATGCTCCGGGTACGCCAGACGCACAGTGGTATCTCGGCCAGAGGCATCACGGTCGTCCCGGTGGGTAAGGGTCGGAATAGGGCAAGGCTGCGTTCATTGCAAGTCACCTCGGCACATGCATGTGCTCTCTATGTCGAGGCACAGTCTAGAAGCCCCTACGAAGGTGATAGGTCGCCTTGGCAGCCAGCCTGATGACCGTGCGAGTCAGTGGCACGAACGGTCACAGCAGCATGACCAGCAGTGGTGCGGCCAGCAGGTTGAGCAGGCCGGTCAGGACCATGACCAACCCGGCCACCGAACCCTCCTCGCGCCCCACTTCCTGGGCCCGGCTCACGCCCGCGCCATGGGCACCGACCCCGAATAGCGCGCCACGGGCCAGCGGCGTGCGTAACGGCAACCAGCGCAGCAGCACGCCGCCGAACAGCGCGCCCAGCACCCCGGTGAACATCACGAACACCGCAGTCAGCTCCGGCACGCCGCCCAGGTCCTGGGCCACCGGCATGGCGAATGGCGTGGTGATCGAGCGCGGCAGCAGCGACAGGCTGACCGCCTCGTCCAGCGCCAGCAGGTGCGCCAGCACCCACGAACTGCCGATTGACGCCACGCTGCCGGCCAGCATGCCCGCCAGCAGCGCCGGCCAGTGCCGGGCCAGCATGGCTCGCTGCTGCCAGATCGGCACGGCGAAGGCCACGGTCACCGGGCCCAGCACGCCCATCAGCCAATGGGTGTTGCGCGCGTATTCGGCGTAGGCGGTGTGCAGCGGCACGGCCACCGCCAGCAGCAGGGCCGGCACCAGGATCAATGGCGACAACAGATAGCGCCCGCTGCGCCGGTACAACCAGCGGCTGCCGAGATAGGCCGCCAGGGTCAGCACAAGCCAGAACACCGGCATGGGCTCAAGGCTCATGGCGCAACCTCCAGCGGCACACCAGCTCCACGGTCACCGCAGTGACCACCATCACCAGCAGGGTGCTCACAGCAATCACCAGCAGGATGCGCCAGCCTTCGCTGCGCAGCAGGCTGCCGTAGTCCAGCAGGCTCATCAGCGCCGGGATGAAGAACAACAGCATCTCGGCCATCAGCCACTTGGCGCCCAGCTGCAAGGTGGCAGGCTTGACCACGCCGGTGGCAAACAGCGCCAGCAACAGGGCCAGGCCCATCACGCCGCCAGGGATCGGCCAGGCAAGCCAGGCGGTGAGTTGGCCACCGAACAGGAACAGGGCGAGCAACACCGCCAGCTCGGCGAGCAGGCGGAGGGTTTTCTTGAGTATTTCGGCATTCATGGGCGGGGGTTCCTCGACAACGTGCCCATTGTAGAATTCGGCCACCCAGGCCAGAAGCGAATTGTTAGACTGATCGGCATTCCAAAATGGAATTGTGATCATGGAATTCAAACAACTGCGCAGTTTCATCGAGGTTGTTCATCGCGGTGGCTTCACCCAGGCGGCGAGCACCTTGCACATCAGTCAGTCGGCAGTAAGCAAGCAGGTCGCCCAGTTGGAGCAAGCCATCGGCCAGCCCTTGCTGGAGCGACAAGGCTCGCAACTGCACCTGACCGCCGCCGGGCGCATCGTCCTGCAGCGCGGCGAAGTGCTGATGCGCCAGCGCCAGGAACTGCTCAATGAACTGGACGACTTGGGCCAGCTGACCCGTGGCGAGCTGCGCCTCGGCCTGCCGTTGCTGGGCAGCGATGCCCTGTTCGCCGGACTGTTCGCCGAATACCGCCGACGTTACCCGAATATCTCCGTGCAATTGCTCGAAGGCGGCAGCCGCATGGTCGAGCAGGCGGTCAGGAACGGTGAGCTGGAGCTGGGCGGCAGCCTGACACCGAGCGATCCGGCGTTCGACTGCCAGCCGTTCTGCAACGAGGCGTTGGAAGCCTTGCTGCCGGCCGATCATGCCCTGGCGGGGCTGGCCGAGGTCGAGCTGGGGCAACTGGCCGATACGCCGTTCCTGCTGTACCAACGCAGCTTCGTGCTCAACGACCGCTTGCTCAGCGCTTGCCAGCAGGTGGGGTTCACGCCGAAGGAAGGCGGGCGCAGTGGTCAGGCGGACTTTCTCGCCGCGCTGGTGGCGGCGGGCCAGGGCGTGGTGCTGTTGCCGGCCATCGTGGCGCGGGCGCTGGAACGGCCCGGGGTGGTGCGCCTGCCGTTGCGGGCGCCGGATTACCTGAAGTGGGACATCGCCTTCATCTGGCGGCGGGGGGCGTATCTGTCACGGGCGGCGCAGGCGTGGCTGGCGTTGTTACGGGAGCCACGTTAAACATCTATTTGGCTCGCCCCCCTGTAGGAGCGGCTTCAGCCGCGATCACCCGCAAAGCGGGTACCAGGCACCGCGTTGCCTCCATCGCGGCTGAAGCCGCTCCTACAGGTGAACCGCATCAGCCCTTGAGAACGGCTACAAGCTCCGCCAACCACGGCTCGGCATCGGTCTCCGGCGTCACCGTCTCACTGGCATCGAGCCTCAGCATCGGCAGCACCTCCCGCACCCCCAACTCGGCGAACAACTCGCGCATCTGCTCGCCGCCCCCGCAATACGTATCGCCATAACTCGAATCGCCCAGGCCGATCACCGCGCCCGGCAACCCACGCCATGCTGCTGGCAGGATGTCGCGGATGGCGCTGAACAGCGGCATCAGGTTATCGGGCAACTCGCCCATACCGGTGGTCGAAGTCACGGCCAACAACGCTTCGGGGGCGAACCCCTCGAGATCCTGCAACGTGGCACGGGAAGCGTGCCAGGCTTCAAGGCCTGCCGCCTTGAGCAGGGACTCGGCGTGACGGGCGACTTCTTCGGCGGTGCCATACACCGAACCGGAAATAATGGCGACTTTCATCGGGTGAGGATTCCGAAACTGAGTGAAAACGTAGGATACTAGCATCCGACAGTGGCAAAAGGCCGCCTCCGCCAAAAGTCACAGGCACCCGTCGGATCGAAGCGCGATCCGACCAGTGGCGTGAACCAAGCCCATACACCGCTGTCCATCGCCGTGAAGAAATCGCCCATACCGATCGCCCCTTCGAGTTCGACCATGCAAGCAGACGCCCTCCTCTCCCAGGACGAGCTGGATTTCATCCAGGACATGCAGCATTCGCCGCAGTTGAACCTGGCCGACCCCATGTCGAGCCTGCTGGTCAACGGCGATCGTCGTCTCAAGGACTTGCTCACCCGCCTGGTGGCCAACGAGCAGGTCACCCTGCAGGCCAGCTTCAACAACCAGCAACTGAGCTTCCCCCTGCAATTGGTCGAGGACGAATTCCACGCCCTGCATCTGCAACTGGGTTCGCCGGACATCTACGAGGATGGCCCGATGCTGCGGCCCTGGCGCCTGTCGCTGGAGCAGCCGGCGGCGCTGGTGGACGATCACGGCCAGGCCAGCAACCTGTGGGTGCGCGATATTTCCTTCAAGGGCGTCTTGCTGGAAGTGCGCGGCGCCACCAAGGCCCCTGCGCAGTTCGCCCTGCGCTTCGCCGCCGAAGACATCCCGCCGATCGGCCTGCACGGCACGCTGCGCCGGCGCATCGGCCCACGGCTGGCCGCCTACGACCTCACCCAGACCCCGGCCGAGGAAGTCGAACGCCTGCGCGAATACATCCTCCAGGCCCACCGCAAGGCCCACCCCGAGCTGCACGCCCAGGCCAACGGCGCATTCTGACGACCACCTGGCCGCTGAAACTGACCGGTCATGATTGATCGGCGATAATCCGTGCCCGATTCTTGCAAGCACGCCTGCGCCGCCCACCACCCCGGGCCGCACGCCAAGGGGCCGGCTACCCGCCAGCCCCGTCGCCAGGAGATACACGATGTCTACCCCCGTCACCCTGATGGTGTCGCGCCGCGCCGCCCATGGCCGCTACCAGGACCTGCTGGCCTGGCTGCACGAAGGCGAGCAGCTGGCCACCGACTTCCCCGGCTATCTTGGCTCGGGCATCCTCGCGCCACCGGCCGAGGGCGATGAGTTCCAGATCATCTTCCGCTTCACCGATGAACAGACCCTGCACGCCTGGGAGCATTCAGCCTCCCGTCGCGCCTGGCTGCAACGCGGCGACGGCCTGTTCGAGCGCCCCAAAGAGAGGCGCGTCAGTGGTATCGACGACTGGTTTGGCACCAATACGGTGCAAAAACCACCACGCTGGAAGCAGGCCACGGCCATCTGGCTGGCGTTCTTCCCGGTGTCGCTGCTGTTCAACCTGCTGTTCGGCCACTGGCTGGCGCCCCTCGACCTGGTGCCCCGTGTGCTGCTCAGCACCCTGGCGCTGACGCCGTTGATGGTGTACCTGTTCATCCCGTTGTCCACCCGCCTGTTGGCGCCTTGGCTGAACGCCGCGCCTGCCACCGCCGCCGAACGTCCGCAGGGCCTGCGCAGCCGCTGAGGTCAAGGCTCGCAAGGCGGTTGAGTTCGGGTATGCTGGGGCATCACGCACGGACAGACGAACAGACCGCCCGAACATGAACAGCCCAATCCTCATCACCGGCGCCAGCCAGCGCGTCGGCCTGGCCCTGGCCCTGGAGCTGGCCCAGGCCGGCCATACGGTGGTCAGCGCCAGCCGGACCCCGCTGGCGCAGGCGGCCCACCCGAACATCCACCAGTTCCAGGCCGACCTCACCCGCGCCGAAGACCGCCAGGCCCTGATCGACCACCTGCAACGTGAATACGACGGCCTGCGCGCGATCATCCACAACGCCTCCTTGTGGCTCGACGACGGCCTGGACAACCTCGAGACCATGTTCCGCCTGCACGTCGAGGCGCCCTACCACCTCAACCTGGCCCTGGGCGAGCTGTTGAACAAGGTCGACAAGGCCGACATCATCCACATCTGCGACGAAACCTCGTCCCGTGGCAGCAAGAGCCATATCGGCTACGCCGCGACCAAGGCCGCGCTGCAGAACATGGTGCTGTCGTTCGCCGAAAAGTACGCGCCCAGGGTGCGCGTCAACGGTATCCTGCCCGGCCTGCTGATCCTCAAGGAAGGCGGCGACGAACAGTACCGCCAGCAGACGCTGAAAAAAGCCCTGCTCGAATTCGAACCCGGCGCCCGCCCGCTGATCGATGCCGTGCTGTTCCTGCTCGAAAGCCAGTACAGCACCGGCAGCCAGCTGGTCATCAACGGTGGCCGCCATCTGAAGAACCGCATGACCTGAGAGACGCCCATGACCCCGCAACAACAGCTCGAACTCGAAGCCGCCGCGTTCCGGCGCCTGGTCGACCATCTGCAAAAGCGCACCGACGTGCAGAACATCGACCTGATGAACCTCTCCGGCTTCTGCCGCAACTGCCTGTCGAAATGGCTCAAGGCCGCCGCTGACGATCGCCAGATCGAGCTGAGCCTGGACGATGCCCGCGAGCAGGTGTACGGCATGCCCTATGCCGAGTGGAAAGCCCAATACCAGAAAGAAGCCAGCGCCGAGCAACAGGCGGCGTTCGAACAAGGAAAGCCCCGTGACTGACCTGAACAGCCTGCGCAGCAGCCTCGCCAGCGGCGAACACGTCTTCGCCGATACCCTGGCGTTCATTGCCGAACACTACAGCTACCAGCCCCAGGCCTTCGACAACGGTGGGGTGCACAACGCCGCCGGGCAGAACGAAGGTTCGTGCAAGACCCTGGGCCTGGCGCTGCTGGAGGGACTCAGCGACCAGGAAGCGCTGCTGGCCTTCGGCGAGCACTACCGCAGTGTGGTCGCCACCCCCGAGGGCAGCGACCACGGCAATATCCGCGCGCTGATCAAGCACGGGTTGGCCGCTGTGAAGTTCGCCGAGCAGCCGCTGGCGCGCCTGAGCTGATGCCGCAAGGCCCGCCCCCATCGCCTTGGGAGCGGGCTTGCCCCGCGGTATAGCGCCTAGCTGATGACGCTACCGGGCACTTGAACACTCAACTGCCCTTCCCGCAGCCAGCCCAAGGCAATCGGCCATAGACTTTCACGAAACCTATCGTGAAAGAACGCGAAATGGCCGATCTCCCCCACCGAGATATCCACAGGCGCCACCCGCAGGTGCCGATGCTCGGCCTTGTGCAGATACCCCAGCAAGCGCTCGGTGGCCGCCACCGTGCCGAACGGATCGTCCGTCAGGCTGATGGCCAAGGTCGCCGCGCGCACCTGCTCGAACGGCACAGCGTCGAGCTGACGCCCGCTGGGACGCTGCTCATAGCGTGGCGTGCGGGTGCTCCAGTCACGCACCACTCCGGCCGGGGTGTCCTCCAGCCAGCCCAGGCGCTTGCCGGGAAAATAGCCGAACAGCCGGGTCAGCAAGGGCATGACCACATGCCATTTGCCGAACAGTTGCCAGCGCTGGTCCGCCGCATAGTCGCGCCAAAAAGCGAACTGCGCGCCCACCAGCACCGCGTGGCGCACCTGCGCCGCTGAAGGCGCCAACCCCAGCGCCCAGCCGCCGAAGCTGTGGCCGACCACATGCACCGGCTGCCCGGGGTGTTCGGCAGCGGCCAGTTGCAACATAGCCTCGAAATCCAGGCGGCCCCAGTCGCTCCACGACGCCTTGAAACCACGCAACGAGGCTGGGCGTGATTCGCCGATACCTCGGTAGTCGTAGGTGAGCACATCGAAGCCCTGGGCGAACAGGTAATCGGCGAACCGAGAGTAATAGCGGCAGCGCACCGAGGTGGCGGCATTGATGATCACCAGCGGGCGCTGGGCGTCGGGCTGGGCGTGGCGCCAACGAAAACCGCCGAGGCTGTAGCCATCGGCGGCGAACTGGCGAAAAGCACTGGCGGGTTGGGTGAGGCTGCTCATGGCGCGCTCCCTGCGTTGTCCGCCAACGCTAGCAAACATCCCCCCGTTTTAGCTAGGTGGTGGGCAGCGCGCCGGCCACGCTCGGCTTGCGCAGCACGGCCAGGCGCGAGCCGTCGTAGCGGGTCTCGCGGAACAGCTTCCAGCGCCCGAACAACCCGTACACGTGCATCACCCGGCCCTGCTCGTGGTAACCCATGCGCAGGTGCAGCTTCATTGCCGGCACGTTGTGGGTCTCCACCACATCCACCACCTTGTGGCAGCCTTTCGCGCGCATCGCGTTCCACAGCTCGACCTGGGCGGTCACCGACAGCTCGCTGCCAAAGTAGCGGCGGGTCATCTCGCCGCCGAACTCGAAGAATTCGCCAGGCTTCACCGGGAAGGTGCAGCCGTAGTAGTGCTTGTCGTGATAATCGACCACGCTGGCCCAGATGAACGCCACGGCATCACCCTGCTCGTCCAGGTACATGTGCCCGGTGTGCCCCTCGGCGGCCAGTTCGCGCATGGTTTGCACGCGATCGCCAAAATGGCGCGCGAAGGCATCGGCGTTGGCGCTGGTGATCTGCACCAGGGTGACGGGCGGGTGTTCCTTCAAGCTGTAGGGCGGCACCGGGCTGACCAGGTCGCGCTCCATCCACAGCAGTTCCCAGTGAAAGAACACGTAGCGCTCGAGCAAGGTCTTGCAGGTGCGCTTGAAACCCTTCTGGCGGATTCGTTCTTGTAGTTTTTGCACAACGCCCATGTCGCCTCCCCGGCCCCGACGGAATTGCCAGGCCAATAGCTGGGGTATAGATCAGGCGCGCAGCGCCCATGGCCAAGGGCCAGCCATGGATTTGTTGCAGAATATTAACAAGTCGTCGGCGGGAACCGTGCAGCCGTCATCAACGGCTGCACGATCAAGGACTTGCTTACAGCTCGATGCAGTCGAACCGTACGTCGGTCGCCACGTCTTCGTCGTAGTTGACGTCAGCGCGCTCGAAGCCGAACAGGTTGAGGAACTGCTTCTTGTAACCGGCGTAGTCGGTCAGCTCGAACAGGTTCTCGGTGGTCACCTTCGGCCACATGGCACGGCAGGCGTCC
The DNA here is from genome assembly GCF_014268885.2 of Pseudomonas xantholysinigenes. NCBI lineage: Bacteria > Pseudomonadati > Pseudomonadota > Gammaproteobacteria > Pseudomonadales > Pseudomonadaceae > Pseudomonas > Pseudomonas xantholysinigenes. Next base: position 872,196 of record NZ_CP077095.1, on the reverse strand, counting down.
TGCACATCATCGCGCAGTTCCCAATCGTCCAGGCGCAGGCGGCCTTCGTCGTCCAGTGCAGCCGGCGCACCGTCCTCACGGTACATACGCTCACGGAACATACGGTCCAGCTGGTGCTGGGTGCCTTCGTGGATACCCTTCTCCTGCATGATCTTGAAGACCATCGACAGGTACAGCGGCATCACCGGGATGGCCGAGCTGGCCTGGGTAACCACCGACTTCAGCACCGCAACGTTGGCACTGCCACCGACTTTCTTGCTCAGGCGCTGGGCGGTTTCGTCCAGGTCCTGCTTGGCCTTACCCAGTGCGCCGTCCCAATAAATCGGCCAGGTGATGTCGGAGCCGATGTAGCTGAAGGCTACGGTACGGGCCTGTGGCGCCAGCACGCCGGCGGCGTTCAGCGCATCGATCCACAGCTCCCAGTCCTGGCCACCCATGACGGTGACGGTGTCCTGGATTTCCTGCTCGGTGGCCGGCTCGATGCTGGCCTCGATGATGGTGTCCTTGTTGGTGTCGATGGCGGTCGACTTGTACGGCTGGCCGATCGGCTTGAGTGCCGAGCGCACCAGTTCGCCGGTCTGCGGCAGCTTGCGTACCGGCGAGGCCAGCGAGTAGATGACCAGGTCGACCTGGCCGCCCATTTCGTTCTTGATCAGCTCGATGACCTTGGCGCGGGCTTCGTCGGAGAAGGCGTCACCGTTGATCGACTTGCTGTACAGGCCCTCGGCCTTGGCGAACTTGTCGAAGGCGGCGGCGTTGTACCAGCCGGCGGTACCGGCCTTGGTCTCGGTGCCCGGTTTTTCGAAGAACACGCCCAGGGTGTCGGCCTTGAAGCCGAACGCCGCGGTGATGCGCGCGGCCAGGCCGTAGCCGCTGGAGGCGCCGATCACCAGGACTTTCTTCGGACCATCCTCGCGCACGCCCAGCTTGCGGGTGGCTTCGATCTGGTCACGGACGTTGAGCTCGCAGCCCTTGGGGTGAGTCGTGGTGCAGATGAAACCGCGAACCTTGGGATGAATGATGGCCAATGTCTGTACCTCGTCAGGTTTAGGCTGGGGCAGCGCCCGGATTCGGGGCGCTGCCGTTTGATCTAGAGGGTGAGACTACCCTCGCGGGATATCCGACACATATTACGGGGTGATTCGCATTGCTGCATTGTCTGCACGCCTCCATTCGCCGGCAAAGCCGGCGCCTACAGGTACGGCGTTGATCTTGAGGCTGGCGCGGTCCTGTAGATACCGTCTTGACTCTCACCCCGCAAGAGGGATTTTGGGGTCAAACGGTATCCCCGACTTCACCACCCCGTAAACCAGGTGCAGCAGCTTGCGCATCGCCGCGCAGACGATCTGTTTGTAAGCTTTGTGCCGGCTGCTCAACCGCTCTGCCAGTTCCTTCACAACAGGGTTATGTCTGATTGAGACAGTGCCTGACATCCACAAGCCTGCACGCAGCCTTGAGGCGCCTGTACGCGAAATAGTGCTCTTACCTATGAACTATCCCGATTGCTGCACCACTGGGTTTAAGCCTGAAAACGCGACAATCGCAGAAGGGCTTTGGTATTTCAGTGGATCGCCCAGTTCGGCGAGCAGCAACGTAGCAGTGGTGTCACCCAAACCATCAATCGAGGTAATCAGCTCACGTCGCTTGCGCAGGTCTGGATCATCATCGATCGTCTGCTCGATGGCCTTCCTGGTCTTTTCCAGCTCTTCGTTGATGTGCCCGATTACGTCTTGAATCGACTGCTGTACCGCATCTAGTGCGACATCCAAACGATTCTGCTCCATCTGGCGCATTTCCTTGAGGTCGTCCAGTCGCCGCACCAGAGCACGCAAGCGGCGCTGCGCAGGGGGCTCAGGCTCCCACTGGCGAAGCGAGACAGCCTTTTGTTGGCCATAGGCAGCAATGACTTTGGCGTCAGCCTTATCTGTTTTGACGCGCCGAAGCTCCACGTCAGCGAATTTCGCAATCACCGCCGGGTTCAGAATGCACACCCGATAACCTTGGTTGTGACAGTGCTCGGCCAGCGCTTCGTGATAGATGCCTGTAGCCTCCATAACAATCCAGGCGCCTGGTTCAGCATGGCGCTCAAGCCAGTCGCTAAACTGCCTGAACCCTCCAGGATCATTGGACAGCTTGGCTTTGGTGCGCATCTTGCCATTGGGGAGCGGGATGGCAATGTCGAAAGATTTTTTGGCGACATCAACGCCAACAAAGACGGACATGATCTCCTCCTTCAAACTACGAAAGTCGATCACCCTACACTCAGTTCAACCTTGTTAATGCGTGCTCACGCCGGGGGCGGGCACTAGATACCGTTCGAACTCGTCGAGTGGGGTTGGAAGACCAGAGCGTTATCTACAGTGCGGGCTTGATGCCCTTGGAGCGGCTCTGCTTCAAGGCCTTCCCTCGATGATCAGTCGAGAACTTTCGCCTCTAGGGAGGCGAAAGTCGAGATACAAGGAGCGGCCTTGCCGAGGCGTCGGACCGGTCGGAAAGGGCCGCAAAGCGGCCCCGGCAATCTTTGTGTCAACACTGAAATCCTGGGGCTGCTGTGCAGCCCTTTCCGACCGGTCCGACGCCTCGGCAAGGCCCCTCCTACAGGGACGGCGCTGGCTGCAGGGCTTCGCGCAACCACGCCAGGAACTGCCGCGCCAGCGGATCCTCCTGGCTTTCCCAATGCACCAGGCAGCTCCACACCGGACCGCGTACGCGCTGTGCCGACAAGGGCCGCAAACGTCCCTCATCGACCATCCGCCGCCCCAGCAACTGGCTGACCAGGGCAATGCCCAGCCCCTCGCCCGCCGCCTCCAGCAGCAACCCCGGGTCGGAAAAATTCAGCCCTTTGCCCTGCTGTCCAACGTCCTCGCCGCCCTCCAGTTGCCAGTGGCTCCAGTCCATTTCGCGTTCGCCGTGCAAGGTGGTGCGCCCATCCTCGGGCAACGCTGGGTGACACGCCGGATACAACTGGTCCTGGTGCAACACGGTGAAGCTGCATTCGGCTTGCGGCCCGATATCGTCGCGAATGGCCAGGTCAATGGTCTCGGTGGCCATGTCCGGCACCTCGAAACTGGTGAACAGCCACAAATCGACGTCCGGGTGACGCTGGTGGAAATCCGCCAGGCGCGGCAACAACCAGTGGCGCGCAAAGGCCGGGGTGGTGTTGACCACCAGTTGGTTGGGCTTGCGGTACTGATCCAGCCGGCGAATGCCCACCGCCAGTTGCTGCAGCAACGCCTGGGTGGTGCTGAGCAGGTCGTGCCCGGCATCGGTCAGGCTGACGCTGCGCCCACTGCGGTGGAACAACGGTTGTTCCAGATAGCTCTCCAGGCTGCGGATCTGCTGGCTGATCGCCGACTGAGTGAGATTCAGGGCCTCGGCGGCCTTGTGGAAGCTGCCCAGGCGGGCAGCGGCTTCGAAGCCACGCAGGGCGTTTAGCGGGGGCCAGTGTTTGAGCATGCTGATAAGCCTGACTGATCAGTAATCCGCTAAATCTATCGTTTGTCGGCCCAGCTTCCTAGCCATAGCATGGACACCAACACCCGCGACGGCGGGCTTCGTTGATAAAAATCCCTAATAGATCGGAGTTCACTATGACCCTGTCCCTCGACAGCGGCTGGCGCATGCCCGCCGAATGGGCCCGCCACGCCGCCACCTGGATGATCTGGCCGCACAACCAAGGGTTGTGGGAGTCGGGCTGGGGCGTGACCCTGGCCGATGTGCAGCGCGACTATGCCCGCGTGGCCGCCGCCATCGCCCGCTTCGAGCCGGTGAAGATGGTGGTCGACCCCTCGGCCATGACCATCGCCCGTCAGCTGTGCGGCCCCGGTATCGAGCTGATCGAGCTGGCCGTGGACGACAGCTGGTGCCGCGACAGCGGGCCAACCTTCCTGACCCACCCGCAACACGGCGTGGCCGGCCTGAGCTGGCGCTTCAACGCCTGGGGCGGCAAGTCCGAGCACGGCCAAGACCGCAGCCTGGCGCGGCGCATCCTCGATCACCTCGGCCTCGAAGGCCTGAGCACCCCGCTGTGCAACGAGGGCGGCGCGATCCATGTCGACGGCGAAGGCACGCTGATCACCACCGAGTCGGTGCTGCTCAACCCCAACCGCAACCCGGGCCTGAGCAAGGCCGATTTCGAGGACTGTTTCGCCCGCCTGCTGGGCATCCGCAAGACCATCTGGCTGCCGGGCGACCCGCAGTATGTCACCGGTGACATGACCGACGGCCATGTCGATGGCGTGTGCGCCTTCGCCCGCCCCGGCGTGCTGCTGGTGGACGCCACCCATGATCACGGCTCGGTGTACGCCGAAGTGGTACGTGAGAACCGCCGCGCCCTGGAACTGGCCAGCGATGCTCAGGGTCGCTCGTTCGAACTGCTCGACCTGTACGAGGCCACGGCGGCGGTCGACACCGAAGCCGAGGTGTTCTGCGCCTCCTATACCAATTTCTACCTGGCCAACGACGCGGTGATCATGCCCGCCTACGGCATCGACGCCGACCAGGCCGCCGCGCAGCAGTTAGCCCTGGCCTTCCCTGGCCGCGAGATCGTGCCGGTGCGTATCGACCACATCGCCCACGGCGGCGGCGGCATCCACTGCATCACCCAGCAGCAGCCCGCCTGGCAGGGAGCACGCCCATGAGCATCCTGCGTATCGCCACCACGCAGATGGCCTGCAGTTGGGACCTGTCCGCCAACCTCGAACGTGCCGAGCAACTGGTGCGCCGGGCCGCCGCCCAGGGCGCCCAGGTGATCCTGCTGCAGGAGCTGTTCGCCACCCCGTACTTCTGCATCGAGCAGTGCCACAGCCACCAGGCCCTGGCCCAGGATTACCACGACAGCCCGCTGCTCAAGCGCTTCGCCGCCCTGGCCAAGGAGCTGGGCGTGGTGCTGCCGCTGAGCTGGTACGAGCGCGCCGGCAACGCCTTCTTCAACTCGCTGACCGTGGCCGACGCCGACGGTCGCCTGCTGGGGGTGTACCGCAAGGCCCACATCCCCAACGCCATCGGCTACCAGGAGAAGGAGTACTTCAGCCCCGGCGACACCGGCTTCAAGGTCTGGGACACCGCCTTCGGCCGCCTGGGCATCGGCATCTGCTGGGACCAGTGGTTCCCCGAGACCGCCCGCTGCCTGGCGCTGATGGGCGCCGAGGTGCTGTTGTTCCCCACCGCCATCGGCTCCGAACCGGGCGCGGCGGAACTGGACTCACGCGACCATTGGCAGATGGCCATGCGCGGTCATGCCGCCGCCAACCTGCTGCCGGTGGTGGCCGCCAACCGGGTCGGCCACGAAGTGGCGCGTACCGACGACAGCCTGTCGATGCGCTTCTACGGCTCGTCGTTCATCTGCGACCACAAGGGCGCCCTGCTGCAGGAAGCCGACCGCGACAGCAGCGGCGTCTGGCTGCACGACCTGGACCTGGCACGCATGCGCGAAGACCGCCTGACCTGGGGCATCTACCGCGACCGCCGCCCCGACCTGTATGCGCCGCTGATGACCCTCGACGGCCGTACCCCACAGACCGCGAGGGCCTGAGCATGCCAAGCCGTCCATCGAAACTGCTGGCCATCGCCGCCCTGCTGGCCTGCGCCGGCATCGCCCAGGCCGAGCAGGATGCCCTGCGCCTGTACAACTGGGCCGACTATTTTGCCGAGGACACCCTCAAGCGTTTCACCGCCGAAACCGGCATCCCGGTGATCTACGACGTCATGGACGGCAGCGAGGTGCTCGAGGCCAAGCTGATGTCCGGGCGCAGCGGCTACGACCTGATCTTCCCCGGCGACACGGTCGCCGAGCGGTTGATGCGCGCCGGCAGCCTGCAACCCCTGGACCGCCAGCAATTGACCGCCCTCGACGACATCGAGCCCGGCCTGCGCCAGCTGCACGACCGCTACCCCAAGGCCAGCCAGGCCACCGTGCCCTACACCTGGGGCACCATCGGCCTGACCATGGACGCGGCAAAGATCCGCGAACGCCTGCCCGACGCGCCGCTGGACAGCCTCGACCTGCTGTTCAAGCCGGAGTTGGCGGCCAAGTTCGCCGACTGCGGCATCTCGATCATCGACTCGCCCGACGAAGTGCTGGCCGTGGTGCTCCACTACCTGGGCCGCGACCCACGCAGCGCCAAGCGCGACGACCTGGCCGCCGCCAGCGCGCTGCTCAAGGGCATCCGCCCCCATGTGCGCAAGTTGCAATCGCAGCCGGTCACCGAGCTGGTCAACGGCAACACCTGCCTGTCGCTGGGCTACAGCGGCGACGTGATCCAGGCCCAGCGCACCGCCGAAGCCGCGGGCAAGGCCATCGACTTCCAGTACCGGGTACCGCGTGAAGGCACCACGGTGTGGATGGACACCATGGCCATCCCCGCCGACGCCAAGCACCCGGAATACGCCTATCGTTTCATCAACTTCGTCATGCGCCCGGAAAACATGGCCGCGATCAGCAACTTCACCGGCTACCCCACCGCCAGCGCCAAGGCCCGCCCCCTGGTGGACGCGCGCCTGCGCGACAACCCGGACATCTACCTCGACGATGCCACCTACACCCGGCTGATCCCGGGCAAGGACATCCCCCAGGCCGACATGCGTGCGCGCATGCGCGTCTGGACCCGCTTCAAGACCGCACAGGACTGACCCCATGCCAACACGCCGCACCTTCCTTCAACAAATGAGCGTGGTCGCCGGCCTCGGCGCCGCCGCCAGCTTCGGCCTGCCGTTGGCCGGTAACAGCGCCCGCGCCGCCGAGGCGGGCCGCTGGTTCATGCCCGACGAAGGTGAAAAGCACGCGCGCGCCTACATCGCCTTCGGAGCCCAGGATGCGATCTGGGAAGACTTCACCGAAGACGTCCAGGTCGCGCTCGGGCGCATTGCCCGGGCCATCGCCGCCTACCAGCCGGTGACGGTGTTCTGCCGCGCCAGCGAGCGCGATATCGCCGAGCAAGAGTGCGGCAGCCACAACATCACCTTCGTCGAGACCGAGCTGGACGACATCTGGATGCGCGACATCGGTGCCAACTTCGTGGTCGACGACGCTGGCGAGCTGGCGGCGGTGGACTTCAACTTCAACGGCTGGGGCGGCAAGCAGCAGCACCGCCAGGACGCCAAGATAGCCGCCCGCGTGGCCAAGCTGGCCGGGGGTGGCTACCAGCGCAGCGAGCTGGTCGGCGAAGGCGGCGGCATCGAGGTGGACGGCCATGGCACCGGGATCATGACCGAGAGCAGCTGGATCAACAGCAACCGCAACCCCGGCTGGAGCAAGGCCCAGGTCGAGGCGGAGCTGAAAGAACGCCTTGGATTGCGCAAGATCATCTGGTTGCCGGGCATCAAGGGCAAGGACATCACCGACGCCCACGTGGACTTCTACGCGCGCTTCGCGGCGCCCGGGGTGGTGGTGGCGAATCTGGACAACGACCCAGACTCCTACGACCACGACGTGACCCGCAAACACCTGGAGATCCTGCGCAGCGCCACCGACGCCGACGGGCGCACCCTGGAGATCCACACGATGTCACCACCCTTGAAGCCGCGCAGCAACAAGTTCAGCAAGGGCAACCCGGACTTTGCCGCGGGGTACATCAACTACTTCGTGATCAATGGCGCGGTGATCGCCCCGCAGTTCGGTGATCGCAGTGCCGATGAGAAGGCCCGGGCCTTGCTGGTGAAGCTGTATCCGGGGCGCGATGTGGTGCAGTTGGACATCGATGCGATCGCGGCGGGAGGGGGTGGGATTCACTGCGTGACCAACCAGTGCCCGGCGGTGTGACCCCTCACCTGGTGGTTTAGCGCGGAACCTGTGGGAGCAACTGTCTTGCTCAATTTCTAGAATCTGGCGGGATAAGTGCGGGAGCGGGCTTGCCCGCGAACACGGGCGAAGCCCGTGCCATCCACCACGGTGTCGGCTTCGCGGGTAAACCCGCTCCCACAGGTCCCGGCTAAAACGACCGAGTCGTGAAAGGGCCGCAAAGCGGCCCCACTTTCACGGCTCGTCAGACGACCGCCGCCGCCCCGTCACCATCGACAACGGCAGGTTCTCGCGCAACCGCACACTCTCCACCAGCGCCGCCAGCAGGTGCACGCAGACCAGCGCCAGCACCCCGTCGGCCAGCCAGCTGTGCAAGGTACCCAGCCACTCGGCGCCCCACAGCGCATCCACCTCCAGCATCATCCAGCCGGTCAAGCCCAGGCTGGCGATGCCCAGCATCATCAGCAGCATCACCAGCGCGCCGATCGGTGTATGCCCCAGGCGGTGATAACGCTCGCCACGCCACAGCGCCCGGCCGTGACTCATCAACCGCGCCGGCGTCGGCCAAAAATCCGCCCAGCGCGCGCTGCGCGGCCCGACGAAGCCCCACACCACGCGCAACAGCAGGCACGCGCAGGCGTAGTAACCCAGCCACTGGTGCCAGTCGTCACCCACCTCGTTGAAAAAGTAATCGGCGAAGAACACCCCAGCGAACGACCAGTGGCACACCCGCAGCAACGGGTCCCACAGCCGCACGCTGGCGGTCATTTATGGATCTCGGTCTTGATCGCCTTGCCGCTGACCGGATCGTGGTAGATCTCGACCTTGCGGCCGTCCTTGTCGAAACCATAGATCTCGTAGCAGTTACCCTTGGTGACCTTGAACTTGTTGATCTTGTAACCCTCGTCCTTGAGCTTGGCCTGGAACTGGTCGGCGTCCTGCCAGGTGGCCTTGTCGGCGGTCGTGCATTTCGGCTCGGAGGCAAAGGCCGCGGTACTGGCGAGCAGCAGGGCCGGGAGGATCAGGGATCGACGCATGATCAGGACTCCTTGCGGGTTGGGGAACGGCTGCCAGCAAGCTTAGTTGCCCCTCGCCAACACCACTCATTCATTTGAAATTCGGATCAATGGCAAAGAAAAACAAACTTCCCAAATAAGCGCCCAGCACCGATGCTGTGGCGATCACGTCCGCATTCGGAGAACAACAATGAACGAAGTCGTCATCGTCGCCGCCACCCGTACTGCCATCGGCAGCTTCCAGGGGGCCCTGGCCAATGTGTCCGCCGTCGAGCTGGGCGCCGCGGTGATCCGCCAGTTGCTGGCCCAGACCCAGCTGGACCCGGCCCAGGTCGACGAAGTGATCCTCGGCCAGGTGCTCACCGCCGGCGCCGGCCAGAACCCTGCCCGCCAGGCCGCCGTCAAGGCCGGGCTGCCCTACCAAGTGCCGGCCCTGACCCTGAACAAGGTCTGCGGCTCTGGCCTCAAAGCCCTGCACCTGGCGGCCCAGGCCATCCGTTGCGGCGACGCCGAGGTGGTGATCGCCGGCGGCCAGGAGAGCATGAGCCTGGCGCCCTACGTGATGCCCTCGGCGCGCACCGGCCAGCGCATGGGCCACGGCCAGCTGGTCGACAGCATGATCAGCGACGGCCTGTGGGATGCCTTCAACGATTACCACATGGGCATCACCGCCGAGAACCTGGTGGACAAATACAGCCTCACCCGCGAGCAGCAGGACGCCTTCGCCGCCGAGTCGCAGCGCAAGGCCGTGGCCGCCATCGAGGCCGGGCGCTTCAAGGACGAGATCACCCCGATCCACATCCCACAGAAAAAAGGCGAGCCGCTGGTGTTCGACACCGATGAGCAACCCCGCCCCGGCACCACCGCCGAGTCGTTGGCCAAGCTGCGCGCCGCATTCAAGAAGGACGGCAGTGTCACCGCCGGCAACGCCTCCAGCCTCAACGACGGCGCCGCCGCGGTACTGCTGATGAGCGCCAGCAAGGCCAAGGCCCTGGGCCTGCCGGTACTGGCCAAGGTCGCCGCCTACGCCAGCGCGGGCGTTGACCCGGCGATCATGGGCATCGGCCCGGTGTCGGCCACCCAGCGCTGCCTGGCCAAGGCCGGCTGGCAGTTGGGCGAGCTGGACCTGATCGAAGCCAACGAAGCCTTCGCCGCCCAGGCACTGGCCGTGGGCAAGCAGCTGGAGTGGGACGCCGCCAAGGTCAACGTCAATGGCGGCGCGATCGCCCTGGGCCACCCGATCGGTGCTTCCGGCTGCCGGGTGCTGGTGACCTTGCTGCACGAGATGATCAAGCGCGATGCCAAGAAAGGCCTGGCAACCCTGTGCATCGGTGGCGGCCAAGGCGTGGCACTGGCCATCGAGCGCTGATCCACCTGAGAGCAACTGTCCTGCAGGGTGTTCAGGCGTTACACCTACCACTGTAGGAGCGGCCTTGCGCCGCGAAAGGGCTGCAAAGCGGCCCCGGCGATCGTTGCTCAACGCTGCAGCCTGGGGCCGCTACGCGGCCCTTTCGCGGCGCAAGGCCGCTCCTACAGCGTCAGCACAAGGCTTGAGGTTGGAACGGTCGGGGGGGAGCGGGTTCGTCAGACAATCTCATTCAGCTATCCGCAACATTGGCCACTGCGCAAGCCAATCCTTGCCCCGTACCCGTTCCGCCATCACCTCCTCCTTGCCAGGCGTCGCCCGCAGGAGCATGCCAAACAGATCGTCCAGCCCCAGCGGCGCCAGCACCTCGCACTGGTCATCGGCCGTGCGCCGCACCGCCACTGCCGTGGCGACCTCCGCCCAGTAGCGCATGGCATCGCCGGTCGAGGCATAAGGCGCCTGCCCGTGACGCAGGTGCATGCGCGCCTGGTTCTTCACCGACCACAACACCTCCGGCGCCTGGGCCTGCAACCGCGCCTCCAGCCGCAGGTCCTCGGCCGGATCCCTGCGCGCCGGATCGAACCACAGCACATCCACATCCCCTTGCGGCGCGGTCATGGCCCGTCCATGCAGATGGTCCCACACGGCATTGCGCACGAAACCCGCACCGACCCAGGCATCCGGCACGCCAAGATCGCGCACCAGCGCCAGCAGGGGCCAGCGCACAGGGTCACTGCAGATCAGGGTCTGGACCTGTCGTTCGAAGTTCACCTCAAAAGCGCTCGTCACGCAGCGCGGGCAAGGTGATGTCGCGCACGTAGCTGGCCGCCGACAGGCTCAGCATCATCCGGCACACCTGGACCACGTCGTGCAGCGGGATCAGCGTCCCCTCACCGCGCTGTTCGGCTTCGGCCAGCGGCACCTCCAGCCCATCGTCGGTGTTCAGATAGCCGAGGTTCAGGCAGCTCACGCCAAGCCCCTGCTCGCGGAAGCCTTCACGCAAGGTTTCGGCAATGCCGCGCAGGCCGAACTTGCTGGCGCCGAAGGTGACTTCTGGCCGACCGCTGCCTGACAGGGCCGACGTGGAGCCGGTGAGGATGATGCGTGGCCGTTCGCTCTTGAGCAGCACCGGCAGCAAGCGTTTGATCAGCAACAGCGGCGCGGTGAGGTTGGTGGCAACCATGCGCTCGATCTGCCCCTCGTCATCGTCGAGGAAACTGTAGCCCTCCTCGAAGGCCCGCTGTTCCCAGATCCCGACGTTGTACACCAGCACATCCAGCCCGCCCTCGGCCACGGCCTCATGGATGACCATCGCGGCCTGGCGCGGCTGGCCGAGGTCGGCCTCGATCCAGCGCACCGCGCCCGGCAACGACGCCGGCCGGGTACGCGACACGCCGATCAACGTGTCACCCGCGTTACCCAGGCCCTCGACCAGTGCCTTGCCCAATCCCTTGCTCGCACCCACCACTAGAATTCGCATCGAATCACTCCCTATGGATTGCGCCAGATAGTACCCTGCCCCACCTAGGCTCGGTACGAAATGTACCTGCACTCGCCCATGCTGCGTTGAAACAGGGCTCGGAATGCTCATGTACTCCAGTACACTCCGCTTCCTCCCCCTGTTTCGCCTTGTCTGGCCTTCGCGCAGACACATTTCGTACAGACCCTCGTAATTCAGTCGGAAAAACCGAGCCATCCGTGGACAGAGATCAACTCGAGCGCAACCAGATCCCCCTGTACTTCATCGCCGTGGCGCTCGCCGCCGCCGTCGGCCTGCTGGCACCCAGCGTTGTCCAGACGCTGGAAATGCTGGTGACACCGGCCATCGCCGTGCTGATGTACGCGATGTTCCTGCAGATCCCCTTCCTCGACCTGCGCGCGGGCCTTGGCAACCGGCGGTTCATGGGCGCGCTGCTGCTGGCCAATTTCGTGCTGGTGCCGCTACTGGTGTGGGGCGGAACACGTGGCCTGGTCGAGCACCCCGCCGTGCTGGTCGGTGCCCTGCTGGTACTGCTGACGCCGTGCATCGACTACGTGGTGGTGTTCACCCATATCGGCAAGGGCGACTCACGCCTGACCCTCGCCGCCACGCCGGTGCTGCTGCTGGTGCAACTGGCGTTGCTGCCGTTGTACCTGGCGCTGATACTCGGTGGCGCTGCTGATGTCGAGATTTCCGTGGCGCCGTTCATCGAAGCCTTCGTGCTGCTGATCGTGCTGCCGCTGTTGCTGGCGGTCGCCACCAGTGCCGGCGCGCGGCGCTCGGCGCTGGTCGCCAACTGGAACGGCGCCTGGGCCTGGCTGCCGGTGCCGGCCATGGCGCTGGTGCTGATCGCGGTGATCGGTTCGCAGATCGGCGTGGTGGCCAGCCGGCTGGATGACCTGCTGCCGGTGCTACCGGTGTATGTCGGCTTCGCGCTGTTGGCGCCGGTGCTTGGCTTGATTGCGGCGCGTCTGTTCAGGTTGTCCACAGGCCAGGCGCGGGCGGTGACCTTCAGTGCCGCCACGCGCAATTCGCTGGTGGTGCTGCCGCTGGCGTTGGCGTTGCCGGAGTCGGTCCGCGCGTTGGCGGCGGCGGCAGTGATTACCCAGACGTTGGTGGAGTTGGTGAGCGAGCTGGTCTATGTGCGGGCCGTGCCGGCGCTGGTTCGGCGTTAGGCATGACACGGGGGCGCGAAGCGCCCCGGCGATAGCGGCCAATGCCCAGCCATCAGCCCAGTTGTAGCCGCCATTGGCCGGAATGGCTCAAGCGCACACGCGCCAGCGGCAGCACGTCGATGCGCTGGAACGACGCCAAAGGCGCGCCCAGCGCATGCAGCATCGCGGCGCGGATGACGAAGGGATGGGTGACCGCAATCCATTCCCCCTCGCCCAGGGCGCTGTCCATCCAACCTGCGACACGCTGGCACAACGCGGCAATCGATTCACCACCATGGGGCGTGGCATGCGGGTCGGCCAGCCAGGCCTGGAGCTCGCGCTCGTCCAGTTGCTTGAGCAGTCGGCCTTTCCAGGTGCCCAGGTCGCAATCGCGCAGGCCTTCATCGATAGTCGCAGCCAGGTGCTCGACGGTCTGCCGGGCGCGCAGTTCGGGTGCGGTGAGGCAACGGGCGGTTGTGGCCAGTTCGATGGAAGAAGAGGCCGGTTCGTCGTCGAGGGCAAAGCGCCCCACCCGTTGCGCCTCGGTACGGGCGTGACAGACGAGGGTGAGGTGGATGGGCTTCATGGCGGGGCGCTCTGGTCACAGTCGAAAGTACGATGGTGCCTGAACGATCCCGGGGCTGCCATGCAGCCCTTTCCGGCCGGACCTAAAGACGACCGCGCCTCCCTGTAGGAGCGGCCTTGTGCCGCGAAAGGGGCGCAAAGCGCCCCCGACGGTTTCAAGCCGTTGCACGCAACTCTCGGGCCGCCGCCACCATGTTCACCAACGCCGCCTCGGTCTCCGGCCAGGCGCGCGTCTTCAACCCGCAATCCGGATTGACCCACAACCGCTCGGCCGGAATCCGCTGGGCGGCCTTGCGCAGCAGCTTGACCATCTCCTCCTTGGCCGGCACCCGCGGCGAGTGGATGTCGTAAACGCCAGGGCCGATCTCGTTCGGGTAGTCGAAGCGCTCGAAGGCTTCCAGCAGCTCCATGTCCGAACGCGAGGTCTCGATGGTGATCACATCGGCATCCATCGCCGCGATCGATTCGATCACATCGTTGAACTCGCTGTAGCACATGTGGGTGTGGATCTGGGTTTCGTCACGCACCCCCGAGGCGCACAGGCGGAAGGCCTCGGTGGCCCATTCCAGGTAGTGCGGCCAGGCACTGCGGCGCAGCGGCAGGCCTTCGCGGAAGGCGGCCTCGTCGATCTGCACGATCTTGATACCCGCCGCTTCCAGGTCCACCACCTCGTCGCGGATCGCCAGCGCCAGCTGGCGCGCCTGCACCTCGCGGGTCACGTCCTCGCGCGGGAACGACCACATCAGCATGGTCACCGGGCCCGTGAGCATGCCCTTCATCACCTTGTGGGTCAGGCCCTGGGCGTAGGTGATCCACTCCACGGTCATCGGCTTCGGCCGGCTCAGGTCGCCGAAGATCACCGCCGGTTTCACGCAGCGCGAACCGTAGCTCTGCACCCAGCCGAAGCGGGTGAACACATAGCCATCCAACTGCTCGGCGAAGTACTCGACCATGTCGTTGCGCTCGGCCTCACCGTGCACCAGCACATCCAGGCCAAGGTTTTCCTGGATTTCCACCGCGTGGCGGATCTCGCTGTGCATGGCCTCGACATAGTCGGCCTCGGTCAGCTTGCCCTGCTTGAACGCCTGGCGCGCCAGACGGATCGCCGAGGTTTGCGGGAACGAACCAATGGTGGTGGTCGGAAACGCCGGTAGGTCCAGACCGGCGCGTTGCCTGGCGATGCGCTGCGCGAAGGCCGAGGCGCGCTGGCTGTCGGTGGGTTTGATCGCGGCGACGCGGGCCTGCACCGCCGGCTTGTGGATACGTGGCGAGGTGGCGCGACCATGTTGCACAGCACGGCTTTGCGCCAATGCTGCGACGACATCGGCCGCCTCGGGCTGGTTGAGCGCCTTGGTCAGCAGCGCCACTTCCTGGCACTTCTGCACGGCGAAGGCCAGCCAGCTCTTCAGTTCGTCGTCGAGCTTGTCTTCACGCGCCAGGTCCACCGGGCTGTGCAGCAGCGAGCACGACGGCGCCACCCACAGGCGATCGCCCAGGCGCTCGTGGGCATGGCGCAGCACGTCCAGCGCCTTTTCCAGGTCGCAGCGCCAGACGTTGCGGCCGTTGACCACGCCCAGCGACAGCACCTTGTAGGCCGGCAGGCGGTCGAGGATGGTCGGGTACTGGTCCGGGGCGCGCACCAGGTCGATGTGCAGGCCATCGACCGGCAGGTTGGCGGCCAGGCCGAGGTTGTCTTCCAGGCCGCCGAAATAGGTGGCGATCAGCTTTTTCAGTGGGGCGCGCTGGAGGATGTTGTAGACCCGCTCGTAGGCGTTCTTCCAGTCCTGCGGCAGGTCGAGGGCGAGGATCGGCTCGTCGATCTGCACCCACTCCACACCTTGCACAGCCAGGCGGTTGAGGATCTGGTCATACAGCGGCAGCAGGCGGTCGAGCAGTTCCAGCTTGTCGAAGTCGGCGCCCTTGGTCTTGCCCAGCCACAGGTAGGTCAGCGGGCCGATCAGCACCGGCTTGACCGCGTGGCCCAGGGTCTTGGCTTCCTCGACTTCTTCGAACAGCTGTTCCCAGCTCAGGGCGAACTGCTGGTCGGCGCTGAATTCGGGGACCAGGTAGTGGTAGTTGGTGTCGAACCACTTGGTCATCTCCTGGGCGTGGGCACCGCCGCAGCAGCTGTCACTGATACCTCGGGCCATGGCGAACAAGGTTTGCAGGGTCGGTTTGGCACCGTCCTTGGCACGGAAGCGCTCCGGGATCACACCGAAGGTCAGCGAGTGGGTGAGCACCTGGTCGTACCAGGCAAAGTCACCCACCGGCAGTAGCTCGATGCCGGCGGCCTTCTGCACTTGCCAGTGCGCGGCGCGCAGGCCACGGCCCACGGCCCGCAGGCCGGCTTCGTCCAGCTCACCCTTCCAGAAGGCCTCCTGGGCTTTCTTCAGCTCACGGTCGCGGCCGATGCGCGGAAACCCCAGGTTGTGTGCCAGTGCCATGTTGTCGTCCCTCGATCCTTAAAAGTGAATGAGGGGATTCTGGGCGGACAGCCAAGGTGAGACAAACTCATTAAATTTGAGATGAACTTAAGATTTGTTCATGATTGAAGGCTTGAGCGGCCCCTGTGGGAGCGGGTTCACCCGCGAAGAATTCACCGCGGTGGATGGCACGGGCTCTGCCCGTGTTCGCGGGTAAACCCGCTCCCACAGGGGGCCGGACCGCCTGATAGAACCCCGTGATGTCTCAACCAGCACAGTCTCCCGCGCAATCAGACATGCCCCACCCACCAATCTGCCGCACACTGCCACCCTGCCCCAACCCGGTAGCCCGCACCCCATGAGCCTGCTGAAAACGACCCTGGACGCCAACGCCTTCGCCTGCATCCTGGAATTCGTCCCCAAGCCCAGCGCCGAGCGTTTCGCCAGCCTCGAAACCCTCATGGCCCGCACCCAGCTGTGCGGCTGGCCATTGACCGTGGCCATCGGCGACCGCGTCGGCAGCGCCCTGGACATGTCGCCACTGGAGGCCTTCGCCAGCCTCGCGAACCCCGTCCCCGCCCTGCTGCACTTCTCTGGCAAGGACCGCGAACGCCGCGACCTGCTGGCGCAACTGCAACGCATGGACAGCGCCGGCCTCGACCAGCTCCTGCTGCTCAGCGGCGATCGCCTGCCCGGCCACAACCCCGGTGAGCGCCCGGTGCGCTACCTGGAATCGGTCGCCGCCCTGCAGATCGTCCGCCAGGCCCGTCCTCACTGGCTGCTGGCCGCCGCGCTCAACCCGTTCAAGTACCAGGAAGCCGAAGGCGGCGCGCAGTACTGCAAGGCCGAAAAGAAACTCGCCGCTGGCGCCGACCTGTTCATCCTGCAGCTCGGTTTCGATATCGACAAACACCAGGAAGCCTTCGACTGGATGCAGCGCCAGCCCCGGCCCAAGCCGCTGATGGCCTGCATCATGGCGCTGACCGAAGGCCGCGCCGGGATGCTCGATCACGTTGCCGGGGTGACCGTCACACCGTCGATGCGCGCGCTGCTGGCCGCCGAAACGGCGGTGTCCAAGGCCTACGCCAGGGAACGCGCCAACCAGCGCCTGGCCTTGCAGGTGATCGGCCTGAAGTTGATGGGCTATGCCGGCGTGCACCTGTCCGGCATCCATGAGGTAGCGCAGTTCAAAGCGCTGGAGCAGGCCATCAACGCGCTGCAGCCACAGTTCACCTCGCTGGAAGAATGGACCCCGGCTTGGCAAGCCGCCTGGCAGGAACCCGACCTGGCGCCGGTGACCTTCCACCCACCCGGGCACGCCTGGTACCTCGGGCAACGGCAGATCACCGCGTCCAACAAGGAAAAGGTTCGCTACCACCTGCTGTCGGCGATGCACCATCAGCTGTTCAGCCGCACCACGGCCTTGAGCAAGGCCTTCGGCTGGGCCGTGACCCGGCCGCTGTGGGCCAACCCCATGGCGGCGCAGTGGCTGCATCAGCTGGAGCGGCGCATCAAGCGCCCGATGGTGGGGTGCGATACCTGCGGCAGTTGCCGATTGCAGGACACGCTCTACATCTGCCCCGAGACCTGCCCCAAAGGCCTGGCGAACGGGCCATGCGGCGGCACGAGCCTGGACCGTTGCGAGTTTGGCGACCGGGAGTGCGTGCACAGTGCCAAGTATCGGCTGGCGGTGAGCGTGGGCAGGACCGAGGTGTTGCGCGAGCGGTTGATTCCTTGCGTGCAGGTGGAGAACCGGCACCGCAGTTCGTGGCCGGTATGGTTCGAGCCTGCACCACTTAACATTGCCGAGCCCACACCGATGAGCGACGACGACCTGCTTGCCAAAACACGGGAGCGCCTGGCTGCGCCACAACGAGTGAAGGTCTCACTGGACGACCTGTAGCCAGGCACGAGCGGATCAGCCTGCGTGCTGAGCCAGTGAAACCTCCACTCCCTGCCACTCCCCAGCCTGACCGGAAACAACCAACAGCCGATTCCCGGTAGCTGAAGCAGTCACGACACACCGCCCCTGCTCGTCCCAGAACGCACTGCGCCCAGCCGCCGCCCAGCCACCCGTGGTGCCGCCATGGTTGGCCATGAGCACGGCCATGGCATGCCGCTGTGCATAACCCTGCAGCAACGCGCTATCCGCCGGATACCCACCCTCCCCGATCAGCACACCCGTCGCGTACACCTGCGCACCGCGCTGCGCCGCCTGGGCGGCATGCTCCGGATGGCTGAAATCGGCGCACACCGACAAGGCCACGGACAGCCCGGAAACGGACAACAACTCGCCGCCGCTCCCCGCACTGAAGAACACGTCCTCGCCGGTATGCAGGTGCTGCTTGGTATAGACCGCAATCGAGCCATCCGGGTGGAGGATGCAGGCCGCGATCCGCGGCTTGTCCTGGCCCGGCACCTTGAGCGGCATCCCGACCACCGTGGTCATGCCCGCTTCCTGGGCCAACTGGCGCAGTGGCGCCAGTAGCGGCGTGTCCAGGTCCTGCGCCAGGCCACTGGCCACGGCGGGGGCATAGCCCGTGAGCGACAGTTCGGGGAAGAGCAACAGGTCCACGCCATGCCCATGGGCCTGGCGCATGAACGCCAGGTGCAAGGCCAGGTTGGCGGGGATGTCGCCATCACGAATGGCGCATTGGGCGGCGGCGAAAACGGCTGGTGGCATGGGCGTCTCCTGACAAGGTAGGCAGACTCTGCTCGGCTGCCGCTTAAAAGACAACCGTTGCATCAACGATGGGATCAGCGTGGGAGCGGGCTTGCCCCGCGATGGCTCTCCCACTAGTCCCACAGCTTGGCTCCAGCCCTTGTGCAGAAAGGCTATGATGCTCTCCTGCACGCAATCAGCCTGACAGGGCGGCCCCATCATGAATCTGAGTGTTCTCTACGCGTTGGTTGCAGCCGGGCTGTTTGGCGCAAGCACACCGCTCGCCAAACTGTTGGGTGTCGATACTCCGCCCATCCTGCTGGCCGGTCTGCTCTACCTGGGCAGCGGCGTCGGCCTGACCCTTGTCCGTCTGGTACGCGATCGCGGCTGGCAGCGGCCCGGGCTGCCTGCCGGAGAATGGCCCTGGTTGCTGGGTGCGATCTTATTCGGCGGCGTGCTTGCACCTGTGGCGTTGATGTTCGGGCTCACTCGCACAGCGGGGGCCGCTGCATCGCTGATGCTCAATCTCGAGTCGGTTCTTACGGCAGTGCTGGCGTGGGTGGTATTCAAGGAAAACGCCGACCGCCGGATCGTGATCGGCATGGTTGCCATCGTCCTGGGCGGTATCGTGCTGTCATGGCCGCAAGAGACCGCAACCGCCCATGACTGGATCGGCCCGCTGGCGGTGGCGTTCGCCTGCCTTTGCTGGGCGATCGACAACAACCTGACCCGCAAGGTCTCCGCCTCGGACGCGCTGTTCATCGCCGGCAGCAAAGGCCTGGCGGCGGGCGTGGTCAATGGCGGCCTGGCCTTGGCCATCGGCTCGCAACTGCCGGCCCTGGGCACGCTGGGGTCGATCCTGCTGGTTGGGTTTCTCGGCTATGGCGTCAGCCTGGTGCTGTTCGTCCTGGCCCTTCGCGGGTTGGGGAGTGCGCGAACCGGAGCATACTTTTCCACGGCGCCGTTCCTGGGTGCGGCTGTCGCGATCCTGATGCTGGGTGAGTCGGTGTCCGTGACGTTCCTGCTCGCTGCGGCATTGATGGCCTTGGGTGTGTGGATTCACCTGATGGAGAATCATGTACACGAACACCAGCATGAGCCCCTCGATCATAACCACCGGCATACGCACGACGAGCACCATCAGCATGAGCATGACTTCGAGTGGGACGGCACCGCGCCGCACAGCCACCCGCATGTGCATGCGCCGATTCGACATAGCCATGCGCATTTTCCGGATGTTCATCATCGGCATAGGCACTGACCGGGCAGAAAATACAGGACTGGCATTGCTCACCCGCCCCGGCTCGAACCCTGCGTTTCACCCAAGGTATACTCCCGCCCCGTCGCGCCCAGAGTGGCGCGTAGCCTTCATGTGCAGGATGCCCTATGTCAGTTCAGCAACACGTTGCCGCCGCCGATACCACCTTCACTGCCGCGCTCGAGCCGCTCAACCATGCCCTTGAGCAGGTACGGCAGGCTGAAATCCAGCTGCTGCAGCGCAGACGCCAGGTCACCCTGGCATTCATGTGCGTCCAGGCCGCCTACTGCGGCTACCTGATGCTCAAGTGGATCTGGCAGGGCCATTACATCGGTGGGCCAATCTATGCCGTGTTGATCTGGTGCCTGTTGTGGCTGCTGTACTACCCGGTGTCGGTGCTGTGGTACCCGCGCCAGCGCGCACTGGACAAGGCCTATCGCACGCTCGATGCGGCACGGATGGAAGAAGGCAAGACGTTCCTGGCCAGCAAGGCCTTGGGGGCGTATCGCTGGGTCTACCGCGGCGGGCGCATGCTGGCGGTGTTCCCCGACAGCCACATGCTGTATGTGCTGGCCCCGGAGGTCGGCGAGCGCCATGCGCTGATGGACGCGCCACGCGTGGTCAAGCAAGTGCGCGTGGACGAACAGGCCGTCACCCGCAGCACCACCCAGACCACCACCAAGCACGGCTGGCGCAACGTCTACGCGTTCAACAATCAGTTCGGCATGATCGGCGGCGGCAAGTCCCGCTCCACCTCGACCACCACCCACGACACCGTGCGCACCTTCACCCTGCACGTGCAATTGCAGAGCGCCGGCCAGCATCCCTACTGGCTTCAACTGCCCTTCGCCGATGACTGGCAGGAAGCTCGCAACTGGCAATTGCTGATCGAGCAGGCAACCGCCCGCTAACGGCCTTGCATCGCCCACCTGTAGGAGCGGCCTTGTGTCGCGAAAGGGCCGCAAAGCGGCCCCGGCGATCCAAGACTGTAAACCCGCTGGCCTGTAATCACCCAAGCTCACAGTTCAGAAAATCACCTGGTAGAGATACACCAGCAACCTGCGCCCCCAACGTCCGCAAAAGGAACCCCGTCATGCTTCGGCTCTTGATGCCAGCCCTGCTCCTGCTGCTTGCCGGCTGCGCCACCAAGCCCCCGGCCAACCCCGACAACCTCTGCGAGATCTTCCGCGAGAAGCCGAAATGGCACGAGGCGGCGCTGAAGATGCAGGCGCGCTGGGGGGCGCCGGTGCAGGTGCCGATGGCGATGATGTACCAGGAGTCCTCGTTCAAGCACGACGCCCTGCCGCCGCGCTACTACTTCCTCGGCTTCATCCCCTGGGGCCGGGTCAGCACCGCCTACGGCTATGCCCAGGCCAAGGACGAGACCTGGGCCGACTACAAGCGCGATGCCGGCGGCTGGGGCGCCGCCCGCGACGACTTCGCCGACGCGATCGACTTCATGGGCTGGTACATGCAGAAGAGCCAGCAGGTCAACGGCGTGTCCAAGTGGGACGCCTATGGCCAGTACCTGAACTACCACGAAGGCTGGGGTGGCTACCGCAACCGCAGCTACGATGCCAAGCCGTGGCTGAAGAATGTGTCGCAGAAGGTCCAGGCCCGGGCTTCGGTGTTCGGAGCGCAGTATCGGAGTTGCGAGCAGGAGCTCGCGCGGGGTGGGTGGTTCTGGTAGGGGCTGAGGCAGGTGTGCTTTGAGCATGTTGGCCTGCTCAGTTAGCGCGTCATCGCCACTAACGAGGCTGCTGTGCAGACCGCACCGCCGCTCCAACAGGACTGCGCAAAATCTAAAGCCAACGCCGTACCTGTGGAGCGGCCTTGTGTCGCGAAAGGGCCGCAAAGCGGCCCCAACATTCCAAAGCATCAATCCCCAGAAACACTCTCCTCCTTCATCGCCTCCAGCTTGCCGAACTGCTCACTGGCCAACCGGCTGATGATCCGGATCGCCTGGTGAATCCCCGCCGTGTTGCGAAAGCTCAGCTGCGGGTTGTGCTCGCACTCCAGCACCTCGTCATGCTGCACCAGCGCCTCGCCGAGCAGTTCGAGGGTCCAGACGTAGCTCTGGAGGGTGGACAGGCGTTCATAGTCAGGCATGGGGCCCCTCCCGGTTGGCGCGGGTGGCGAGGGACTGGCTGTCGATCGGGTAGAAGGTTGGGGATGGGGTGGCCGCGGGGGTTGGGCGGCGGAGAGCGGATGCGAGGATCCTGTACAGACGTGTGATGGTCATGCATGAGACTCCAAGTTAGGTTGAAACCACCACGCACTGTCGCCAAACAATGGGTGGCAGCTGTACGCAGGTTGGCGAACCGGGAACTTGGAACCCGGCAGACCCGAAGGTCTCCCGCGCACAGCCGCCATGGCACGAGGCTGCGGACGCAAAAAAAGCGCCTGCAATCGTGTGGGGCGCTGCTGCGCCAAGTTTATCCGGGTCGCCAAACCCGGTCGCGGAATTTGCCGCGACTGGTACGGAATTTATTCCTCGGGGGCTTCTAGTGCAAGGTTATTGGGGCCAGGAAATGGCGATGGGAAACGTAGGAAATGGATTGCGCGAAGAGGCTGGGTGGCAACAGTACGTGGGTTGGCCGACCGGGACGAAAGGGACCGGCACACCGAAGGTGTCCCACGTACTGCTGCCATGGTGAAAACGCATTCCATACAGATAGCGCTCTAAGTTGTGGAGACCAGAGTGGATACCACCATACCCGGGATACCTATACAAGCTCATGCTTCCACTTGTAGCTGCTGTACAAGAATGGGCGACTGCCCTCCTTGGTGGTTTCCACCACCCACAGCTTCACCCTCGTACCGACTGGGTAGTCTCTGATCTTCCGTGCGCACTCGATCTTCATGGTCTGCGGGAAGGGCTGATCACTCGCAGGGCGAACACCATTCCTACGGCGAGCAGTATCGTAAAAGACCTCCGCAGTGATCGAAATGTATTCGTCTGGATCATGTATTAGTTCCCAAACCATAGTCGCGATCTCTGTCTTCCGTGTGTGCCGTTACCGTAGTGAAGGCCCAGATAGGTAACTTGTCAAAAATTCACGAAAAGGGGATATATTTATTTCCCCCTGCTTCGAACGGTAAACAGGGCGCAGACGCTAAAACCACACGAGGGAGGTCGCGCACTCGGATTTTATTACTCGGTAGTGCCCTGGACGCCCCAGCCTACCCCACGAGGAACCAAAGTCGGTGAAATCATGATCGATTGGGCAAAAGAAAAAGC
Organism: Pseudomonas xantholysinigenes; assembly: GCF_014268885.2. Taxonomy (NCBI): domain Bacteria; kingdom Pseudomonadati; phylum Pseudomonadota; class Gammaproteobacteria; order Pseudomonadales; family Pseudomonadaceae; genus Pseudomonas; species Pseudomonas xantholysinigenes. Next base: position 849,273 of record NZ_CP077095.1, on the reverse strand, counting down.
GTCCCTTGCGGGGTCGTCTTAGGATGTGGATGAGGTTGTAGTCGCAGCGACTCTTTAGTTTCCGGATCTACGATCCTTAAGGTCAGAACCCAGTCAAATCAACGGCCCTATGGTGGGGGCTATCGACTGTCCCTACGTCAGTGAGTGCCAGTTTCACTGCTGCCGGATTCAGTGGGCAATCGAAATCACCTAGTTTGCTACATTCCATAAGTGTTTATGTCCTGGGACAAACTGCGAAAAGATTTGATCTTGGTAGAAAACAGCTCGGTTTTATCTTTGAGATAGATGAATGGCAGTCGTAGCTGCCCGTCCGCTCTGCATACCGCAATCCGATTGTTACCTCCTGTAATTACCAGGCAGCCCATATTTATGTCTAACAGCGGCGGCGTCATAACGCCTCCGTTGCTCCAATGCCAAATCACACCAGCAACCTTATGGGCAGCGATGGTCCAAAGCTCTGAAACACTCCTTCGGCTGTGCCCGTGAAACAAACTGTCCAGCTCGATCAAATCCGCCTCACCAAAACAGTACTCAGACGATGAATAATCATCCGGAGAAGCTCCATCCTCGGCAAAATAAATGTGCGCTGGGCTAAAGTCCCATGCAATTCGAAAGCTTGTGGGCCATTCCTCACGCGGCTTCCCCCTAATGGCACAAGCCTCATGCTGCGATAGACCAAGGGTCACCATGTCCCTACTCCTAATAGTTCGTGAGTTTCCTACCTACCATTTGCTTGGCATCACATGCGCGGGGGGCATGGCTCTCAGTCGTGAGTCATGGAAAGGAAAAATGAAAGCACCTGATGAACATACCTTCGAGTGCATGATACTCGTGCCTATCATCGACATGTCGAGGGAAAAGGGACGGATTTATTTTCTCGCGCTTCAGAGGAAAAAGTAGTCTGTTCGCTTTTCGACTTTCTTCAATCTAGGCCCGGGCAAGCTTCGCATGCTGCAAATGAAGTAGCCATAATGAAAAACCCGCCAGAAGGCGGGTTTCACAGGGATTCAGAGATGTTGGTAGCCTTCGCTGGAACCTGAACTGGTGCCGGAGACAGGAATCGAACCTGCGACCTTCGCGTTACGAGTGCGCTGCTCTACCGACTGAGCTACACCGGCGTGTTGCGCAACGTACCATTGCCGTGCTCGTTACGCAAACCCCTGTTTCACCTCACTTTCACGGCGCCTTGCAGCCATTCGGCGCGAGGTCTTCCTCCACCGTGGTCACGCAGCTCCACCCGGCCTGGGTGCGGGCCAGGGTCACGGTCTTGCCCAGCACATTGGCCGGTGCGTCGGCCAGGGTGCAGGCGATGCTGGCGGTGCCGTCGGCCGCCGTGCCGCTGGCAGTGATCGCGCAATGGGCGGTGGCGGGCTGGCCGCCGAGGCTGGCGACGTCAGGCACGTCCTTGCCTTCGTTTAGGCGGATGTCCATCGGCGTTTTCAGCGCGGAGATCTCCAGCAGCGCCGCCGCGGCTTTGGCCCGGGCCTGGTGGTTGGTGTACATGGGGATGGCGATGGTCGCCAGGATGCCGATGATCGCGACGACGATCATCAGTTCGATCAGGGTGATACCTCGTTGCCCTTTCATGAACGGTCTTCCTTCGTAATACATGGAGGCGCGGTCGGCGCATGTTCATCTTTTCGGCGCCCCGGCCGGCAGGCGCGCAGTAGGCCTGAACCGACACCTTTTGTCACCCCTGCACGGCAGGGCGTCATCTTCGCTGAACTACTCTAGTGAGCGTCATGGAAACGCGCCCGCCCTCGGGCCCGGCAAGCTGTTACGGGGCTTGTCGCTGCACTGCAAAGGACCTTCGCATGCCTCCGTCTACCCGCCTCTACGCCTGGGAGGGCATCGATGCCTCCGGCACTCGTCAACACGGCCAGCAACCGGGGCGCAGCCCGGCATTCGTGCAGGCCTGGCTGCAACGCCAGGGTATCCGGGCCACGCGGGTGCGGCTGGCGGGTGGGTTGCAGTGGCGTTGGCCGCAGCGGGCGGGCAAGGCGGATGCGGCGGGGTTCAGCCGGCAACTGGCGACCTTGCTGACGGCGGGGGTGCCGTTGTTGCAGGCGTTCGAGGTGATGGCGCGCAGCACGGTGGACAGCGGCATGGCGGCGTTGCTGGCGCGGTTGAAACAGGATGTGGCGGCGGGGCTTGGGCTGGCGGCGGCGTTGCAGCGCCATCCGGCGTGGTTCGATGCGCTGTACTGCAACCTGGTGCGGGTGGGCGAGCAGTCGGGCACGCTGGACCGGCAGCTGGAGCAGATGGCGGGGATGCTGGAGAAGCGCCAGGCGCTGCGGCAGAAGGTGCGCAAGGCGATGCTGTATCCGGCGCTGTTGCTGCTGACCGGGCTCGGGGTGGCGGCGTTGTTGCTGCTGGAGGTGGTGCCGCGCTTTCAGGGGCTGTTCGCCAGTTTCGACAAGGCGCTGCCGGCGTTTACGCAATGGGTGATCGATTTATCCACAGGGCTGGGCAATCACGTGGGGTGGTTGGTGCTGTTGATAACTGTGTTGGGGGGTGGGTGGGCGGGAGGTTTATCGGCGGCATCTTCCTGCACGGTTGTGGATGGTGCGCTGGGGGCTGCGGGTGCCGGTGGTCGGCACCTTGCTCGGGCAGGCGGCGTTGGCACGGTTTGCGCGCAGTCTGGCGACTTCTTATACAGCCGGCGTGGCGTTGCTGGACGCGCTGGCAACGGTGGCGCCGGTCAGTGGCAACTGCCTGCATGAGCGGGCGATCCTGGCGTTGCGCCAGGGCGTGGCCAATGGGGCCAGCCTGCAACAGGCGATGGAAGCGGACGGGCTGTTTCCGCCGCTGCTGCGCCAGCTGGTGGCGGTCGGCGAGGCCAGCGGCACCCTCGACACCATGCTGGACAAGGCCGCGCTACATTACGAAGAGCAGGTGAGCCAGGCGCTGGAGCAGTTGACCACGCTGCTGGAGCCGGCCATCGTGCTGATCCTCGGGCTGCTGGTGGGGGGCCTTGTCGTGGCGATGTACTTGCCGATCTTCCAGTTGGGTAGCCTGATCTGAACATGAATGCCTGGGCCGTAATCGTCGATCATCCGCCGTTCTTCTATACCCTGGCCGCGGTGCTGGGGTTGCTGGTGGGCAGTTTTCTCAATGTGCTGGCGTACCGGCTGCCGCTGATGCTCGAGCGCCAGTGGCAGCGCGAGGCGCAGGAGGTACTGGGGCTGCCGCAGGCCGAGCACGAGCGTTTCGACCTGTGCCTGCCGGCGTCGCGCTGCCCCCACTGCCAGCGCCCGATCCGGGCGTGGGAAAACATTCCGGTGTTGAGTTACCTGGCCTTGCGCGGGCGTTGCTCGGGGTGCAAGGCGCGGATCAGTGCGCGTTATCCACTGGTGGAGCTGGCCACCGCCCTGCTGTCACTGCTGGTGGCGTGGCATTTCGGGCCGGGCGTGGAAGCGCTGGCGGTGATGCTGCTGACCTGGGGGCTGATCGGCTTGAGCCTGATCGATGCCGAGCACCAGTTGCTGCCGGATGTGCTGGTGCTGCCGCTGCTTTGGTTGGGGCTGGTGGTCAACACCTTTGAGTTGCTGGTGCCGCTGGCCGATGCGGTGTGGGGCGCGGTGGCGGGCTACCTGAGTTTGTGGACGGTGTACTGGGTGTTCAAGCTGGTGACCGGCAAGGAGGGCATGGGCTTTGGCGACTTCAAGCTGTTGGCCATGCTCGGGGCCTGGGGTGGTTGGCAGGTTTTGCCGCTGACCTTGATGCTGGCCTCGCTGGTGGGAGCGCTGATCGGGCTGACGCTGGTGCGTTTGAAGCGCACGCAAATGGGCGCTGCGTTGCCTTTCGGGCCTTATCTGGCCATTGCGGGGTGGATCGCATTGCTCTGGGGTGATGAAATAGTCGCTTCTTACCTGCAACTGCTTGGAACCTGATGAGCACAGCGCCTTTCACCCCCTGGATTCTCGGCCTGACCGGCGGCATCGGCAGCGGCAAGAGCGCCGCCGCCGAGCGCTTCGTCGAGCTGGGCGTGCACCTGGTCGATGCCGACCAGGCCGCGCGCTGGGTTGTCGAGCCGGGGCGCCCTGCCCTGGCCAGCATCGTCGAACGCTTCGGCCCGGGCGTATTGCTCGAAGACGGTCAGCTCGACCGTGGCGCCCTGCGCCAGCAGATCTTCGCGGATCCTGCGCAGCGGCAATGGCTGGAGCAGCTGCTGCACCCGCTGATCGGCCAGGAGATCTTCAGCTACCTGGCCAAGGCCGAGACGCCCTATGCGGTGTATGTGTCGCCGCTGTTGATCGAGTCGGGGCAGTTCAGCAAGACCCAGCGCATTTTGGTGATCGATGCGCCGACCGAGTTGCAGGTGCAGCGCACCTTGCAGCGGGACAACACCAATCATGAGCAGGTGCAGGCGATTCTCAAGGCCCAGCTGGCCCGGGAAGAACGCCTGCGCCATGCCGATGACGTGGTGGTCAACGATCGTGACCTGCAATCGCTGCACGACGAGATCGACCGCCTGCACCACTTTTACCTGACTTTGCGAGGAGGCCAGCCATGAGCCAGCCGATGACCGTTGATTGCCCGACCTGTGGGGCGCCCGTGGAATGGGGGGACAAGAGCCCGTTCCGGCCGTTCTGCTCGGACCGCTGCAAGCTGATCGACCTGGGGGCCTGGGCGGCCGAGGAGCATAAGATCGCGGGGGCGCAAGAGTCCGAGGATGAGTTGTATTCGGGGGATCTGGAGCCGCGGCATTGAGGCCGGATGGTTTGTTGGCCGTGTGAGATCACTGTAGGAGCGGGTTTACCCGCGAACACCGGCGAAGCCGGTGCCATGCACCGAGTCGCATGCTTCGCGGGTGAACCCGCTCCCACAGGACCCGGACATGGTTTCATGTCAGCGCTCTTCATCCTTCCACGGCGCCTGCAAATATCGGCTGCGGTTGAACGTCTCCAGCCACTCGGGGCAAAACACCACCAAGGCACTGATCACCGTGCCATTGATGAACGCCTCGGGGAACATCATCAGCCACAGATATCCAACGAAGTCGCTCAGCCACTCCGGCATGGCGAACCGCTCGTCCATCCACAGCAACCCCAGCCCGGCCGCCAGGCACACCAGCACGGTCAGTGCGGCAGGAAAGAACCCGGAACAGAAGATATACACAAACAGGTTACGCGGCTGCGCGCGTTCGACCACGATCGCGCATACCTCGGTGACCAGCACCGGCAGGCCAATGATCAGCAGGCCGTTGACGCCCAGTGCGGCAAGGTCCTGCCGACCGAGCAGCAGCAACCCAAGCTGGGCAAGAAAACCTCCGAGTATCGCCAACGGCCAGTCCAGCAGCAGGGTCACGGCAGTCATGCCAATGAAGTGATAGGACACGCCGGTGTCGAAGTCACGCCGCACCAGCCACAGCACGAACAGGCAGAACACCGTGCCGAACAAAAGGTGCTGGCGGCGGGTGTCGGTGAACAGCTCCACCCAGCGGGTACGGCTGGCGGCCCAGGCCAGCAGGGGCAGGTAACCAAGCCAACCAAGTGTGAGGCTGGTGCTGGACAAGACCTGTGCGCTGATCACGTAAGCAATATCCCTGTCGACCGTGTGGGCAAGGCTGAGTCTACACCCATTCTCCCGTTCATCCGGTTGCTATAGGCTGGCACCTCCATTTGCTGCAGGACGCATCCGCCATGCCCGAAGGAATCAACCTGCCGTTGTTGCTCGGCGCGCTGTTCAGCACCATCGCCGGGGTGCTGCACCTGGCGGTGATCGCCGTGGGGCCCCGTTGGTATCGGTTGTTCGGCGCGGGCGAGCGCATGGCCCGGGCCGCCGAACAAGGGCGCGCCTACCCTGCCCTGGTCACGGCAGCGATCGCGGCGGTGCTGCTGGCCTGGTCGGCCTATGCGTTGTCGGCGGCGGGGTTGATACGACCGCTACCCTTGCTGCTACCGGTGATCTGCCTGATCACCCTGGTGTACCTGGCCCGTGGCCTGCTGGGCCCGCTGATGCTGGCCGGTACCGGGCGCAGCCGGCGTTTCATCGCGGTCAGTTCGGCGATCTGCCTGGGCGGCGGGCTGCTGCATTTGCTCGGCGTGCTCCAGCAATGGCTGGTGCTAGGCTGATTCCCACGCACAAACAGCATCTTACCGTCATCAATTAGCGGCTAAGCTTGTCCCCATGGATGACTCAGACTACCTCCGCCTGCTAACCATCCAGGCCGAACAAGCCAATGCGTTCCTGTCCAATGCCCGCAAATGGGAGCGTGAGCGTTGGGTCTGCCAACGCCTGCTGCAAGGGCTGAACATTCCCTACCGCAGCGAGGACTTCACCCCGGCCGGGCAGGAGCCGCCGGACGTGCTGTTCCGCGACGCGGCGTTCGAAGTGTTCTTCGTGCTCGACGAAGGCCGGCGGCTCAACGACGAATGGCGCGAAGAGCTGCAACGGCGGCGCAGCGCGTTTTCCCTGGCCCAGTTGGTGCGTCGCGAGCAGCGGCCTCGGCGAATCAGCGCCCAGGAACTGCTCGGGCGCCTGGCGCCGACCCTGCGCAAGAAGTCACACAACTACCGCGAGCGTGGGCTCGACCTGGGCGAGCTGGACATCATCGCCTTCGCCAGCCTCAAGCGCGAGGTGCTCGACCTCAACAGCCATTTCCCGCCGCCCACCGAGTACCTGCGCCAGGGCTGGCGCTCGCTGTCGCTGGTAGGGCCGACCTTCGCCCGGGTGCTGTTTGCCCACCCGGATGCGCCGGATTTCTTGCGCGGCAACCTGGGGCGCAGCATCGTGTTCGACGTAGGTATCAGTCTTTGATCCAGTGCCGGGTGTCTTTGCGATCACGTACACTCGGCGCCGGGGATAGAAAGCATTATCATTCGACCCATGCGTTTGCGTGAACGCTGTAGCGTTTGCGCATTCACCAACGTCTATCTGACGAGGCCCACCATGACCAGCCGCCTGAATCCTGAAGATCAGCGTCGCGTCGATGAGTATCTGAGTGCCCCCCAGCATCAAGTCGAGCGCCGGCCTTTCCGGCCATGGCTGCTCCTGCTGCTGGTGGTGGCCGTGACCGTCGGTCTGGGCCTGTTGAGCCGCCTGCTGAGTGGACTGGTGCTGTGAGCTGCCTTGCGCTCGCCCTCCCCTCGTGCCGGATGTGGCCGGGCCTTGTGCCCAAGAATTCCGTAAAACTTGTGAGAAATCCCAATGACTCATCGCATCGTGATTGTCGGCGGCGGCGCCGGCGGCCTGGAACTGGCGACCCGCCTGGGTAAAAGCCTGGGCAAGCGCAAACAGGCCGAGATCACCCTGGTTGATGCCAACCTGACGCACATCTGGAAGCCCCTGCTGCACGAAGTAGCGGCCGGTTCGCTGAACTCCTCGGAAGATGAACTGAACTACGTGGCCCAGGCCAAGTGGAACCACTTCAACTTCCAGATGGGCCGCATGAGCGGCCTGGACCGTGAAAGCAAGCTGATCCAGCTGGCCGCGACCCTCGACGACGAGGGCCGCGAGCTGCTGCCTGCGCGTACCATCGGCTACGACACCCTGGTCATTGCCGTGGGCAGCAACACCAACGACTTCGGCACCTTGGGTGCGGCGCAGCATTGCCTGTTCCTCGACAGCCGCAAGCAGGCCGAGCGCTTCCACCAGCAACTGCTCAACCACTACCTGCGCGCCCATGCCGGTGATGTGGCCAGCGAGCAGATCAGCGTGGCCATCGTCGGTGCCGGCGCCACGGGCGTGGAGCTGGCGGCCGAGCTGCACAACGCCGCCCACGAGCTGGCGGCCTACGGCCTGGACAAGATCCAGCCGAAAGACATGCACATCACCATCATCGAAGCAGGCCCACGGGTGCTGCCGGCGCTGCCGGAACGCATCAGCGTGCCGGTGCACAAGACCCTGGAAAAACTCGGCGTGACGGTGATGACCAACGCCGCGGTCAGCGAAGTGACCGAGGATGGCCTGAAGACCGCTTCGGGCGAAGTCATCCAGGCCAGCCTGAAGGTATGGGCGGCGGGCATTCGCGCGCCGGGCTTCCTCAAGGACATCGACGGCCTGGAAACCAACCGCATCAACCAGCTGGTGGTGCGCCCGACCCTGCAGACCACCCTGGACGACAATATCTTCGCCTTCGGCGACTGCGCCGCCTGCCCACAGCCGGGCAGCGACCGCAACGTGCCGCCACGGGCCCAGGCCGCGCACCAGCAGGCGTCGTTGCTGGCCAAGAGCCTGAAGGCGCGCCTGGAGAACAAGGCGCTGCCGACCTACGAGTACAAGGACTACGGCTCGCTGGTGTCGCTGTCGCGGTTCTCGGCGGTGGGCAACCTGATGGGTAACCTGATGGGCAGCGTGAAGCTGGAGGGCTGGCTGGCGCGGATGTTCTATGTGTCGCTGTACCGGATGCACCAGATGGCGCTGTATGGGTTCTTCCGCACGGCGATGATGATGCTGGGTAGCAAGATTGGGCGCGGGACCGAGCCGCGTTTGAAGCTGCACTGAGGCTTCAAGATCCTGGGGCTGCTGCGCAGCCCTTTCGCGACACAAGGCCGCTCCTACAGGGGGACGCGATCGCCTGTAGGAGCGGCCTTGTGTCGCGAAAGGGCCGCATAGCGGCCCCAGCGATTCACCTGACCACGCGATACGTACTCTGCACGAACCCACTCTCGTAACTGGTCGTCTTCATGTGCTGCAACAGCACATCCTTCGCCAACCCGCCGAACAACGGAATCCCCTGCCCCAGCAGCACGGGAATGCGGGTGATGGTCAGTTCATCCACCAACCCCTCACGCAAGAACCCCTGAATCAGCTTGCCGCCATCCAGGTACAGGCTTTTCGCCCCCGTGCCCTGCAGATGCTCGAGCAACGCCGGAATCGGCCCGGGGTGTAGCTCGACCTGCTCCGGTGCGCCCTTGGGCAAGGCTTCGAGGGTGCTGCTGACCACCACCACCCGCGTATCCGGATACGGCCACTCGCCAAAAGTCATGACCTTGTCGAAGGTCCCCCGCCCCATCACCAGCGTATCGACACCCGCCATGAACCCGGCATAGCCATGGTCGTCGGTGGATTGGGTGGCGCCCATCAGCCAATCGAGGCCGCCGTCTTCACGGGCAATATAGCCATCCAGGCTGGTGGCAATGAAAACACGGGCTTTGAGGGACATGCGTGGCGCTCCTGCGGGCAAAGGCCACAGGGTAGCAAGGGCGGGGACATAAATCGCGGGCAAAAGAAAAAGGGCATCTCAGTCGAGATGCCCTTTTTACATGGTGGGTCGTGTAGGATTCGAACCTACGACCAATTGGTTAAAAGCCAACTGCTCTACCAACTGAGCTAACGACCCGGAAAATGGTCGGGGTGAGGGGATTCGAACTCCTGACATCCTGCTCCCAAAGCAGGCGCGCTACCGGACTGCGCTACACCCCGAGATTGGCTCCGCGACCTGGACTCGAACCAGGGACCCAATGATTAACAGTCATTTGCTCTACCGACTGAGCTATCGCGGAACTGAACTTCGGTACATCTTTACTGCTTCGAAGCCTGTGTTAGCTTCGAACTCTTTAGCTGCTTCGCTTTCGCGTTGTCGCTGCTGAGGCCGGCTATTCTACATTCTTCGTTTTGCTTGTCAACCACTTTTTTTCGTTCAACTTACTGATTTGTAAGTTGTTTTGCGATCCCCGATGTTGCTGGTGATTCGCTCAGTGCCTGACAGCGGGGCGAATATTAGGGGCACTCTGGATTTTGTGCAAGCACTTTTTTCAAAAAATTCAGCAAGTTATCTGGGAAGCCCGAAAAGGCCCGGTTTTTCTGGGGCTGCACCGACCTCTTCGCGGGCAAGCCCGCTCCCACAGGGATCTGACAACCCTTGAGCGCGGCGCGGTACCTGTGGGAGCGGGTTTACCCGCGAAGAGGCCCGCACAGGCAAATATGCAAAAAAAGCCCCGCACAGGCGGGGCTCTTCATTGACTACCGTGATCAGGCAAAGACGATCTCGTCGCCTTCTACCTTCGCAGTGATCGCCGCACCCGGCAGGAACTCGCCAGACAGGATCAACTGCGCCAGCGGGTTCTCGATCCAGCGCTGGATCGCTCGCTTCAATGGCCGTGCGCCATATACCGGGTCGTAACCCACGGCAATCAGCTTGTCCAACGCCTCCGGGCTCAAGCTCAGGCTCAGCTCGCGCTCGGCCAGGCGGCTGCGCAGACGGCCAAGCTGGATCTCGGTGATACCGGCGATCTGCTCGCGCCCCAGGGGCTCGAACACCACCACTTCGTCGATCCGGTTGATGAACTCCGGCCGGAAGTGCGCGCCCACCGCGTCCATCACCGCCGCACGCTGCGCCTCGCGATCACCGGCCAGCTCCTGGATCTGCGCCGAGCCCAGGTTGGAGGTCATCACGATCACCGTGTTGCGGAAGTCCACGGTGCGGCCATGGCTGTCGGTCAGGCGACCATCCTCAAGCACCTGCAACAGCACGTTGAACACATCCGGGTGGGCCTTCTCCACCTCGTCGAGCAGCACCACCGAGTACGGCTTGCGGCGCACGGCCTCGGTCAGGTAGCCGCCCTCTTCATAACCCACGTAGCCTGGTGGAGCGCCGATCAGGCGAGCCACGGAATGTTTCTCCATGAACTCCGACATGTCGATACGCACCATGGCCTCTTCGGTGTCGAACAGGAACTCGGCCAGCGCCTTGCACAGCTCGGTCTTGCCCACCCCGGTAGGGCCGAGGAACAGGAACGAGCCGCTGGGGCGGTTGGGGTCGGACAACCCGGCACGGGAACGACGCACGGCGTTGGCCACGGCGGTCACCGCCTCGTTCTGGCCGATCACCCGTTCGTGCAGCAGGCTTTCCATCTTCAGCAGCTTCTCGCGCTCGCCTTCGAGCATCTTGGCCACCGGGATGCCGGTCCACTTGGACACCACTTCGGCGATTTCTTCCTCGGTCACTTTGTTGCGCAGCAACTGGTTGTCGGTCTTGCCATGCTGGTCGACCATTTGCAGGCTGCGCTCCAGGTCCGGGATAACCCCGTACTGCAGCTCGGCCATGCGGCTGAGATCGCCCTTGCGGCGGGCGGCTTCGAGCTCCTGGCGGGCCTGCTCGATCTTTTGCTGGATCTGTGCCGAACCTTGTACCTCGGCCTTTTCCGAAGCCCAGATCTCTTCGAGGTCGGAATACTCGCGCTCCAGGCGCTCGATTTCCTCGGTCAGTTTCTCCAGGCGTTTCTTCGCCGCTTCGTCCTCTTCCTTCTTCAGCGCCTGGGACTCGACCTTCAGCTGGATCAGGCGACGGTCGAGGCGGTCGAGCACTTCCGGCTTGGAGTCGATTTCCATGCGGATGCGGCTGGCGGCTTCGTCGATCAGGTCGATGGCCTTGTCCGGCAGCTGGCGGTCGGTGATGTAGCGATGGCTGAGCTTGGCCGCGGCAATGATCGCGCCGTCGGTAATGGCCACCTTGTGGTGCACTTCATAGCGTTCTTTCAGGCCGCGCAGGATGGCGATGGTGTCTTCCTCGCTCGGCTCCTCTACCAGCACCTTCTGGAAGCGGCGCTCGAGGGCGGCGTCCTTCTCGATGAACTGGCGGTATTCGTTGAGCGTGGTGGCGCCGACGCAGTGCAGCTCGCCACGGGCCAGGGCCGGTTTGAGCATGTTGCCGGCGTCCATGGCGCCCTCGCCCTTGCCGGCGCCGACCATGGTGTGCAGTTCGTCGATGAACAGGATGATCTGGCCTTCCTGCTTGCTCAGTTCGTTGAGCAGGGCTTTCAGGCGCTCTTCGAACTCGCCGCGGTACTTGGCGCCAGCAATCAGCGCGCCCATGTCCAGCGCCAGCAGGCGCTTGCCTTTCAGGCCGTCGGGCACTTCGCCGTTGATGATGCGCTGGGCCAGGCCCTCGGCGATGGCGGTCTTGCCGACGCCGGGCTCGCCGATCAGCACCGGGTTGTTCTTGGTCCGGCGTTGCAGCACCTGGATGGTGCGGCGGATCTCGTCGTCACGGCCGATCACCGGGTCGAGCTTGCCGTCTTCGGCGCGCTTGGTCAGGTCGACGGTGTACTTGTCCAGGGCCTGGCGCGACTCTTCAGCATTAGCGTCATTGACCGCCGCGCCACCGCGCAGGTTGTTGATGGCGTTTTCCAGGGCCTTCTTGCTCACGCCCTGGCCGAGCAGCAACTTGCCGACCTTACTGTTCTCGTCCATGGCGGCGAGCAGCACCAGCTCGCTGGAGATGAACTGGTCGCCCTTCTGCTGGGCCAGGCGGTCGGCCTGGTTAAGCAGGCGCGCCAGGTCCTGGGACATGTTCACGTCGCCGGTCGGGTTCTGGATTTTCGGCAGTTGGTCGAGCTCTTTGCTCAACGCCTTACGCAGGCTGTTGACGTCGAAGCCCACCTGCATCAGCAGCGGCTTGATCGAGCCGCCCTGCTGGTCGATCAGCGCCTGCAGCAGGTGCAGGGGCTCGATGGCCGGGTGGTCCATGCCCACGGCCAGGGATTGGGCATCGGATAACGCGAGTTGCAGCTTGCTGGTCAGTCGGTCTATTCGCATGGGGGTACCTTCCTATAAAGGGCAGGCGGAGCGATGGACAGCACCTGTAATGAAGAACCTGCCTGAGATGACCAATAGATAAGGGTGATTCTGGAAGATTCAAGCTTAGCGGGGTTGACAAGAGTCAGCCTGAAGGTTCGCCGCTGGGTTCTTCGCGGGTAAACCCGCTCCCACAGGGGCTGTGGTGGGCTGAAGGGCTGTGGAGATCCTGTGGGAGCGGGTTTACCCGCGAAGGGGCCGGTACAGGTTAACGCGGCTGCAACCAGACCAACGAAGCAAATCGCCCACCCTGCGGGGTGCGGCGATAGGAGAAGAAGCGTGGATCGCTGACCGTGCAGAAGCCGCCACCGTAAACGGCGGTGACACCCCGCGCCGCCAATCGGATCCGCGCCAGCTGGTAGATATCGGCCATCAGCTTGCCCGGACGCTCACCGTCGACAAAGGCTGCGGCAGCTTCGGGATGCACGGCGGTAAAGGCATCGCGCACTTCCAGGCCCACTTCGAACGCCTGTGGCCCGATGGCCGGGCCCAGCCACACCAACACCTCGTCAGGCGGCACGGCCAGGCGGTCCAGGGTGGCTTCCAGCACGCCCCCGGCCAACCCGCGCCATCCGGCATGAGCAGCCGCTACACGGGTCCCGGCACGGTCGCAGAACAAAGCGGGCAAGCAGTCGGCGGTCATCACGGCACAGGCGATGCCAGGCTGATCGGTCCAACTGGCGTCGGCTTCGGCCACCACGGCGGGGTCGGCATCGGCCACCACCAGCCCGTGCACCTGCTTGAGCCAGGCGGGCTGGATGGCAAATTCATCGCTGAGACGACGACGGTTCTCGGCGACCGCCTGCGGATCATCGCCCACATGGTCGCCAAGATTGAAGGATTCATAGGGCGGCAAGCTGACGCCGCCCTCGCGGGTGGTGACACAGGCGCGAATCGAGGCCGGGGCCGGCCAGTCGGGCATGATCAGCGACTGCGTCAGACCACTCATCCGATAAAGCTCTCGCGGTCCTGGTCGAGCAACGACAGCAACCACTGGAAGTCGTCCGGCAGGTCCGACTTCCATTCCATGCGCTCACCGGTGGTCGGGTGGTCCAGCGCCAGGAAGCGGGCGTGCAGGGCCTGGCGCGGGAAGTGCTTCACCGCCTCGACCATGGCCACGCTGGCGGCCGGTGGAATGCGGAAACGCACGCCATACGTCTGGTCGCCGACCAACGGATAGCCGACATGGGCCATGTGCACGCGAATCTGGTGGGTACGGCCGGTTTCCAGCTTGACCCGCACATGGGTGTGCGAACGGAAGCGCTTGAGTACGCGGTAATGGCTGATCGCTGGCTTGCCACCGTCGGTGACCGCCATGCGCTGGCGCTCACCGCCGTGGCGGCCGATCGGGGCGTCGATCTTGCCGCCCGCGATCACCACGCCGACCACGATGCATTCGTAGACGCGGCTGACCGAACGCTTCTGCAGTTGATCGACCAGGTTGGTCTGCGCCTGCAGGGTCTTGGCCACCACCATCAGACCGGTGGTGTCCTTGTCCAGACGGTGCACGATACCGGCGCGCGGCACGTTGACGATGTCTGGCACATGGTGCAACAGGGCATTGAGCAGGGTGCCATCCGGGTGGCCGGCCGCTGGGTGGACCACCAGCCCGGCGGGCTTGTTGATCACCAGGATCTGGTCGTCCTCATAGACGATATCCAGCTCGATGTCCTGAGCCACCCATTCGCCCTGGGCCTCCTGTTCGGCCTCGAGGGCCAGGATGGAGCCGCTGTGGACGGTGTCGCGCGGTCGCAGCACCGCGCCATCGACGGTCAGGCGGCCATCTTTGATCCACGAGGACAGGCGCGAACGCGAGTACTCGGCGAACAATTGGGCGGCGACCTGGTCGAGGCGTTGGCCGCCCAGTTCGGACGGGACCTCTGCGCTAAGTTGAATGATCTCGGACATGCTCGAATCGACGGGCGTTCAGCCTTTGGTTTCGGCTGCGCGCTTGTGGTTAAATACGGCTTCTTTTGCCCCGGGGTTGGCCGGGGGCGCTCATCATAACAGGACGGCACCGCCCAAGACAGCGGCCGTCAAAGGGACGCAAGCCGCCATGCAAGTGAAACACCTGCTGCTGATCGCCATCCTCGGGCTCACCGCGGCCTGTTCCTCTAACAAGGAAGTCATTGACGAGAACCTCAGTGAAGCCGAGCTGTACCAACAGGCCCAGGCCGACCTGGACAACTCCAGCTACACCAGTGCCGTGAACAAGCTCAAGGCCCTGGAGTCGCGCTATCCATTCGGCCGCTACGCCGACCAGGCGCAGCTCGAGCTGATCTACGCCAACTACAAGAACTCCGAGCCCGAGGCCGCCAAATCGGCCGCCGAGCGCTTCATCCGTCTGCACCCGCAGCACCCGAACGTCGACTACGCCTACTACCTGAAGGGCCTGACCTCGTTCGACCAGGACCGTGGCCTGCTGGCGCGCTTCCTGCCGCTGGACATGACCAAGCGCGACCCGGGCGCCGCCCGCGACTCGTACAACGAGTTCGCCCAGCTGACCAGCCGCTTCCCCAACAGCCGTTACTCGCCGGACGCCAAGCAGCGCATGATCTACCTGCGCAACCTGCTGGCCTCCTACGAGATCCACGTGGCCAACTACTACCTGAGCCGCGAGGCCTATGTCGCCGCCGCCAACCGTGGCCGCTACGTGGTGGAGAACTTCCAGGAAACCCCATCGGTGGGCGACGGCCTGGCAGTGATGGTCGAGTCGTACCAGCGCATGCACCTGGACGAACTGGCCGCTACCAGCCTCGAGACCCTCAAGCTCAACTACCCGGACCACCCGAGCCTGGTCGACGGCCAGTTCGTCACCAAGGTGGACGAAAACGGCAACCGTTCGTGGCTGTCCAAGGCCACCCTGGGCCTGATCGAAACCAAGACCCCACTGCCGCCGGGTGAAACCCGCGCCAACCAGGACGTGGTCAAGCAGTTCCAGGATGCCCGTTCGGAGATCCCGCAAGAGCTGCTGCCCAAGGACGAGAACGGCGACCCGATCCTGCCGGAAGGTCCGAAGGAAGCCGAGAAAGACCGTTCCTGGTTCAGCTACATGACCTTCGGTCTGTTCGACTGATCGGCGAACGCGCAAAAGAAAGGGAGGCCTGAGGCCTCCCTTTTTTCATGGCCGCACCCTAGACTGTCGCCTTCTTCATTCGACAAGCTGGACACCATGGTTCGCCTACTTTTCTGGATCGCCCTGATCGCCGCCGCGTTCTGGCTGTGGCGCAAGTTCAAGACCAGTCAGCAATCCCCTGCCGAGCCGCAGCTGCAAGATCCGCTGAAGATGGTGCGTTGCGCCCACTGCGGCGTGCACCTGCCCAACGACCGCGCGCTGTCGCGGGGCCAGGAATGGTATTGCAGCCAGCAGCATCTGGAGCAAGGGCCAGGGCAGCAGCGCTGAGCACCTTGCGTAGGCGTGGCTTTGCCGAGGCGTCGGAGCGGCCCCAACGATCTTTGTGTAAACGCTGAAATCCTGGGGCTGCTACGCAGCCCTTTCCGACCGGTCCGACGCCTCGGCAAGGCCGCTCCTTGTATCTCGACTTTCGCCTCCCTAGAGGCGAAAGTTCTCGACTGATCATCGAGGGAAGGCCTTGAAGCAGAGCCGCTCCAAGGGCATCAAGCCCGCACTGTAGATAACGCTCTGGTCTTCCAACCCCACTCGACGAGTTCGAACGGTATCTAGTGCCCGCCCCCGGCGTGAGCACGCATTAACAAGGTTGAACTGAGTGTAGGGTGATCGACTTTCGTAGTTTGAAGGAGGAGATCATGTCCGTCTTTGTTGGCGTTGATGTCGCCAAAAAATCTTTCGACATTGCCATCCCGCTCCCCAATGGCAAGATGCGCACCAAAGCCAAGCTGTCCAATGATCCTGGAGGGTTCAGGCAGTTTAGCGACTGGCTTGAGCGCCATGCTGAACCAGGCGCCTGGATTGTTATGGAGGCTACAGGCATCTATCACGAAGCGCTGGCCGAGCACTGTCACAACCAAGGTTATCGGGTGTGCATTCTGAACCCGGCGGTGATTGCGAAATTCGCTGACGTGGAGCTTCGGCGCGTCAAAACAGATAAGGCTGACGCCAAAGTCATTGCTGCCTATGGCCAACAAAAGGCTGTCTCGCTTCGCCAGTGGGAGCCTGAGCCCCCTGCGCAGCGCCGCTTGCGTGCTCTGGTGCGGCGACTGGACGACCTCAAGGAAATGCGCCAGATGGAGCAGAATCGTTTGGATGTCGCACTAGATGCGGTACAGCAGTCGATTCAAGACGTAATCGGGCACATCAACGAAGAGCTGGAAAAGACCAGGAAGGCCATCGAGCAGACGATCGATGATGATCCAGACCTGCGCAAGCGACGTGAGCTGATTACCTCGATTGATGGTTTGGGTGACACCACTGCTACGTTGCTGCTCGCCGAACTGGGCGATCCACTGAAATACCAAAGCCCTTCTGCGATTGTCGCGTTTTCAGGCTTAAACCCAGTGGTGCAGCAATCGGGAGAGTTCATAGGTAAGAGCACTATTTCGCGTACAGGCGCCTCAAGGCTGCGTGCAGGCTTGTGGATGTCAGGCACTGTCTCAATCAGACATAACCCTGTTGTGAAGGAACTGGCAGAGCGGTTGAGCAGCCGGCACAAAGCTTACAAACAGATCGTCTGCGCGGCGATGCGCAAGCTGCTGCACCTGGTTTACGGGGTGGTGAAGTCGGGGATACCGTTTGACCCCAAAATCCCTCTTGCGGGGTGAGAGTCAAGACGGTATCTACAATGATCCGATACGCTCAGGTGCATACGGCGCCGGATCGATGATCGGCGCGCGCCCCAGCAGCAGATCGCTGAACAGCTGGCACGATGCCGGCGCCAGCACCAGTCCGTTGCGGTAATGCCCGCAGTTCAACCATAGCCCCGCGTGCCCCGGTACCGCGCCAATATACGGGATGCCTTCCGGCGACCCTGGGCGCAAGCCAGCCCAGTGCCCCACTACCTCGGCATCCGCCAGCGCCGGCAGCAACTCCACCGCCGAGGCCTTCAGGCTCTCCAGCGCATCCCCGGTCGGGGTCTTGTCGTAACCGGCATGTTCCAGGGTACTACCGACCAGGATGTGCCCGTCACGCCGCGGGATCGCATAGCGCCCCTTGGCCAGGACCATGCTCGGCAGGAAGTCCTCGGCACACTTGAACAGGATCATCTGCCCCTTCACCGGCTCCACCGGCAGGCTCAGGCCCAGGGTCTGCAGCAGGTCGCCACTCCAGGCCCCGGCACTGAGCACCACCTCGTCGGCGGCCAGCACACCGTCGTCGGTCTGCACACCGATCACCCGCCCGCCCTCGCGAACGAAGCCGCTGACCTGGCAGTGCTCGCGCAGGGTCACGTTGGGCAGCGCCTGCACGGCGGCCTTGAGCGACTTCACCAGGCGCGGATTACGCACGTTGGCCACGCCCGCCATGTAGATGGCGTGACGGTAGCCCGCCCCCAGCACCGGGACGGCATCATAGGCGGCGGAAATATCCACGGCGCTGAGCGGTCGTTGCTCCCGGGCGGCCCAGGCCAAGGCCTCGGCCTGGTCGTCCAGGTCAAGCCAGTACAGCCCGGTGGTATGGACCTCGGGGTCGATCCCCGTGCTGGCGAACAGGCGTTCGCCCAGTTGTGGATAAAAATCCTGTGACCAGTGCGCCAACGCGGTCACCGCCGGGCTGTAGCGCCACGGGTACAGTGGCGAGACAATGCCGCCGCCCGCCCAGGACGACTCCCGGCCGACCTCGCCTTGGTCGCACACCACCACCCGGTCGACCTCGGCCGCCAGGTTGAACGCTGTCAGCAGGCCAATCACCCCGCCACCGACTATCACTACTTGCTTGCTCATCGTTCGATCCAACACCTGAAGAAATCCCACGGTGCGCAGGCACCCAATGCGCTTCAGCTTCCCCAGCAGGCTTCAATGCCTTCGCTGCCACCCGGATTGTCACGCACGCCGGCGTGATCGAGGCGAAAATCGCCACAGCGGTCGTCCGCCATGAACCCGCCTGCTACCCGCCGGGCAAGCAGCATGAAGACATCTTCGTCGCGGCGAGCGTGCAACTGGTAGTAACGGCTGCCGTCCGGCAATACCGTCTTCAGCTGCTCGCTATCGGCATAGCCACCGGCACGCGCGCGATGCTGCTCCAGGCGCAGCGCGGCATCCTGCAGCAGCCCGACCGCTTCGCTGCGCGCGGCTCGCCGAAGCTGGTCGCTGTAACTGGGGTAGGCAATGGCTGCCAGCATGCCGATCAGCGCCACGACAATCAATAATTCGATCAGCCCAAGGCCGCGCTGCATCTCAGCCTTCCTCCAATCGCTGGCGCCAGCTGACACGCCGCACGCCGGCCTGGTCGTCCACGGCATAGACCGCCTCGAGAAATTGCCGGGCGCGCGTCTCGCGGCCCAGCGCGGTGATCCGCACCAGCATCACCGGCTCGCCAGTGGCCAGGCCCGCGGCACGACGGGTTTCGCCGATTACCTGTAGCAAGACAAAACCACTTTCGGTGGCTTGCCAGGCTGCGCCGGGGCTGGCGAGTGGCAGGTCCGGTGGCAGGCATGCCCCGCATTGCGCGGGCAGCCCTTCGTTCAGCAGCGCCGTGCCTTCGATCAAGCTCGCCTCGGCCTGCTCGAAAGCCTGCACACGCAAGATCTGCTCGCCCACCTGTCGCGCCTGCAGCAAGGCGCTACGCATCCCCAACGCCGTCAGCAGCCCCAGCAGCAGGCTGAGGCTCAGCGCCAGCAACAGCACCACGCCGCGCTGGCGATTCATACTCCACCCTCGGGGTTGCGCAGGGCCACGCTCAGGCTATGGCGCTGTTCCAGGTGATGGTCGCGATCATGCATGCGCAGGTCGATATCCACGCGGTCCTCGCTCTGGCGTACCTCAAGCCCTCCAACATTGTCGATCAGGCTGGCGTGCTGGGCGTTGGTGGTGAGCATGAGACTGCCACCGCGCACACGGTAGGTCACTCGGCGCACCGGCAAGGCCAGCAAGGTGTCCCCCGGCACATGTTGCCCGCGCTGTACGCGCGCCCAGCTGCGGCAGTCGGTGAGCACGGTCCAGTCCGGCGCCCCCAGCAACCCCGGCAGCTCGGCCCCTACCAGCGTCAAGCTATCGCCGCTGGCCTGCACGGGCCTGGCGAACGCCTGCACAGTGGCCGGGTCGTCGAAGTCCGCCGCGTCCAATCGCAGGCAGCCGAACATCCCGGCCTGGCGGATATCCTCGGCCATGCGCTGCAGGGCCAGGCGGGCATCATCCTGCAACTGGGCGGTCGCCGCGTGCAGACGCCAAGCCTGGTAGCCCTGGACAAACACCTGCCCCGCCGCCACCAGCAGCAACGAGCCCAGGGCCACGGCCAACATCACCTCGACCAGGCCAAACCCCGTCGCCCTGCGTCTCATGGCAACACCCTGCCCTGCAACTGCAACGCCGGCCGTTCGGCCATGGCAGGCCAATGTACCTCCAACACCAGCATCTGCCCCAAAGGCCTGAGCCGCCCTTGCGCCGACGCCCCCAGCACCTGCGCGACCCGCGCCTGCCAGGCGCCCGCCTCGCCAACATCCAGCCCGCCCTGCGCCCGCACCCTTTCGAGCATGCCCTGGGCCAGCTGCAGCGCCTGGCTATCGCGCCGGGCACTATCGCCCGCCTGCAAGCCACGCACCTGCAAGGCCGCCGAGGCGAATACCCCCAGCGCCAGCACGGTCATGGCCAGCAGCACCTCCAGCAGTGTCATCCCGCCCTCTTTCGCTCGCATCCTCTCCCTCCCAGGACCTTTCCTCGGCCCTTGCCCGAACCGGCTGACTGGCGCCTCGCATGGCCAGGCCGGAAGCTACAGCGAAGCACTTGCTGGGAGGAATGCACGGTGAGGCAACACGGGGTAACACTGCTGCAAATGATGTCGGCGCTGGCCATTGGCAGCCTGCTCACACACGTGGGCGTAACGGCCTACGCCAGGCTCAGCGATACCTTGCAACAGGCCGCCGTGGCCCAGGACCTGGCACACGCGCTGCGAGCCACGCGCAACCAGGCCGCGCTGCAACAGCAGGCACTGACGTTCAGTCCGCTGGAGGGTGATTGGGGCAAGGGCTGGCGTGTATCGCGCGAGCGCGATGGCCAATTGCTGCGCGAGCAGCGTCTGGCCAGGCCGACAAGGATCGTCGCGAGTTCCAACCGGGAAGTCAGGTTCAGCCAGCGAGGGGCGCCGATCGGGGTCGGCTTCGTCGGCATCACGCTGGACATCTGCCAGCGCGGCGGGCCAGGGAGTCAGCACCAGGTGGTGCTGAGCCCCAGTGGCCGGGTCAGCCTGCGCAGCGACGAGGGCCGCCGGTGCGCAGAAGGCTGAGTCAGATCAGCGAGCGTACCCGCAGTTCCTTGGGCATCGAGAAGGTGATGTTCTCTTCACGACCGTCAAGCTCTTCGGCGCCGCTGGCGCCCCAGGCCTTGAGCTGCTCGATCACACCACGCACCAGCACTTCGGGGGCCGAGGCACCGGCGGTGATGCCGATCCGCTGTACGCCATCGAACCAGGCACGCTGCAGGTCCTCGGCGCCATCGATCAGGTAGGCGGGCGTGCTCATCCGCTCGGCCAGCTCGCGCAGGCGATTGGAGTTGGAACTGTTGGGGCTGCCCACCACCAGCACCACGTCACACTCGTCGGCCAGTTGCTTGACGGCGTCCTGGCGGTTTTGCGTGGCGTAGCAGATATCGTCCTTGCGCGGGCCGCCGATGTTCGGGAAGCGCGCGCGCAGGGCATCAATCACCCGGCTGGTGTCGTCCATCGACAGGGTGGTCTGGGTGACGAAGGCCAGGTGGTCCGGGTTGCGCACCTGCAGCTTGGCGACATCGTCCTCGTCCTCGACGAGGTAGATGGCGCCGCCATTGCTGGCGTCGTACTGGCCCATGGTGCCTTCGACTTCCGGGTGCCCCTCGTGGCCGATGAGGATGGTCTCACGGCCGTCGCGGCTGTACTTGGCCACCTCGATATGCACCTTGGTCACCAGCGGGCAGGTCGCATCGAACACCTTCAGGCCACGGCCGGCGGCTTCTTGGCGCACGGCCTGGGAAACGCCGTGGGCGCTGAAGATGACGATGACGTCGTCCGGCACCTGGTCCAGCTCTTCGACGAAGATCGCGCCACGATTGCGCAGGTCCTCGACCACGAACTTGTTGTGCACCACTTCGTGACGCACGTAGATCGGCGGGCCGAAGACTTCCAGGGCGCGGTTGACGATCTCGATCGCCCGGTCGACCCCCGCGCAGAAGCCGCGCGGGTTGGCGAGTTTGATTTGCATGCTCGGCTCCAGGCTCACACGGCCTTCACGTCGAGGATCTGCACCTCGAAGTTCAGGGTCTTGCCAGCCAGTGGATGGTTGAAATCGATGGTCACCTGGTTGTCGTCGAACGCCTTGACCACGCCCGGAAGCTCGGTGTTGGCGGCGTCGTTGAAGATCACCAGCAGCCCTTCGGACAGCTCCATGCCTTCGAACTGCGAGCGCGGCATCACCTGCACGTTCTGCGGGTTGTGCTGGCCGAAGGCGTTCTCCGGGGCGATGCTCAGCTTGCGCTGGTCACCGGCCTTGAAGCCGAACAGGGCGTTCTCGAAGCCCGGCAGCAGGTTGCCGTCGCCGACCTTGAACGTGGCCGGGGCCTTGTCGAAGGTGCTGTCGACGGTGTCGCCGTTTTCCAGGTGCAGCGCGAAATGCAGGGTGACTTCGGTGTTCTGGCCGATGCGGGTCTCAGTCATGGACGGCTTCCTCGGACTTCTTGCTCTTGAACATGTCCAGCGCCAGCATCACCGCGCCCACGGTGATCGCGCTGTCGGCCAGGTTGAAGGCCGGGAAGTAGTAGCGGTTCTGCCAGTGCACCAGGATGAAGTCGACCACATGGCCCAGCACGACGCGGTCGTACAGGTTGCCCAGCGCGCCACCCAGCACCAGGGCCAGGGCCACGGCCAGCCAGGTCTCGTTGCGCCCCAGGCGCTTGAGCCAGACCACCAGCACCGCGCTGACCACCACGGCGATCAGCGCGAACAGCCAGCGCTGCCAGCCGGAACTGTCGGCCAGGAAGCTGAACGCCGCGCCGGTGTTGTAGGCCAGGGTCCAGCTGAAGTAGTCGGGGATGACCACGATCTGCTGGTACATGGTCAGCGCGCTGTCGAAGTACAGCTTGGTGGCCTGGTCGAGGACCAGGACCACCAGGCTCAGCCAGAGCCAGGCAAGGCGCCCGAAGCGCCCCGCAGGAGCATTAGGCATAGTGGCGCACCTCGCCCGAACCGCTCAGGTTGTCGACGCAACGGGCGCAGATTTCCGGATGCTCCGGGTGGCTGCCCACATCGGCGCGGAAGTGCCAGCAACGGCCGCACTTGGCATGGCCGGACTTGACCACTTTCAGCTTGAGGCCTTCGACTTCGGTTGTCACGGCATCGGCCGGCGCCTGGACGAACGGCACCACGCTGGCGGCCGAGGTGATCAGCACGAAGCGCAGCTCGTCGCCGAGCTTGTTCAGGTCGGCGGTCAGGCCCTCTTCAGCGAACAGGGTGACTTCGGCCTGCAGGTTGCCGCCGATGACCTTGGCGGTACGCTGGTTTTCCAGCTCCTTGTTGACCGCGGCTTTAACAGCCATCACGCGGTCCCAGTAGGCACGGTCCAGCTCGGCGTCGGCCGGCAGTTCGGCCAGGCCCTGGTACCAGGTGTTGAGCATCACCGACTCGTTGCGCTCGCCCGGCAGGTACTGCCAGATCTCGTCGGCGGTGAATGCCAGGATCGGCGCGATCCAGCGCACCAGCGCCTCGCTGATGTGGTACAGCGCGGTCTGGCACGAACGGCGGGCGACACTGTTGGCGCCGGTGGTGTACTGGCGGTCCTTGATGATGTCGAGGTAGAAGCCACCCAGCTCCTGCACGCAGAAGTTGTGGATCTTCGAGTAGACGTTCCAGAAACGGTACTCGCCGTAGTGCTCTTCCAGCTCGCGCTGCAGCAGCAGGGTGCGGTCCACCGCCCAGCGGTCCAGGGCCAGCATGTCTTCGGCCGGCAGCAGGTCACGGGCCGGGTCGAAGCCGGACAGGTTGGAGAGCAGGAAGCGCGCGGTGTTACGAATGCGGCGGTAGGCATCGGCGCTGCGCTGCAGGATCTGCTCGGAAACCGCCATCTCGCCGGAGTAGTCGGTGGCCGAGACCCACAGGCGCAGGATGTCGGCACCCAGGGTGTCGTTGACCTTCTGCGGCTCGATGGTGTTGCCCAGCGACTTGGACATCTTGCGGCCGTTCTCGTCCACGGTGAAGCCGTGGGTCAGCAGCTCGCGGTACGGCGCGTGGCCGTCGATGGCGCAACCGGTCAGCAAGGATGAGTGGAACCAGCCACGGTGCTGGTCGGAGCCTTCCAGGTACAGGTCGGCGCGTGGGCCGGTGGCGTGGCCGATATCGTGGGAGCCGCGCAGCACATGCCAGTGGGTGGTGCCGGAGTCGAACCACACGTCGAGGGTATCGCTGATCTTGTCGTACTGGCCGGCTTCGTCACCGAGCAGTTCGGCGGCGTCCAGCTTGAACCAGGCCTCGATGCCTTCCTTTTCGACGCGCTGGGCCACGGCTTCCATCAGCTCGACGGTACGCGGGTGCAGCTCGCCGGTCTGCTTGTCGAGGAAGAACGGGATCGGCACGCCCCAGTTGCGCTGACGCGAGATGCACCAGTCCGGGCGGTTGGCGATCATCGAGTGCAGGCGCGCCTGGCCCCAGGCCGGGACGAACTTGGTCTCTTCGATGGCCTTGAGCGCACGCTCACGCAGCGGCTCGCCGGTGCTCGGCTGCTTGTCCATGCCGACGAACCACTGCGCGGTGGCGCGGTAGATCAGCGGGGTCTTGTGGCGCCAGCAGTGCATGTAGCTGTGGCTGATGGTTTCGGTGTGCATCAGCGCGCCGACTTCGCTCAGCTTTTCAACGATGGCCGGATTGGCCTTCCAGATGAACTGGCCGCCGAAGAATGGCAGCGACTCGACATACACGCCGTTGCTCTGCACCGGGGTGAGGATGTCGTCGTTGACCATGCCGTAGCGCTTGCAGGTGACGAAGTCGTCTTCACCATAGGCCGGCGAGGAGTGCACTACACCAGTGCCGGCGCCCAGCTCGACGTAGTCGGCCAGGTAGATCGGCGACAGGCGATCATAGAACGGGTGACGGAAGTTGATCAGTTCCAGCGCCGAACCTGGCGCGGTGGCGATGACCGAGCCTTCGAGGTTGTAGCGCTTGAGGCACGACTCGACCAGTTCTTCGGCCAGGACCAGCAGGCGCTCGCCGGTGTCGACCAGGGCGTACTTGAACTCCGGGTGGATGTTCAGCGCCTGGTTGGCGGGAATGGTCCACGGGGTGGTGGTCCAGATCACGATGGCGGCGGGCTTGCTCAGCGCGTCCAGGCCAAAAGCGGCGGCCAGCTTGGCCTCATCGGCGAGCGGGAAGGCCACGTCGATGGTCTGGGATTTCTTGTCGGCGTACTCGACCTCGGCTTCGGCCAGGGCCGAGCCGCAATCGAAGCACCAGTTCACAGGCTTGAGGCCCTTGAACACGAAGCCTTGCTTGACCATCTCGGCCAGGGCGCGGATCTCGCCGGCCTCGTTGGCGAAGTTCATGGTCTTGTACGGGTTATCCCAGTCACCCAGCACGCCCAGGCGGATGAACTCGGTCTTCTGCCCTTCGATCTGCTCGGCGGCGTACTCGCGGCACAGCTCGCGGGTGCGGTCGGCGGTCAGGTGCTTGCCGTGGGTGACCTCGACCTTGTGCTCGATCGGCAGGCCGTGGCAGTCCCAGCCCGGCACGTACGGCGCGTCGAAGCCGGACAGGGTCTTGGAGCGGACGATCATGTCCTTGAGAATCTTGTTCAGCGCATGACCGATGTGGATCTTGCCGTTGGCGTAGGGCGGGCCGTCGTGCAGGACGAACTTCGGACGATCCTTGCCAATCTCGCGCAGCTTCCGGTACAGGCCAATGCTGTCCCAGCGCTGCAGGATCTGCGGTTCGCGCTGAGGCAGGCCGGCCTTCATGGGGAAGGCGGTGTCCGGAAGGTTAAGCGTGGCTTTGTAGTCGGTCATTTCAGGCTCTTCGTTAGCGGTTGAGCGTGCCAGTGGGCACGTGCGGCGGCGATGTCCGCGTCGATCGCCGACTTCAGCGCCTCCAGGGAGGCGAAACGCTGCTCTTCACGCAGCTTGTGGTGGAATTCCACCGTCAGGCACCGGCCATAGAGGTCGCCGGCGTAGTCCAGGAGATGAATCTCCAGGTGGGGACGACCATCACCGCTGACGGTGGGACGTACCCCGATGTTGCCGACACCCGGCCAGTGCTTGCCGTCGATCTCGATGCTGGCCAGATAGACCCCGGACAGCGGTACGCGACGGCGCTTGAGCTGGATGTTGGCGGTAGGTGTGCCGAGCTGGCGGGCCAGTTTCTGGCCGTGCAGCACGCGACCGGTGATGCAGTATGGGCGGCCCAGCAAATGTTCGGCGAGCTGGAAATCGCCTTCGGCCAAGGCCTTGCGCACTTCGGTGCTGCTGACCCGCAGGCCGTCCTGGATCACGGTATTGGCCGCTTCGACGGTGAATCCGTGGCGTTTGCCGGCTTCGGTGAGGAAGGCGAAGTCGCCGGCGCGGTCGCAGCCGAAGCGGAAGTCATCGCCCACTTCGAGGTGACGCACCCCCAGGCCATCGACCAGCACCGCCTTGACGAACTGTTCGGCGCTGAGCCGGCTCAGGCGCTGGTTGAACGACAGGCACAACACCCGGTCGATACCCTCGGCGGCCAGCAGCTCGACCTTGTCGCGCAGGCGCGCCAGACGGGCCGGCGCACTGTCCGGGGCGAAGTATTCGCGCGGCTGTGGCTCGAAGATCACCACGCAGGTCGGCAGGCCGAGCGCCTGGCCACGTTCGCGCAGGCGCGCGAGAATAGCTTGGTGACCTCGGTGGACCCCGTCGAAGTTGCCAATGGTGGCGACACAGCCCCGGTGCTCGGGGCGCAGGTTGTGAAGACCTCGAACCAGCTGCATAACGCGCTTCTTGCTCATAAAGTGGCCGATTATAACCACACCCGGGCGCTGGCGACAGGCAGCAGCGCCACCGGTGGGCGTGGAATGCGAAAAACCGACGCCTGACCCTGCCGGCGCCTCAATGCAACGCCTTGCGGGCGAAATGCCGCGGGCGGAAACCGCACAGGTACAGGCAACCGAAATAGGTCACCACGCCCGCCACGATCAAGGCGCCCAGGCGCAGGAAGCGCGCGAGCATGTTGCCTTGGTCCCAGGCGGGCAGGTAGTGCATGCCCAGTAACAGCACGCCCGACATCAACGTCACTGCCAGCACCAGCTTGAGCAGGAACATCGTCCACCCAGGTTGCGGCTGGAACAGCTGCTGGCTGCGCAACCTCCAGTACAGCAGGCCGGCGTTGAGGCAGGCGCCCAGGCTGATGGCCAGGGCCAGCCCGGCATGGGCCAGCGGGCCGATCAACGCCAGGTTGAGCAGTTGGGTGCAGACCAGGGTGAAGACCGCGATCTTCACCGGCGTGCGGATATTCTGCTGCGCATAGAAGCCAGGTGCCAGTACCTTGACCAGGATGATCGCCAACAGGCCCACCGAATAGGCGATCAGCGCACGCTGGGTCATGGCCGCGTCGAAGGCGGTGAACTTGCCGTACTGGAACAGCGCCACGGTCAGCGGCTCGGCGAGGATCGCCAGGGCCAGGGTGCACGGCAGCACCAGCAGGAAGCACAGGCGCAGGCCCCAGTCGAGGATCCGCGAGTACTCTTCACGGTCCTTGTTGGCGTAGGTCTTGGCCAGGGTCGGCAGCAGGATGGTGCCCAGGGCCACGCCGAGCACGCCCGAGGGCAGCTCCATCAGGCGGTCGGCGTAGTACATCCACGACACCGAGCCTGCCACCAGGAACGAAGCGAAGATGGTGTTGATGATCAGCGAGATCTGACTCACCGATACGCCGAGGATGGCCGGCAGCATCTGCTTGAGCACGCGCCACACCCCGGTGTCGCGCAGATTCAGGCGTGGCAGCACGAGCATGCCGATTTTCTTCAGGGCCGGCAGCTGGTACAGCAGCTGCGCCAGGCCACCGGCCAGCACGCCCCAGCCCAGGGCCATGATCGGCGGGTCGAAGTACGGGGTCAGCAGCACGGCGAAGGCGATCATCGCCACGTTCAGCAGGGTCGGCGTGAAGGCCGGCACGCTGAAACGGTTCCAGGTATTGAGGATGGCCCCCACCAGCGACGACAGCGAGATCAGCAATATATAAGGAAAGGTCACCCGCAACAGGCTGGTGGTGAGCGCGTACTTCTCGGCGCTGTCGACGAAGCCCGGCGCGGTGGCCCAGACCACCCAGGGCGCGGCGAGGATGCCAACGACGGTGACCAGGGCCAGAACCAGGGTCAGCAGGCCGCTGATATAGGCGATGAAGGTCCGGGTGGCTTCCTCGCCCTGCTGGGTCTTGTACTCGGCCAGGATCGGCACGAACGCCTGGGAGAACGCGCCCTCGGCAAAGATCCGGCGCAGCAGGTTGGGCAGTTTGAAGGCGATGAAGAAGGCGTCGGTGGCGATGCCCGCACCGAAGACCCGCGCCAGGATGGTGTCGCGGACGAAGCCGAGCACCCGGGAAACCATGGTGATGGAGCTGACTGCGGCCAGTGATTTGAGCAGGTTCATCGAAAAGTTTCACGCCAAGGGCAGAGGACGCTGCAGAGAGCGTTCGAATGTGCGATACTCCCGCGCCTTCGCAGGGGGAGCCAAAATTCCCGAGTTTACAGGTCGTGCGGCAGAAGGGAACATTTCCCGCTCATCGACCCACCACTCGGCGGAACCCTGCAGGTGGCCTTGACATCCGTTCGACTCGTCGGCATGATTCGCGGCCTATTTTGTTTGCTATTTACCTAAAGTCTTTCGAGGAGCTCGACGGTGGCCAACACACCTTCCGCCAAGAAACGTGCAAAACAGGCTGAGAAGCGTCGCAGCCACAACGCCAGCCTGCGTTCCATGGTCCGCACCTACATCAAGAATGTAGTCAAAGCCATCGACGCAAAAGACGCCGAAAAAGCGCAAGCCGCTTACGTTCTGGCTGTACCTGTCATCGACCGTATGGCCGACAAAGGTATCATCCACAAGAACAAAGCTGCTCGCCACAAAGGCCGTCTGAATGGCCACATCAAGGCGCTGAAAGAAGCTGCAGCTGCCTAAGCGACGTTCTTGTCGAAAAAACCGACCCTAGGGTCGGTTTTTTTATGCCTGTGATTTCTTGCCACCAACACTCCCCCTCTGCCTGTAGGAGCGGCCTTGCGTCGCGAAAGGGTCGCGTAGCGACCCCAGGATTTCTGTGCTGATGCAAAGATCGCCGGGGCCGCTTTGCGGCCCTTTCGCGACGCAAGGCCGCTCCTACAGGTACCAGCTCAGCCGTTCGATCACTTGCCGATCTGAATCTTCGGTGCCCACTCCAGCCAGGCATCCTCAGGCTTGTCGAACAAGGCAAAGGTCTGCTGCGGCCGCGCCGGGTTGCCCATCTGTTCGCCATCCGGGGTGGCGAAGGCGATCCCACCGGCGATCAGCGTCTCCACCGACTCGGTACGCACGGTGGCGCCCTTGAACAAGCCCCAGTCGAAACCGAATCCACTACTGTTCCAGAATCGGCTGCCGCCGCGCACCAGGCCGGCATAGCGCGGCTCGATAAGGATATGGATCAGCACGCGATCGGCGCTTTGGCCCAGCTCGAAGCCAGTCACCTTGCCCACCGTGACCTCACGATAGGTCACCGGCACCCCAGGCTTGATCGAGCCTCGCCGCGGGGCGCTCAGGGTCAATGGCAGGCCGACCTCCTCGCCTTTCACCTCGGGCGCGTCGCTCAGGGCGATGAAATCACGCTGTGGGCCCTTGTCCTTGAACGCAGGCAGCACTTCCAGGTATTGGCCACCGACCAAGGTGTCGAGGTTTTCGGTACGCACCAGGCCCAAGGCCGGCTTGACCACCCAGAACTGAGTGCCCGTGCGGGCGATGCGCTCGGCCGCCTGGGTAATTCGCGCCCGCAGCAGCACGGCCTGCAGATCGGCGGTCAGGTCCACGCTTTCAACACTGCCCACATCCAGCCCACGGAAGCGAATCGGCGTGCCAGGCTTGAGGCCATCGGCACGGTCCACACGAATGGTGATCAGGGCACCGGCACGGTCGGCCGCATCCTGGCTCTCATGCAGACGGAAGCGTGGAATGCGGCGCTTGAGCGGCACATCCGGCTTTGGCGTGTCAAAAGCGATACCACCGGCCATCAGGGTCTGCAGCGACTCGCTCTTGACCTGGATGCCCGACAGGCCGCCGGTCAAGGTGATACCGCTGGCATTCCAGAAACGCGTGGAGCCGTTGACCAGGTTGGCGTATTCCTTCTCGATGTGCACGCCGATGAGGATCCGCTTGCTGTTGCGGGCGAACTGGTAGCTCTGCACGCTACCCACGCGCACCTGGCGGTACATGACCGGGCTGCCCACTTCCAGCGAGCCCAGGGTGTCGGCGAACAGCACCATGTGCAGGCCCGGTGCCTTCAGGTCCAACGGCGGCGCCTTCGCACGAGCCTCGAACTCGCGTTGAGGCTTGGCTCCCGGCTCTCCCGGACGCACTGCAATGTAGTTGCCCTTGACCAGCGCCTCGAGGCCGGTGATGCCCGCCAGCGAGATCGACGGCTTGACCACCCAGAACTGGGTGCCCTCGACCAGGTAGTCTTCAGCCAGCGGGTCCAGCGTCAACTCGGCCATGGCGCTGGAGAGGTCGTTCTCGATCTGCAGGTTTTTCAACGAGCCGATCTGGATGCCCTTGTACAGCACCGGCGTACGGCCCTTCTGCAGGCCCTCGAAGTCGCTGAGCCTGACCTTCACACGGATGCCCGCCTGGGCTGCGTCGAAGTCCTCATACAGACGGAACGGCAGGCTCGGGTCGGTGGGCGGGCTATCCTTGCGGTTCTCTGGCGTGGCGAAGGCGATACCGCCGGCAACGATGCTCGACAAGGACTCAGTGCGCACCTTCACCCCAGAGAAGTCGGCATCGATGCTGACACCGCTGGCGTTCCAGAAGCGTGTGTGCTTGCGGACCAGCGCCGCATAGGCCGGGGCGATGAACACCTTGATCTCGACAGTGCCCTGGTCCTCGGACAACCGGTAGCTCTTCACCCGGCCAACCTGGATCTGCTTGTAGAACACCGGGCTGTCACGGTTGAGCGAACCCAGGCGCTCGGCCTTCAGCGTCAAGTGCAAGCCCGGCTCGGCGTCGGACATCGGCGGCGCTTCCTTCAACGCAGTGAAGCGCTTGGTCGGCTCACCCTCGCCCGGGTCCACAGCGATGTAGTTGCCCGAGACCAGCGTTTCCAGGCCGGAAATCCCGGCCAGGCTGACGCTCGGCTTCACCAGCCAGAAACGCGTGCCTTTGGTCAGATGAGGCCCGGCTTCTTTGCGCATTTCGATAGTCGCGATCACCCCGCGGTTGTCGCCTTGGTTATCCAGCACCAGGGCAGTGACCTTACCCACGGACATCCCTTTGAAGATGACCTCGGTCTTGTTGGCGACAATGCCTTCGCCGGTCTCGAAGCGCACCTGGATTTCGATGCCGGCGTCACGATAGGCCTGCCAGGCCAGCCAGCCACCGATCGCCAGGGCAATCAGCGGCAGGATCCAGATGGCCGACCAGTTTGAAGCGGGGCGGGTTTTAGCCGTAGGCAAGTCACTCATGGTCGTCATCCGACTCCGTGTTATCCCAGATCAGTCGGGGATCGAAAGTTAAAGCAGCGAGCATCGTCAGGATCACCACGGAGGCGAAGGCGACGGCGCCCAGGTTGGCTTCGACACTGGCGATGCGGCCGAAATTCACCACCGCCACGAGAATGGCGATGACGAAGATGTCCAGCATCGACCAGCGCCCGATGAACTCGATGAAGCGGTACATCAGGATGCGCTGCCGGGCCGAGAGCGGCTGGTGGCGCTGCACCGAATACAGCAGCAGGGCAATACCCACCAGCTTGAAGGTCGGCACCAGGATACTGGCGATGAACACCACCGCCGCGATCGGCAGCATGCCGTGCTTCATCAGGGTGATCACGCCGGACATGATGGTGTCCGGACTGCCCTGGCCGAGGGCGCTGACGGTCATGATCGGCAGCACGTTGGCCGGGATATAGAGGATCATCGCCGTGATCAGCAGCGCCCAGGTACGCACGATGCTGTTCGGCCGTCGCGCGTGCACGGTGGCACCGCAGCGAGTGCAGGTCTGCGACGTGCTGTCGGCCTCCTGGCGGTTCAGCTCATGGCACTCATTGCAGACCAGGATGCCTGCATCAATCGCCCGCATGGACATCCTCCCCCGACAGAGCCACCCAGATCTGGTGTGGCGACATCACCACCTCAAGCCAAACCTGTACCAGCAGCAGGCTGACGAAACAGACCAGGCCCAGGCCGATGCTTAATTCAGCCAGGTCGACCAGCTTGACGATGGCCACCAGTACGCCCATGAAGTAGACCTCGAGCATGCCCCACTCGCGCAGGTGGTGGTAGATACGGTAGATCAGCAAGCCATAGCTGCGACCGATGTCCAGACGAATGCTCAACAGCACCGCCAGCTGACAGAGCAGCTTGAGCAGCGGAATAGCCATGCTGCACAGGAACACCACCACGGCGATGCCGCGCATCTCGGAGTTGTACAAGCCAAGCACGCCACTCCAGACCGTGTCATCGGAGGTCTGGCCGAGCAGGTGCAGTTGCATGATCGGCAGGAAGTTGGCCGGCACGTACAGCAGCAGGGCCGTAAGCACCAGGGCCAGGCTACGGTTGACCAGGTTGTGCCGGTGGGCATAGAGCTCATAACCGCAACGCGGGCACTGGGCCTTCTCGTCATGTTGCAGCTGCGGCTTGCGCATCAGCAGGTCGCACTCGTGGCAGGCCACAAGGTCGTCCAGCGGCAACTGCGCGAGCGCTTCGGGTTCAACAGGGTTGGACATAAGGGCGTTCTGAGTGGATGCGTCGGCTCTATTCTAGTGTTCCGACTCGAATTGTGGGAGATGGCCATTATGAGGAACTGTATCGGCGTTCGAGTCACATTTTTTGCAAGCAAATCGCCCCCCCCCTGTAGGAGCGGCCTTGTGTCGCGAAAGGGCTGCGAAGCAGACCCGGCGTATCAGCTTGATGCGCAAATCCTGGGGCCGCGTTGCGGCCCTTTCGCGGCGCAAGGCCGCTCCTACAGGGGGGGGCGGTGTTGATTTGGCGAATGCGGAAAAGACAAAACCCCTACCTGCTCGCGCAGATAGGGGTTTTGCGAAATGAATCTTGACGATGACCTACTCTCACATGGGGAAGCCCCACACTACCATCGGCGATGCATCGTTTCACTACTGAGTTCGGGATGGGATCAGGTGGTTCCAATGCTCTATGGTCGTCAAGAAATTCTGTTGCCGTGAATGCCTTGCAGCACCCTCAGCCAATTCGGATATGTGATTTGTGATGTTGCGAACTTTCGGG
Organism: Pseudomonas xantholysinigenes; assembly: GCF_014268885.2. Lineage (NCBI taxonomy): Bacteria > Pseudomonadati > Pseudomonadota > Gammaproteobacteria > Pseudomonadales > Pseudomonadaceae > Pseudomonas > Pseudomonas xantholysinigenes. The sequence goes on along the minus strand of NZ_CP077095.1, from coordinate 816,232 downwards.
TCTTTCGTCTTCACCACCACAATCTGCTTTCGTGCGCAGATTGCTTGGGTGTTATATGGTCAAGCCTCACGGGCAATTAGTATTGGTTAGCTCAACGCCTCACAGCGCTTACACACCCAACCTATCAACGTCGTAGTCTTCGACGGCCCTTCAGGGGATTCAAGATCCCAGTGAGATCTCATCTTGAGGCAAGTTTCCCGCTTAGATGCTTTCAGCGGTTATCTCTTCCGAACATAGCTACCCGGCAATGCCACTGGCGTGACAACCGGAACACCAGAGGTTCGTCCACTCCGGTCCTCTCGTACTAGGAGCAGCCCCTCTCAAATCTCAAACGTCCACGGCAGATAGGGACCGAACTGTCTCACGACGTTCTAAACCCAGCTCGCGTACCACTTTAAATGGCGAACAGCCATACCCTTGGGACCGGCTTCAGCCCCAGGATGTGATGAGCCGACATCGAGGTGCCAAACACCGCCGTCGATATGAACTCTTGGGCGGTATCAGCCTGTTATCCCCGGAGTACCTTTTATCCGTTGAGCGATGGCCCTTCCATACAGAACCACCGGATCACTAAGACCTACTTTCGTACCTGCTCGACGTGTTTGTCTCGCAGTCAAGCGCGCTTTTGCCTTTATACTCTACGACCGATTTCCGACCGGTCTGAGCGCACCTTCGTACTCCTCCGTTACTCTTTGGGAGGAGACCGCCCCAGTCAAACTACCCACCATACACTGTCCTCGATCCGGATAACGGACCTGAGTTAGAACCTCAAGGTTGCCAGGGTGGTATTTCAAGGATGGCTCCATGAGAACTGGCGTCCCCACTTCAAAGCCTCCCACCTATCCTACACAAGCAAGCTCAAAGTCCAGTGCAAAGCTATAGTAAAGGTTCACGGGGTCTTTCCGTCTAGCCGCGGATACACTGCATCTTCACAGCGATTTCAATTTCACTGAGTCTCGGGTGGAGACAGCGCCGCCATCGTTACGCCATTCGTGCAGGTCGGAACTTACCCGACAAGGAATTTCGCTACCTTAGGACCGTTATAGTTACGGCCGCCGTTTACCGGGGCTTCGATCAAGAGCTTCGCTTGCGCTAACCCCATCAATTAACCTTCCGGCACCGGGCAGGCGTCACACCCTATACGTCCACTTTCGTGTTTGCAGAGTGCTGTGTTTTTAATAAACAGTCGCAGCGGCCTGGTATCTTCGACCGGCGTGGGCTTACGCAGCAAG